>JANPDE010000418.1:0-13814 GCA_031431315.1 Haliea sp.
GCGTTGTCAGGCACCTGCTGGTTGAACTGGTGCGAACCCGCCAGAGCGGCTAGGTCTGGGGAGTTGCTGGTGATGGTTGGGGCGGTACCGCTGTCTCTGGTTGTGCCGTTGCCTTCTCTTCCAACTCACTGAGAGCGGTGATTTTTGCCACCACACCCAATAGGGGGTGATCGATATAGATTACCTCTCCGCTGCGCATGCGCTGTGTCTGCTCCAGCAATACGGCATGCCTGAAGGGATACTTCGAGTCCGGTACCGCAACACTGGTATTTTCCGGCACTGCCAGTGCGGCCTGCTCGGGCGTCTCACGTACGCTGGACGCCGGTCCCAGTGGCGGTGGCGGCATGCGCCAGGAACTGTGCAGGTATTCTCCCTGGGTATTCAGCCACAGGTTGGTCTCCAGGTGCAGGTCACTCGACTGGTAGAGTTTTACGGTGCCCTGCAACGCAGGCCATTGTCCACCGTCGCCCGAGTGGTCCAGCACTACAGGCACCGCTGCCGACTGATTCGCGATAGGCTGTAACCAGGCTTCATGGAAGAGAATCCGATAGCGGCCACTGCTTTGCATGGTGTCCGCTTTGCTGCCAAATTCCCGTTGTGACGCAGGCAGTGTGGCGAAAGGGCTGGGCTGTGCAGGGACCTGCAAACTGGCAGCTTCCGCCGGCTGCGCAGTCGCAGATAGCCGACCTGCATCGGTCAGGAACTGCGTTACTGCGGGGTAGGCAAGTTCCGGTGTCGCTTCCCACTGTTCCGCAGCGCCTCCCGACGGGTAACTGAATACCAACAGTTCAACCTGGTACAAGGCTTCTTGCTGGGCGTGCAAGGTGAGCGGCGAAAGGAGCGCGGCACCAAAGAGAAGTCGAACGAATTGCGCTACGGAACGGTCAGGCATTGGCGGTGCTCGTCGTGCGCTCGGTGATAAAAGTGTCCAGTAGCTGCTCCAGATGGCGGTAGCGCTCGTGGATATCAGGTGAACTGTGCTCGAAGCGCAACCGTGTTGGCCCGGCCAGTTTATACGAGCGGGGATCTGACTGCACCAGCTTGACCAGGCACAATGGGTTCACCGGCGTCGTTTCCTTGAAATCGATACTACCACCCTCCGGCCCCGCTTCAATAGTGCGGATACCCAGGTCCTGGGCCCGCAGGCGCAGCCGGGAAACCTGGAACAGGTTGTTGACCTGGGGTGGCAACAGACCGAAACGGTCAATCATTTCCACTTGCAGGTTCCGTAGATCGTCGTTGCTGGTCGCTGCGGCAATCCGCTTGTAGAGAATAAGTCGACTGTTCACATCCGGCAAATAGTCATCGGGGATGAGGGCTGGGATGCGCAGGTTGACCTCGGTGCCCTGGTCCAGCGGTGCATCCACGTTGGGGATCTCACCCCGCTTGAGCGCTGCGACTGCGCGGTGCAACATATCCATATACATGGTGAAGCCAACGCTGTGTATTTGTCCGCTCTGTTCGTCGCCGAGCAACTCGCCAGCTCCCCGGATCTCCAGGTCATGAGTGGCCAGCAGATAGCCTGCGCCCAGGTCACCCGCGGCCTCGATGGCCTCCAGGCGTTTTGCCGCGTCCACGGATATGGCCGAGCGAGGCGGGGTCAGCAGGTAGGCATAGGCCTGGTGATGAGAGCGGCCTACCCGACCGCGCAACTGGTGCAGTTGCGCCAGGCCGAACTTGTCCGCGCGCTCCATAATGATGGTATTGGCGTTGGGAATATCGATACCCGTTTCTATGATGGTAGTGCACAGTAGTACATGGTGGTGGCGGTGGTAAAAACTGGACATCACCTGCTCCAGCTGGGTTTCCCGCATTTGGCCGTGAGCGACCGCAATACTGAGGTCCGGCAGCAGCTCGCGCAGTTTGCGCGCCGTTTCTTCAATAGTCTTCACCTCATTGTGCAGGTAGTAAACCTGCCCGCCGCGCAGAGTTTCGCGCAGTATCGCCTCCTTGATCAGGGCGATATTGTGCTCGCGCACGAACGTCTTGATGGACAAGCGACGCGCCGGAGGAGTGGCAATAATCGACAGGTCCCGCATCCCGCCCAATGCCATGTTCAGGGTGCGCGGAATCGGTGTGGCGGTGAGGGTCAGGATGTCGACTTCCGAGCGCAGGGCCTTGATGACTTCTTTTTGCTTGACACCAAAACGGTGCTCCTCATCGATGATGAGCAGTCCCAGGTCCTTAAAGCGAAAGTCACTTTGCAGCAGTTTGTGGGTTCCGATCACGATGTCCACCGTGCCCGAACTCGCCCGGCGCGTGACCTCATCCAGCTGCTTGCTGGATTTGAAGCGCGATACGACTTCCACCGTTACCGGCAAGTCGGCGAAGCGGTCGCTAAAGGAATTGTAGTGCTGCTGTGCCAACAGTGTGGTGGGCACTAGTACCGCCACCTGCTTTTGATTACTGGTGGCCACAAACGCCGCGCGCAGTGCGACCTCGGTTTTGCCAAAACCCACATCACCGCAGACCAGCCTGTCCATGACCCGGGGGCTGTGCATGTCCTCCAGGACAGCGCGAATTGTGGCTTCCTGGTCGGGGGTTTCCTCAAACGGGAAGGCGGCACAGAATTGTGCATAGGCGTGATCCTGCGGCTCGAACCTGAAGCCCTCACGCGCCTCTCGCCGAGCGTAGACTTCCAACAATTGCGCAGCGATATCATTGACTTTTTCGCTGGCCTTGCGGCGGGCTTTTTCCCACTGGTCTGAACCCAGTTTATGCAAGGGCGCCAGGTCCGGGTCACTACCGGCATAGCGGCTGATCAGGTGCAGGGACGCAACGGGAACGTACAAACGCGCCTCCTGTGCGTACTCCAGCGCCAGGAACTCACACTCCTGCTCATCTACCACCAATTTCTGCAGGCCGATGTAGCGGCCGACGCCATGTTCCAGGTGTACAACGGGGACACCTTCGCGAAGCTCATTGAGCGCCTTGAAAGCGTTGGCCTGGGCGTTCTCATCGATGCGCTTGCGCCGCCGGCGCTGCGCGACGCGATTGCCAAACAGTTGTGCTTCGCAGACGAGAGTAGGTTGTTCGGGGCCAAAATACAGGCCGCGATCAAGCGGGGCCGTGGCGATCGCGAAGTTCAGCTGCGAGTCGATAAAAACCTGCCAGTTGGCCACGGCAGGTGGAGACAGTTGGTATTCGCGCAAGGACTCCAACAGGATCTCGCGCCGGCCGGCGGATTCTGCGCACAGTAGTACAGGACCCCGGTGCTCCCTGAGAAAGCGCACCAGGTTGTCGGTGGCAGATTCGCTGTGGCGATTATCGGACAGGTTAGGTGGCGGTTGCACCGCGGTTTGCTGATGCACCACGGCGTCGGGATTGTGGCGCAATTCCAGCACGGGGAACCGTTTGAATTGCTGGTACAACTCTTCAACGGGCATGAAGCAACGCCGCGGCGGCAGCAGCGGACGCCGGGTGTCAACGCCGTATTCCTCGAAACGGTTATCGACCTCTGCCCAGAATTGCTGGGCCGCACTGTAGTGATCCCCTGTGGTGATGATTGCACTACCGTCCGGCAGGTAGTCGAACAGTGTTGCGCAGTGGTCAAAGAACAACGGCAGGTAATACTCGCAGCCGCCGGGACTGCGTCCTGCGCTCACCTCCACATAGGTGGGACACAGATCGTGATCGACATCGAAAGTGTCGTACCAGTTCATTTGAAAGCGCCGCACCGCGGCCTGATCAAGGGGGTATTCCCGGGCAGGTAGAAGATTGATTCCTTTCACCCTGGCCACGGTGCGCTGGCTTTCCGGCTCGAACGTGCGTAGTGAATCGATCTCATCGTCCAACAGGTCTATGCGATAGGGTAGTTCGCTACCCATCGGATAGACGTCTACCAGTGAGCCCCGCAGCGCGAATTCGCCGTGTTCGTAGACGGTCTCGACGTTACTGTAACCGTTGTGTTGCAGGTTGCTCCTGAAGCGGTCCACATCCAGCGTTTGTCCTTCCTGCAAGACCAAGCTGGATCCTGCAACATAGGCCGTTGGCGCCAGGCGGTGCATCAGTGTCGGCATTGGGACTATGAGTATGCCCTGCGTCATCCCTGGCAAGCGGTAGAGGGTATCGAGGCGCTCCGAAATAATGTCCTGATGGGGCGAAAAGCTGTCGTAAGGCAGGATCTCCCAATCAGGGAACACCAGAATCTCGCAGTCGCGGTCAAGAAAAAAGGGCAGTTCTCGTTCCAGGGCAAGCGAGGCACTGGTATCGGCGGTAACCACCAGCAGTAACCGGCCTGGAACAGCCAGTTCCGCAATGCAGCGCGCATCCGCACATCCGGCGAATGGCCCAAGGGCAGTGCGCGAGCCTACCTGTTGAGGCCAGGGCGTTTTTTCGATTAGCGTGCTGAACATACCGTGTGAATCGTTAGTGCGGTGTGGTGTGGAACCTCGCAATTATAACGGAGGTGTGGCTGATCGGAAGCACGAATTCCCTTGCAGACCGTGAATTTGCCGGATACTGGCTTGCACGCTCTATGTCATCGGATAATAATACGCGCCCTACCCTCATTGGACACGGCAAAGGTACCTAATGCCAAACAAACGCAAGCGTGCTCGTCCCGACGATTACTTCAAGGATTGGAAGCAGCGCGAGGCACTCGCCGAGGGCATGATCCCGCTGGTGGGCCGCTTATCCCGCGAAAAGAACGTCAAGTGCTACCTTTACGGCAAACCGTTGGTAAATCGCTCCGTCTACGAAATCATGAAGGACCACCGTTACGTCCGGCAGGTGGAAGGCAATGAACTTTCCGAGAAGGAAACCTTCCCTATATTCAACCGCCTAAGCCAAATGGATCTTGGCACAGCCCACATTGACGTCGGCCGGCTGGCCGTGGGCTATTCCGCACAAGGTGTGACCGCGGGCCTGAGCCTTGAACAATATCTCGACCGCGAACTGGGTACGCTGATCGGTTTCAAGGGCAAGCCACTCGCGAAACCGCAGGACGTTGTACTGTACGGGTTTGGTCGAATCGGCCGGCTGATGGCCCGAATCCTCATCGACACGACAGACGGAGGAGACGGATTGCGCTTGCGCGCCATCGTCGTGCGCAAGGGCAAGGCACCCAACGATCTCGAAAAACGGGCCAGCCTGTTGCGTCGCGACTCCGTTCACGGCGCATTCGAAGGCACCATCCGCATGGACGAGGAACGGCAGTCCTTTGTCGCCAATGGCAACGAGATCAAGGTGATCTACGCGGATTCCCCGGATAGCATCGACTACACCGCGTACGGCATCGACAACGCCATCATCATAGACAATACCGGTGCCTGGCGCGACGAGGCTGGCCTGTCCAGGCACCTGCAGAGTAAGGGCGTCAGCAAGGTGATCCTGACTGCGCCGGGGAAGGGCAGCCTCAAGAATGTGGTGGCCGGGATCAACAACCACATCATCGAGCCCACCGACAGGATTATTTCGGCCGCCTCGTGCACGACCAATGCGATCGCACCGCCGCTGAAGGCCATGGATGACAAGTTCGGTATTGCCGCCGGTCACGTGGAAACCGTTCACGCCTATACCAATGACCAGAACCTGATCGACAACTATCATAAGGCGTCGCGGCGCGGGCGCAGCGCACCGTTGAACATGGTTATCACCGAAACCGGCGCAGCAACGGCTGTGGGCAAGGTGTTGCCGCAATTGGCCGGAAAACTGACGGGTAATGCCATACGGGTGCCGACGCCCAATGTTTCCATGGCCATACTCAACCTGACGCTCAATCGGGAGACGACCACGGAAGAAGTGAATGAGTTCATGCGCCACCAGGCGCTGCACTCACCCCTGTGCAATCAGATCGATTATTCGGCCTCGCCCGAAGTTGTCTCCAGTGATTTTGTGGGTTCCCGGCATGCCTGTATTTTTGACGCCAAGGCAACCATTGTGAATGGAAGGCAGGTAGTGCTGTACCTTTGGTATGACAATGAATACGGTTACAGCTGTCAGGTGTACCGTATTCTGGAACAAATGGCGGGCATAAACTACGCGGTTTATCCGCGACAAGGTTGAGTCCTCGCCCTAACGCGATTGCCAATTACGCGCCCTTTATCGGAGTGCGGTACAGCTTTAGTCGAAAGCGCAATCGATTCACCTCAGTGATAGCTACAGTCTCCATGCTCGGCATGGTCCTGGGTGTCGCCAGCCTCATCGTGGTACTCGCCGTAATGAATGGCTTTGCCGGTGAACTACGCGGTCGCATACTGTCCCTAGTGCCACACGGTTTCGTAGAAAGCAGGCAAGGCGGCATTGCACACTGGCACGATTTACTCAAACAGGTGGAGGGCAGTTCGGGTATCGTTGCGGTGGCACCCTACATTACCGAGAAAGCCATACTGGTGAACGGGCGCATACAGCGCGGCGCCATATTGACAGCCGTGGACCCACAGATGGAGAGCAGGGTGTCAGGTCTGGCTGATGCCATGATTGCGGGAGACCTGGAAAGTCTTAAGCGTGATGGGTTCAACGTGGTACTCGGTGTTTCGTTGGCCAATATCCTGGGTGTGGTACCCGGCGACCACGTTGACGTCACGGTGCCCCGCCTGACGGTCACTCCGCTGGGCTTGTTCCCGCGCAGCAAACGGCTGGTGGTCACCGGTTTGTTTAAAATTGGCGCGGAACCTGACGCCAATCAGGCCTATGTGTCGCTGCAGACAGGGCAGAAACTGCTCGGCAGCAAGGACAGTATCGATGGTCTGCAGGTGAAGACGCGCGATTTGTTTAGCGCACCGGACATCATGGGCAAGTTGGCAGCGCAACTGCCTGCTGACTACTCGGTGAAGGACTGGAGCCAGACCCAGGGTTCCCTGTTTCGCGCGGTCAAGATGGAAAAGGTGATGGTCAGCTTGTTACTACTGAGTGTGGTGGCGGTGGCGGCATTCAATATAGTATCCACGTTGGTCATGTCGGTCGCAGAAAAGCGTCGGGACATCGCAGTCCTGCGCACCATGGGGGCAAGAGCCGGGGGAATCATTGCCATTTTTGTTGCTCACGGGCTGGTGCTTGCCGCAGTCGGCATCACGGTGGGAGCACTGGTTGGTGTGTTTCTGGCAACCAATATTGCAGCTATCACATCCAGCTTAGAGCATGCATTTGGTGTGAAACTGTTTGATCCATCCGTATATTTTATCAGTGAGCTGCCCGCCGATTTGCAGGGGTCTGACGTCGCCGTTGTGGTGATCGCCTCATTTCTACTCAGTTTGCTTGCCACTCTGTATCCCGCCTGGCGCGCGGCCCGTATCGCACCGGCAGAGGTGTTGCGCTATGAATGACGTGGTACTCCAGTGCGAGGGGCTGTCCCGAACCTACGACGATGGCGACAAGTCCGTCACCGTATTACGCAATATCGATCTGTCACTGCTCGCAGGCGAAAAGATTGCTGTGGTGGGAGGTTCAGGCTCCGGCAAATCGACCCTGCTCAACCTGCTGGGCGGGCTAGACTATCCCAGTACTGGCAGGGTCCTGATGCGCGGCAATGATTTGGCCGAACTCGATGAGAACGCCCTGTGTGAACTTCGCAATAAGCGTCTGGGCTTCGTTTACCAGTTCCATCACTTGTTGCCCGAGTTCGACGCGCAGGAAAATGTGGCCATGCCGCTGCTGATCGCAGGCACTGCGCGTAAAGCGGCCTGGGCTGCTGCCCAGGAAATGCTGAAACGGGTAGGCATGGCGCATCGTCTTTTACATCGACCGGCGCAATTGTCAGGCGGTGAGCGCCAGCGCGTGGCTATTGCCCGCGCGCTGGTAGCGCGTCCGGATTGCGTGTTGCTCGATGAACCCACGGGCAACCTGGATCCCCATTCTGCATCACAGGTATTGGACCTGATAGATGAACTGGGCCAGGACCTCGCCTCCTTTGTTGTCGTTACCCATGATCCGGCTATCGCAGCGCATATGCATCGCACACTGGAATTGCATGACGGCATCCTACGGGAGCTGAAATGACTCGCACAGAGCGACTGCGCATCGCAGTACGCTACACTTTCGCTTTTGGCCAAGGACACCTGTCGGTGTTTTTGTCGTCCCTGTCCATGCTGGGACTGGTACTGGCCATTAGTCTGCTCATCATTGTGCTGTCTGTGATGAATGGCTTCGACAAAGAAATGCGCGAGCGAATACTCTCTCTCGTGCCACATATTACGCTTTATTCTGTTGCACCCATTACCGACTGGCGCAGTGATGTCGCGCGCCTTAAAGGCCATCCGCAGGTGGTAGCCGTGGCACCATTCGCGCAGTTCGATGCGCTCATCATGCGTGGCACCGATATCGAGACAGTCCGTGGGATCGGATTGCTGGACTCCGAGGACGAGGGGTCGTTCGCACCGCTGCTTCCCTATCTTGAGGCGCCTGCCGCCGCGCGTTTTCGAGAACAGGAGGACGGGCTTATCCTGGGTGCCGGTGTGGCGCAACAGCTGGGTGTAAAAGCGGGTGAGCGGTTAAAACTGATTGTTCCCGGCGCACACCAGGAAGGTCAAATGGCACCGACACGTTTTAAAACCGTGCAGTTGAGTGCCATTCTCAATACTGGCACGGAACTGGATCAGGCCATTGCCCTGGTGCACCTGGCCGTAGCGTCTGACCTGGCAGGCCTGCACGGCCACGTCAGTGGTTTTCGCGTGACTACCCGGGAGCTTTTTGCGGTGCAGCGCACTGCATCGGAGTTGCAGGATATGTTGCCGCCCGGCTTTTACAGTACGAATTGGATGATGACCCATGGCAACCTGTATTCCGCCATTCAACTCTCGCGTGATCTGGTTTCCATCTTGCTCTTTTCCATTATTGCGGTGGCGGCTTTCAATGTCGTGTCCTCGTTGGTGTTGGTCGTTATGGATAAGCAGGGCAACATCGCGATCTTGCGCACCTTGGGAGCGACCGGGGCGGATATCGCCTGGATTTTTGTACTACAGGGCGCCATGATCGGGCTAGTCGGTGTGGTGCTGGGCAGCGTTGCGGGGGCACTGGGCAGCCTGGCGGTGCCTGGTCTGGTGAGCGCGCTGGAACGTGTGTTGGGTATGCGATTTCTCAATACAGACGTCTACCCTGTATCGTTCCTTCCGGTAGACCTATTGGCCAGGGACGTGCTTACGGTGGGCGGGATCGCCCTCGGAATGTGTGTGCTTGCCGCCATTTACCCGGCGCGGCGGGCAGCCAAAATGGCCCCGGCCATGATCCTCAATCAGGATCGTTGAGGGTTCGTTTTGCGCGTTCTCGCTTGCGCACATGCCACTGGCGTGCCACGCGCCAGCGCCACAACTGGTTGATAATCACATACCCCAAGGACCCGAAAAATAGTCCGCAAATCAGGCAACCCAGAAGAAAGGGTTGCCATATCGCGCCCAGGCTATTTTGTAGCCAGTGGGCGCTGATTTCAAAGTCCATGTTTGAGACAGGCACATCGATAATCAATGCGCCGATCTTGTACGCCATGTAAAACACGGGTGGCATGGTAATCGGGTTAGTGAGGAACACAAGGCCGACAGATAAGGGAAGATTGCAGCGCAGTAACACTGCCAGGATCGCCGCCATCACGGTCTGCCCGGGTGTTGGAACAAATGCCACGAACAGACCGACGAAGAACGCCATGGACGCCGAATAGCGGTTGATATGCCAGAGGTTACCGTCGTAAATCCAGTCTCCAAGCACCCGCAGCGCTTTCATGTCCCGAATCCTTGCAGGGCTGGGGACAATTTTTTGAAGGAATTTCTTTGGCATGTCCGGGTTGGTCGGATGTGACCTGTTATTCCGTGGAAGTATATGTTTGACTAACATTCGGGCTCACCTATGCAGATCACAGGTGTTCGCGACTTTGGCGAAGCGCAAAGACGATATTATCCGTCATTGGCCACCAGTTTGATACTCAAAATGATATAGCAGCAGTATTTGGACTGCAGGGAATTGGCCCTATGCAATCATGGATGATTGGCACGGTGTCAGCCATTGTGTTCACTGGCATGTGGCCAGATTTGCCCCCGTGGCCGCTAGCCCTATTGTTCGCTGCTATTGCCGTGGTCGCACTGCGCTGGAAAGCAGAGGGTGCGAAACTTGTCTGCGGACTGGCCAGTGGTTTTGCATTGGCACTCGTCTACGGGACTGTATTGTTGCAACACCGCCTGGACGACAGCTGTGTTGGCGTACCGGTGATCGTCACTGGCAGGGTGTCATCCTTGCCGAATGTGAAACGAGCCCACGAGAATGAGCGTCGACAACGGTTCGAGTTTATCGCCAGTGACCTGGCGCCCAAACGATGCCGGGGACCTACAAAACTCGTACTGTCCTACTATGGAGAGCACCTCATACATCCTGGAGAGGAATGGCAGTTTGAGGTGAAACTCAGGAAACCCTGGGGACTGGCCAATCCCGGCTCGTTTAACATGCAAGTATGGTTCGCTCAGGAAGCTATTGACGCAGTGGGAAACGTCCGGGAGTCGCCTCTGAACCAACGGCTGCCTGCGGCTGCAAGTGTCACTGCACTACACCACCGCTTGCGCCAGCAGATCAGTGAACGCATAGGCACACTCGAACTGGATCACGATGTCATCGCAATGTTGCAGGCGATGACCATCGCCGATAATAGCGGCATCGACCCTCCGCTATGGCAGTTGGGCCAGCAGCTTGGCATCAATCACTTGTTGGTAATTTCTGGTTCCCACATTGCATTTGTCGCAGGAGCGGGGTTCCTAATTGGCGGTTTGTTTATTCGCATTCTGCCCAGTTCCGGTGGCGTGTGGGCTCAGCAGTTACTCGCGCTGATTCTGGCGTGTTTGTACGGAGCCCTGGCGGGCTTCTCGATTCCGGTGCAGAGGGCGCTGTGCATGCTAGGCTTCTTTGTTGGCGCAAGTCTCACGGGACGTAGGAGTAGTCCACTGAACAGCCTAATGCTGGCGGCAACAGGGGTTCTGCTCTTGAATCCGCTGGCGGCGCTGGGCAGCGGGTTTTGGTTGTCTTTTGGTGCCGTAGCGGCGCTTTTGTGGTTAGCGCACTGGCAACGAGGTTCAGGGGCCCTCAGGCGTCTGTTCAATACCCATGGCTTCATGGCACTGGTCATGCTCCCGCTGGGGGCACTGTTCTTCGGCGGCAGTAGTATCGTGGCAATGCTGGCCAACTTGTTGATGATACCGCTGGTGGGCCTGGTTGTGGTTCCCCTGAGTCTCCTGGCTGTCGTGGGTTTTCTGGCCGGCTGGCCCGTCACGTCACAGCTCTGGTACCTGGCCGGGTGGCCATTGCAGCGTCTCCTCACGCTGGTCAAGGCACCGGCGGAAGTCTGGGGTGATTCGTGGTTTGTGCCATTGAATGGGGAACTACCGCAGGTCCTGGTGGCTGTTCTGGCCATGGCATTACTGATTTTACCGGGCGGACTAAAACTCAGACTACTCGCAATTGTACTGACCCTGCCGTTAACTTTACCGCCAGTCACTTCATCGCCAGCACCCGGACTGGACACGCAGGTGACGGCGCTGGATGTCGGGCAGGGGACGGCGGTGGTCATACATTCCGGAGATCGCACCTTGGTATACGATACCGGCGGAGGTGATCCCAAGGGTGTGAATATGGGATCCACTGTAGTACTGCCATACCTGCAGCTAAAGGGCATAATCTCGCTGGATACGCTGGTGATCAGTCACCCCGATCTCGATCACAGCGCGGGTACGGCAGACATAATGGACGCCATGACCGTCGACAGATTTCGCTATGGAGGAAATGACCCTGGAATGGGCAAGGGAAAAACGTGTACCGCCGGGGAATCCTGGCGCTGGCCGGGGGGGCAGGTTTTTCAATTTCTTTCCCCGGCACAGGAGACTGCTAATACCAGCAACGACAGTTCCTGCGTACTGCAAGTACAGGTGGGCGATTACCGCCTGCTGCTTCCAGGAGATATTGAGGAGACGCGGGAGCGCACTTTAGTACAGTACTGGCGCGAACAACTGCGCAGCCATTGGCTGCTGGTTGCCCACCATGGCAGCCGAACTTCATCCTCGTGGTCCTTTCTCAAACAAGTTCAGCCGGACGCGGCAGTGTTGAGCAATGGCTATGCCAACCGATTCGGGCACCCCCACCCGAGTGTGATCCGGCGCCTGCAGCAGCAGGGCTTGCAACAATTTTCCACTGCGACTGATGGGGCGCTGGAATTCAATGTAGCACCTGGACAGGTGCTACAGATTAAAGCAAACAGGCGGATTAAACGACGATACTGGATGTAACACCCACTCCTGCTTCACCCTCCAGAGGTGGTGTGCGTATAATGCGCCCATTATTCCAACGAAACGGGGCGGGAATGTGCTTGAATTAATAGTGGCTGGCGGCTGGGTAATGGTGCCTCTGGTGCTCAGCTCCGTCCTGGGACTGGCAATTTGTTTTGAACGCCTCTACACCCTCAATCCAAAAAAAATAGCGCCGCCTCACCTGTTGGCAACGGTCTGGAAGCAGCTAAAAAAAGGTGAGCTGGACGCTGCCAAGCTACGCACCTTGCGACAGTCATCGCCTCTGGGGCGAATCCTCGCTGCAGGCTTGGGTAACGCCTACCATGGACGGGAAATCATGAAAGAAAGTATCCAGGATGCAGCCTCGCATGTGGTCCACGACCTGGAGCGTTACCTGACCACCCTGGGAACCATAGCAGCGGTGGCGCCGTTGCTGGGACTGCTGGGCTCGGTGTTAGGTATCATCGAGGTGTTTTCCGAAATTATGGTACAAGGATCAGGCAACGCCAGCATGTTGGCCGGGGGTATTTCGAAAGCCCTGATCAGCACTGCGGCCGGACTGACGGTGGCTATTCCAGCGCTGGTTATGCATCGTTACTTTATCGGCAAAATCGATGGCATTGTGGTGGAACTGGAGCAGGAAACCATCAAGCTGGTAGACGCCTTGCACAGTGAAGAAAATTTGGAAGTGGCGGCGTGAAATTCAGGCGACAGTCACGCCAGAGTGTGGAAATCAACCTGATCCCCTTCCTGGATGTCCTTATTTTCTTACTGGTCTACTTCATGGTGTCTACGACCTTTACCCGTGAGTCTCATTTGAGCGTAGATTTACCCGAGGCCCAGGGGCAGCGGCAGGAAACGGTCAAGGAGCAGATCGAGGTGCTGGTCGATGAGTCGGGAACCTACCGTGTCAATGGCGAGTCCCTGGTTGACAATCGAATGCGCACCCTTCAGGCGGCGATTTACAAGCTCTCCGCCGGAGACACAACCCTGCCTTTCACCATCACCGCAGATGCCCAGGCCGCTCATCAGGACGTGGTGCAGGTTATGGATGCCGCCGGCCAGATGGGCTTTGCACACTTGAGTATTACTACCAGGCAACCGGCGAGTCAGTCGGCCCCGCATGCACGGGATTAATTAGAGCCTCGGAGCCCCCATGGCGTACACAGTAGTTATTCCAGCGCGCTACGGTTCGACACGATTACCGGGAAAACCGCTGCTGGAGATTCACGGCAAACCTATGGTGCAGTGGGTGTGGGAGCGGGCAAATCTCAGTGCGGCAGAGCGGGTAGTGATCGCTACAGACGATGCACGTGTATTCGGTGTCGCTCAGTCATTTGGCGCGCAAGTCTGCATGACATCACCTCAGCATCCCTCCGGTACTGATCGTCTGCAACAGGTAGTTGCAGAGCTAGACCTACCCCCGGAACACATTGTCGTCAATGTACAGGGCGACGAACCGTTGATTCCGCCGGACGTTATCAATCAAGTGGCGACAAACCTGGCCAGGCACCCGCAGGCCGGCATTGCCACATTGTGCGAGGACATTAGTGCCATCGAAGATCTGACAAATCCGAATGTAGTCAAGGTGGTGAGCAGTGCCCAGGGTATGGCCTTGTACTT
>JANPDE010000419.1:0-5667 GCA_031431315.1 Haliea sp.
GGCCAGCTCGGCAATGCCTCCCACGGCGAATATCTCAGCCCTCGGAGGGGTGGGAGGCATTGCCGAGCTGGCCGTGGCAAAGAGATTGGAAGAGATTGGGGTCAGAAAAATAGATGCGTCCCAGTTTGCTCCGGCATGGTAAGGTTGGTCTGTAGTCTCCTAACTGTTGGGTGTTGCTATGAAGCAGGCGAGAGTATTGCGAATTCATGCCGATTGGGATGAAAAAGCTTCTGTGTGGGTAGTTACCAGTGACGATGTGCCCGGGCTGGCCACTGAGGCTGCCACCCAGGACGAAGTGCGCCAGAAATTGATGGTGATGATTCCGGAACTTCTGGAACTGAATATGCCATCTGCTCAGGACGAGGTGTCAATTGAACTGCTGATCCAAAGCGAACAACGCATCGCCTTGGGTTATTGATGTCCCCACAGTCCTTTACCCCGGAAGTCAAATCCATTCTTAAACAAGCCGGCTGCAGTTTCAAACGGCACGGGAAGGGCGATCACGATATTTGGTATAGCCCCATCACAAATCGGGGTTTCACCGTAGATAATAAAATCCTGTCCCGCCATACGGCCAATGCGGTATTGAAGCAGGCGGGGCTTCCCAAAGCATTTTAGCCATATCCCGCCGCGGCAGGGATGATCTGAAATGTCATGTTCACGTGATCCTTTGCGTCATTGAGTGCTGGCGGTGGCTCACTGATACTGGCAGCCCAGAATTCCTACCCCACCCAGGAGGGCTGTGACTGTGTCGCAACCGGAAATCCTCAACCAGGCCTTTGAGCTTGGCTTTACCTATACCCGCTCCACCGGCCCGGTGGTCGGTCGGTTCCTTACCGGACTTAAAAACCGCAGCATCGTCGGCATCAAGGCCAGCGATGGTCGTGTGGTGGTGCCGCCGATGGAATACGACCCGGTGACCGCCGAGGAGCTCAGTGAGTTTGTCGAGGTGGGACAGCAGGGCGAGATCGTGAGTTTCGCCTGGGTCAAGGAACCGCGCGAGGCCCACCCCATGCAGGTGCCCTTTGCCTGGGCGATGATCAAACTCGATGGCGCGGATGTACCGATGATCCATTGCGTGACTGCTGCCAAAGAGAGTGATATTGCCACCGGTGCGCGTGTGCAGGCGGTGTGGGCGGATGAAACCATCGGCTTCATCACCGATATCCGCTGCTTCAAACTGGTATAGGAGAGGACAGCATATGAGCGACGAACAAGAAGTGATCACCGTCATTAACGCGCCGGTCTACCTTAAATACAATTTTACCGCGGGCGCCGCACCGTCACGGTTTCTATCACAACTCAAGAAGGGGGTGTTGGCGGGCCAGAGCTGTCCCCAGTGTGCGGCGGTGTATGCCCCGCCGCGCGGATCGTGCCCTGCCTGTGGTGTGCCCACCAAGGAGGACGTGGTGCTATCAGATAAAGCGACCGTGCAGTCCTTCACCATTGTTTCTATCCCGATTCCCAACAACCCGATTCAGCCGCCATTTGTCATTGCCAATGTGGTTGCAGACGGTGCCAATATTTCTTTCATCCACCTGTTGAGCGAGTGTGTGAACGAAGATGTGCACATCGGCCAGCGTGTGCAGGCCGTGTGGAAACCCCAAGAGGAATGGACGTACGCCATGGACAACATCCGCTATTTCAAACCCATCGATGAACCCGATGTGCCCGTGGAAAAAATCGGTAAATTGCCTGTGACTGGCTGGGAGGGCTAAGCCATGAAACAAATTGCAATAGTGGCTTACCAGCAGTCTGACAGTGTCTCTGACGTGGGTGCCGTCAACGAGGTGGAACTGATCATGCCGGTGCTGGCACGCACCTTCAAGCAGGTCGGCCTCAACAACGCCCAGGATGTGGATTTCGTGTGCTCCGGCAGTTGCGATTACCTGCAGGGCGCGGCCTTCGCCTTCGTGGCCGGTGTCGATGCCCTGGGCGCGGTGCCGCCGATCAAGGAATCCCATGTCGAGATGGACGCGGCATGGGCCTTGTATGAGTCAATCCTCAAGATTCGTATGGGGCAGGCTGATTCCGCGCTGATATACGGCTTCGCCAAGTCCTCCCCCGGGGAATTGCCCATTGTTCTGTCCCAGCAACTCGATCCCTACTACCTCGCGCCCCTGTGGATCGACAGTATTTCCATGGCGGCGCTGCAGGCGCGCCTGATGCTGGACCAGAGTCTGATCACCGAGCGCGATATGGCCGAAGTGGTATCGCGCTCGCGGCGTAATGCCATGACCAACCCGCATGCCCAGTTGTCCGGGAATATTTCTGTGGACGACCTGCTGGCCCAACCGACCTACGTGTCGCCGCTGCGTAAGAGCGACTGTTGTCCGATATCCGACGGCGCCAGTGCGATGATCATTGCCACGGTAGAACAGGCCAGGGAGTGGGGCGTGCCCTACGCGATTATCAGCGGCATCGACCATTGCATTGAAACCCACAACCTCGGTATGCGCGACCTTACCGATTCTGTGTCCACGCGCACCGCCGCAAAGCGCGCCGGTATGCACTCTGGCAAGGTGGATGTGGCGGAGCTGTATGCGCCGTTCAGTCACCAGGAAATTATTCTCACCCGCGCCCTGGGTCTGGGTAAAGAGACCACTATCAATCCCAGCGGCGGCGTGCTGGCCGGAAACCTGATGATGGCCTCCGGTCTGTCCCGCATCGGTGAAGTGTTCAATCGCATTGTGAGCGGCGCGGCGCAGCGAGGTATCGCGCATGCGACCTCAGGCCCCTGCCTGCAGCACAACATGGTAACTGTCCTGGAGAAAGCGTAATGGCGAATTTGGCAGCGGTGGTCGGCATTGGCCAGACCAAATACACTACCAAGCGGTTGGATGTGTCGATAGCAGGCCTGGTGCGTGAGGCTGCAGTAAATGCGCTGCAGGATGCGGACCTGACCTGGGACGACATCGAAGCTGTGATCATCGGCAAGGCCCCCGACATGTTCGAGGGCGTCATCATGCCGGAAGCCTACCTGACGGATGCGCTGGGCTGTAATGGCAAACCCATGCTGCGCGTGCACACCGCCGGTTCTGTAGGCGGCTCCACTGCGCTGGTGGCAGCGTCTCATGTGCAAAGCGGCATGTTCAAGCGCGTGCTGACCGTGTCTTTTGAGAAGCAGTCGGAGTCCAATGCGATGTGGGCGCTGTCTAACCCGCAACCCTTTTCAACGCATTTAAATGCTGGCGCAGGCGGCTATTTCGCGCCCATCATCCGCGAGTACATGCGCCGCTCCAAGGCGCCGTATAACGTGGGCATCAAGGTGGCGGTGAAAGATCGACTGCACGGCGCGCGCAATCCACTGGCGCATTTGCAGAAACCTGACATCACAATGAAAGAAGTGGAAGACTCGTTCATGTTGTGGGATCCGATCCGCTTCCTGGAGTCGTGTCCCTCCTCGGATGGCGCCTGCGCCATGGTTATTGCCAATGAAGAGCTGGCAAAAAAATCACCCAAACCGCCGGCCTGGATTCGCGGCGGCGCCATGCGCTCTGAGCCGACCACTTTTGCCGGGCGCAATGAGGTCAATCCGCAGGCCGGTCGCGACTGCGCGGCAGATGTCTACAAGCAGGCGGGCATCACCAATCCGCGCAAGGACCTGGACTGCGCGGAGGTGTACGTGCCGTTCAGCTGGTACGAGCCGATGTGGCTGGAGAATCTCGGCTTTGCGCCGGTAGGTGAAGGCTGGAAGCTGACCATGGAAGGAGCCACCTCGCTGGATGAAGGCGGCGATATTCCCTGGAACTGCTCCGGCGGTGTACTGTCGTCCAACCCCATCGGCGCATCCGGCATGATCCGCTTTGCCGAGGCTGCAAGGCAGGTGCGCGGCGATGCGGGTGCGCACCAGGTAGAAGGTGCGAAACTGGCACTGGGCCATGCCTACGGAGGCGGTGCACAATTTTTTGCAATGTGGGTTGTCGGTTCGCAGAAGTCGTAAAGAACGAGCATAACCGTAATGGGGTCAGAGCCCTTTTTCTCGAAAAAGAAAAAGAGAAAAAGGGCTCTGACCCCTTTAAAAAAGGGCTCTGACCCCTTTAAAAAAGGGCTCTGACCCCTTTTGGGAGATAGATAGTATGGCCAAGCATTACAATATTGCCGACCTGTATGAGATGGTGGCAGACAAGGTGCCTACCCGCAGCGCACTGGTGTGTGGTGCGCAGCGTGCCACGTATGCCGAGCTGGAGCAGCGTGCTAACAAGCTGGCCCACTATCTCAGCGCGCAGGGCGTGCAGGCCGGCGACCATGTGGGCCTCTACCTGTACAACTGCAACGAGTACCTCGAAGGCATGCTCGCCTGCTTCAAGATCCGCGCGGTGCCTATCAACGTTAACTACCGTTATGTACAGGATGAACTGCTGTACATCTTCGACAATGCACACATGGTCGCGTGTATTCACAACCAGGAGTTCATCCCGCATATCAATGAAGTGCGACAATCGGCGCCCGAGCTGAAAACGTTTATCTACGTGAAGGATGACTCCGGCTGTGATCCGGCATTGATAGGCGCCGTGGAGTACGAAGCCTCCATGATGGGACAGAGCGACAAGCGCGATTTTGCCGAGCGTGCGGATGACGACCTGTTTATTCTTTATACCGGCGGCACCACCGGCATGCCCAAGGGAGTGATGTGGCCGCACAAGGCCGTCTTTTTTGCCGCCATGGGCGGTGGTGGGTGGTTTCACCCCGACGGCGCGATCACTGATCCCGAGCAGATCGCCGGACGCGTGGGCGACTTCGCGATCGTCGGTATGGCACTGGCGCCGCTGATGCATGGCGCCTGCTGGTGGTATGCCTGTATCCAACTGTTGGCGGGCAACTCCGTGATATTAAACCCCGGCCGTTCGCTGGTGGGCGAGGACGTCTGGGATATCGTCGCGCAGGAAAAGGTCAATTCCATCTCCATCGTCGGTGATGCCATGGCAGTCCCGCTGCTGGATGCACTGGCGGCCAATGCCGGGCGCTGGGACCTGAGTGCCGTATTCAATATCGGCTCCGGTGGCGCGGTATTTTCCGAGACCAAGCAGGAGGCGTTCCGCCAGAGTTTCCCCAACGTGTTCATCTCCAATTCCTTCGGCTCTTCCGAGAGTGGCAACATGGGGTTTGACGGTGGCGGCAAGAAAGGCCAGGGCCTGGGTAATGTCGTCAAGAGCGAGTTTATGTCGGTCATCAGCGATGTCGAAGGCGAACCCCATCGCCATGTGGAGCGCGGTGAAATGGGTATCGTCGCGCGCAGCGGCCACATTCCGGTCGGTTACTACAACGATCCGGTCAAGACTGCCAGGACTATTGTCACCGTCGACGGCAAACCCTGGTTGCTGCTGGGCGATGAAGCGCGCCGCGAGGACGACGACAGCATCACGGTGTACGGTCGCGGTTCCAACTGTATCAACTCCGGCGGCGAGAAAATTTTCCCGGAAGAGGTGGAGCAGGCGCTGAAGGCCAACCCCGATATTTTCGACTGCCTCGTGGTAGCCACACCGGATGAGCGCTTCGGCAGCCGTGTCACGGCGGTGGTGGCGCCGCGCGGCAATGCCAGGTTGAGCCTGAGCGCGGTGCAGGAACACGCGCGCAAACATATCGCTGGCTACAAAGTGCCGCGGGAGTTGCATGTAGTGGACGAGGTGCCGCGCGCACCCAGCGGCAAGCCGGCGTATCCCAAGG
>JANPDE010000420.1:0-11994 GCA_031431315.1 Haliea sp.
CCGGGAGTGAGTATGCACAGGTTGATCGTGCCGCGGTCAGAGGTCCAGTAATTGCCGCTGAAGGGGTTACCCGGATTACCGCCGGAGCTGGGCATACGGTTGCGCATCGTTTTTCCCTGCTCGATACCGATATCGATGGAGGTTCCGGCCGCCCACCAGGCCGTGCTCATCAGGGACACATCCAGTTCGAGTGCCTCCCCGGTGCGTTCGCGGTGAAACAGCGCGGCCGAGATGCCCCCGGCGATGTTCATGCCGCCAATCGAATCGCCAAACGCCGGAATGCCCTGCGCGAGAGGACCACCCAACTCCTCGGGTGACATGGCGTGGCCGACGCCGCTGCGCGACCAGAAAGCCGTACCATCGAAACCGCCGATGTCGCGTTCCGGGCCCTTGTCCCCATAGGCGCTGCCGCGGGCATAGATGATGTTGGGATTGATTTTGCGGATGTGCTCAATGTCGAATTTCAACTTCTGCCGCTGCGCGGGTAGATAATTGGTCAGCAGGACGTCGGCGGTCTTGGCGATTTCATAGATGAGCTCGATACCCTCGGCGGTGGAAATGTCGATACCCACGCTGCGCTTCCCGCGGTTGGGGTGCTCAATCATCGCATTGCGCACCGCATCGATCTTGATGCCGCCGATGTTGATGAAACCGCGCTGGGTGTCGCCCCGCACCGGATGCTCGATCTTGATCACGTCAGCGCCCCAGTCGGCCAAAATCGCGCCGGCGGCGGGAACAAAAGTAAATTGCGCTATCTCAAGGACCCTGATCCCTTTCATTATTTGCGGCATACACGATCCTGGGAATCCACCAAGGGCGCATTATACAGTTCAACAACACTGTTGCATAGTTATTAGGTGTGCGCTATAAAGTCGGCGCACCTGTGGGCGGCCAGTTCGCGCCTACTGGCGTCCAGATTATGAGGGCAATGATCAGCAGTCACCGGGAGAAAACTCATGCATATCGATTCCTCACTGTCCGCAGTCGTCACCGGCGGCGCCTCCGGCCTGGGCCTTGCCACGGTGAAAGCACTGCGGGCAGCGGGCGTTCGGGTTGCCATCTTTGACCTCAACGAGGAAACGGGGGAAAAAGCGGCGGCTGAAACGGGCGCGGTGTTCTGCCGCGCTGATGTACTCTCGGATGAGAGCGTAGATGAAGCTTTCGCGAAGGCGCGCTCGACCAACGGCCAGGAACGCGCACTGGTCTGCTGTGCCGGCGGCGGCAACGCCATCCCCACGGCGCGGCGCGACAAGAAGACCGGCGAGATCACGATTTTCCCCACCGACAAATTCGAGTGGGTACTGCGTTTGAATACGGTGGGCACTTTCCGTTGCATCACGCGCGCCGCAGCCGGAATGATGACGCTCGACCCCATAGACGGCGAACGCGGTGTGATGGTGAATACGGCATCCGCCGCTGCCACCGAAGGGCAGATGGGGCAGGCCGCTTATTCCGCCGCCAAGGCCGGCATTATCGGCATGACGTTGACCATCGCCCGCGACCTGGCGCGCGAGGGCATTCGCGTTAACACCATCCAGCCGGGTATCTTCAACACGCCGGCGATGGCGCGTGCTACGCCGGAAATGCTGCAGTCGCTGGGTGCCATGGTGCCGTTTCCCCCACGACTGGGTGCAGCGCAGGAATACGCCAGCATGGCACTGGAAATGATTCGCAATGGGTACATCAATGGCGAGACCGTACGACTGGACGGCGCCATTCGTATGCAGCCCCGCTAATCGCCTCGATTACACCGAGGTCAATGCGACATTAGATTTCAAACTCTATCATCACCTTGGCCGAGCCTGGCGATCTGGCGACGGCGAGCGCATCGACGACCTTCTCAAACGGAAAACGGTGACTGATCAGAGGCGCCGCCTTGTCCCGCAGTCGCGGCAAAGCAGCCAATACCTCGGGCATTTCAGTCGGGTAGCCGACCGCCGTGGTAATGGTCATTTCTGTCGTCAGCATGGCGCCCAGGTCCAGTGGCACGGGTTTGCTGTAAGCGGCAGTGACCACCAGGCGCGACTGGTACTTGGCCATGCTGACGACCTCGGACAGGATATTCGGCGCACCGGCGGCGTCGATGTACGCGTCGGTACCGACCGACTCGCGGCTGAATACGCGCGCTGAGCCGTGTAACTCGAGCAGACGGGCGCGCAGGTCTTCTTTGGTCGGATCGAATGCCGCGCGTGCGCCGAGCGCCCTGGCGCGCACCAGTCGATCGGATGCGAGGTCCAGCGCTACTACATCGGTGATCCCGCGTTCCACCAGCCACAACACCATGCCAAGTCCAATGGGGCCACAGCCGAATACGACCACTTTGTCCCCCGGCTTGACCGCGGCGCGGTTGACGCCATGCAATGCCACTGCGAGTGGTTCGGTCAGGGCAGCGACCTCGTAGGGCAAATCCGCCGGTATCGGCAGCAGACTCTCGCCCACGCGTGCGCCGCGTACCAGTAATTCTTCCGTAAAGGCGCCCTCGGGACCACCGCTGCCGATGTAACTGGGCGTCTGCATCGGGTTGATGACAACGCGCTCTCCCACGGCGATACCCGCGACATCGCTGCCCACGTAGATGATCTCGCCGGCGGCTTCATGGCCCAGGGGCGTGGTGCCGCCGGGTTTGCGGTGAATGCCCCCCAACTTGATGTAGGTAAGATCGCTGCCGCAAATGCCGCAGGCTTTTACCTTGACCACGACGTCATTGCTGCCGGGGGCGGGTGGTTCGACCGGGTCCAGCCTGACGTCATCGACACCGTGTATATTCAGCACTCGCATGTCGCAACCTCCCGTTCGTTTTACAGATTGATCAGCGCAGCGCCATCGATGACGATCGTATCACCGCTGTGCCAGCTGGAGGCATCGCTCGCCAGGTAGGCCGCAATGCCTTCAAAGTCAGCCGGGTAACCTGGACGCGGGATCGGCGTCTTTGCGGCAAAAAACTTGTCTATGGGGGACCATTCCGTAGCGGAGCCGGTCATCTCCGTTTTGACATAACCGGGCGCGATGGAGTTGGCGCGAATGCCGTGCTTACCCAGCTCCACGGCCATACAGCGGATGGCCGCACCGATGCCCGCCTTGGCGGCTGCGTATTGGGCCTTGCCGGGAATACCCTGGAACATCGACAGGCTGCCGCAGAATACCAGTGATCCGCCGGGCTCTCCCGCCTCGGCGCGCGCGACCATGTGCCGCGCACCTTCACGCAACGTATAAAACGCGCCGTGCATATTGACATTGAGCAGGCCGAGATAATCCTCGCTGGTAGTTTCCAGCAGCGACTGTGTCATCGCCGGAATGCCGGAGTTGGCAATAACGCAGTCGATCCGGCCAAAGTCAGCCATCAGCGCCGTATAGCCTGCGATAATTTGTTCCTCGGAGGCAACGTCCACCTGCCGCGTGGCCACACGCACGCCAAAGGTCTCCAGCGCATTTCTGGCCGCGGCATTCTTTTCCTCGGAACGACCCCAGAGCACCACGTCGCCGCCCTGTCTGGCAATGCCATGCGCAAATCCCAGGCCCAAACCGCCATTGCCGCCGGTTATGAGCGTCACCTTGCCGCTGAGATCGAAAAGCCCTCTGGTCATCAATACCTCCCGGTGTCTGCCTGCCCGCTCCCCGCATGCTAGATTAGCCGTGGCGTTATATCAACGACGATGCTGATTGCCGTCGCAACGCGATCAAGTTCCGTCCCGGTTTGAATTGCGGTCAGTCTGCGGTCTTAAGAGTTGGTGACTGGCTGTGAATGTCGCCATCCTTCATAACCAATGCCAGGCGGTTCTTGTCTGTCAGTAACGTCAGGTCCTTTAGCGGATCGCCATCGACCAGCAGCAAATCCGCCAGCATACCTTCCTGCAGTGTGCCGAGATCACCCTCGTCGCGCATGGCCAGGCCGCCATTGCGGGTAGCACAGACCAGCGCTGCGGTGGGTGAGTACCCGTAGTAATCCACCAGGTGCTTGATATCCCGGGCATTGGTGCCGTTCATATTCCAGGTGAAGCCGTAATCGCCACCGATCAGGTGGCGAATGCCGCGCTTGCGCAGCTCCGTATGCGTTTTCACCGACTCTTCGATCAGTGCAGGAATGCCCATGCCCTCGGCGACGACGCGTGGCAGGCCGAATGGCTCCGCTTCATGCAGCATGGTGTGAAAGAGGCTGATTGAAGGCGCCACAAAGACGCGATCCCTGGCCTCCTCGAGCATGTCGAGCGTCTTTTCATCGGTATACTCGGCATGGTAGATCATGTCGACACCCGCGATCAGCGAGTGTTGTACAGACAGAATAGATCGTGCGTGCACGTTCACCTTCTTACCGAAGCTGCGCGCGGTCTTCACCGCCATCTGGATTTCCTCCAGTGACATGGTGGTGCAATGGGCGGGCGTCGCGGGATAGAAAGGATCGCCGGAGACATCGAGCTTGATGTTATCGCAGCCCTCGCGGCAGGCCAGGCGCACGGCCTTGCGCATTTCTTCGGGGCCGTCGATGACCATCGACGGCGCGTGACGGGGATTGTGCAATCGGCTTTCGTCACCCAGTCCACCTGTCACGGTGATCTCGAGCGAGCCCGCGCGGATGCGCGGTCCCGGCAGGCGCCCGGCATCCACTTCGTTGCGCACGGCAACACCGAGGCGCAGCTTCGCCTCGGAGGCGCCGTAGGCGCTGGTAAAGCCGTGATCAAGCAGGCGTTTTGCAATCCGTGCCGTCAGCAGGGTGTGCTCCTCGGGCGGCGGGATCATGAGGTCTTCTGTCGACGTCACGCAATCAAAGGACAAGTGCGCGTGGCCTTCGGTCATGCCCGGCATCAGGAACATGCCGCTCCCGTCTATGTTGATGTCTGCCGTGATGGTAGCTTTGGCCTTGCTTTTTCCGACCGACTTTATGCGATTACCTTCTACCAGCAGGTAGCCGACGAAGGGCTTGCTGCCTGTCCCATCGAAAATAGTTGCATTGTTAATCAAGGTCTTTTTCACGGGTTTGATCCTTTTTGTAAATAGACTGACGGGGTCGTTTCAGACGGCGTCATCCCGACGCATAGCATCGAGATCATAGTAGTGCCACCGCATCCGCCAAATGACTGGCGCGGTACCCATCCTTGCCCCTGTCGGTGAACCAGCGAGTGGTACTGCGATGGGTACTCGACCAGCATGCAGCACCGGTACCAAACGCCGGCATATCAGGCTTAGTATAACGTTCTTTATTTCGTCGATGGGAAGGCGCTTGAAACCAACACGCATTCCCACGCAGTGGGCGCAGGTCACACCAGATTGGATGACGACCGCTCTCTCCCGACATCACCCGGATGCCAGGGTCGCCGATGTTGCCATCCTGACCGTCGACGATGGAACCAATCGACGAGCGCGCTTCGGTCTTAGTTATGCGTCCGGCTCGGGACCTGCCAGCGTTTTTCTCAAAGCCCATGCGCCAGGTCACCGCATCGTCCACCTGCGCAACGGTAAACTGTACAATGATGCGCGTCTGTTCGCCATTGGTGTGGCGATCCCGCAGGTTGCACACGGCCTGCGCGGCCTGGCCCGATTGCACAGCCGCTACTGGGGGCTGTCGCGCAAAACCCATCCGCCACTGCGCTGGGTGAAGCAGACCGGCGCAGTCATGAGACCCAATTGCTGGAAGTGTATCGCGATGCGCTCACGCTACCGAGTGCGCAATTGCCTACTTAGCAGCAGGTCTGGTTGCAGTATCGTGCCTCACAGGCGTATGGCCTTGCGACAAATAGCGTTCTGACGTTTCCGTCACTGTGCGAACGAGTAACCGCCGTTTACCGGGTAGGTTTGCCCGGTAATCCATGAGGCGGCGTCAGAACACAGGAACAATGCCATATGGGCAACGTCGTCGGGTTTACCGAAGCGGCGTATGACATAGCGCGACAGCTGCGATTTTGTCCGCTCGCTGGCTAAAAATTCAGCTAATTCCGCCTCAGCCATTGGGGGTTCCAGGGTCGACAGTGAGATTGCATTCGACGTGATGCCGTAGCGGCCGGTTTCCCTGGCGATGGCGCGCACGAATCCGGCAGCACCGGCTTTGGCTGCGGAATACGCGACCAGCCCCGCGTCACCGATGCGCCCAGCGTCCGAGATAATGGTCACGATACGGCCCGTACCCTGTTTCACCATGCCGGGCAAGGCAACATGGCAGCAATTCATGACGCCGTGCAGGTTGGTGCGGAAGTAGCGATCCCAATCCTGCGGTGCGGTTTCCCAGAAGGGGGGTGAGAGACCCATGGTGGCGGTGGGTCCGGCATTGCCGGCATTGTTAACGAGGAGGGTAATGGGGCCGAGTGCTTCTGTGGCAGCCGCCATCGCCGCGCTAACCGAGTGATTGTCGCCCACGTCTGCGGCAGCGGCCAGGGCCGGCACGCCCAGATTCCTGATTTCTTGCACGACGGCGTTCGCGCGCTCGGCGACAAAATCATTGACTGCCACGCCTCCGGCATTGTGACGCGCGAGCGCGAGCGCAATTGCGCGACCGGCACCCTGGCCCGCGCCCGTGACGAATGCGATCTGGCCGCGCAAGTCCAGTGGATCAGATCCAATCATTTGGCATTCACTCCCTGGTACTGCCACGCAACTGTGACCTCGCTGCTGTTTTCCGCGGGCAGTGTCTCCTGCAAGTAGCGGCGTGCGGTATCGCGCAGCAGTCGGTCGTTGGCAAACACACTCTCAAGAAAAGCGTAGGAGGCGAGGGCGGTGAACATGTGTTGACGCGCGGCTTGCATTGCGACAGGTATCGGGGGTGAGCGGCAAATTTCGATCCGCGTATCGGGATTGATACCGTCTGCTGCACTTCCAAGCAGCGACATGAGTTGGTCGTTCTGCGTAGCCAGTTCACCTTTCAGTCCATCCAGTACCGCTCGACACCCGACGCCGTCCGGGTTGGCGATAAAGCGCATGAAGGTCGATGCAGGCTGGGCAAAGCCGGCGTGCGATGCGTGGCGCAACGTGACCAGTACCCTGCCGGGATATTTCCCGCTCATGGGAATGGCATTCGCCGCATAGGGGACGATCACATCACCATCGCCGAAAATCATCATGAAAGGCACGTTACTGCCTGCAAAAAAGTCCGCAGTAAACATGCTGGTAGGCCCGGCCATCGAAATCGCGGCAGCGATACGAGGATCGCGCATCTGGCGATGGAACGTGACCAGTGTTGACGTCAGGCCGCCGAGTGAGGTACCCGCCACGGCGATTTTTTGAGGGTCAATGGTAGAGAACAGCGCATCATTCGGGTCGGCATTGCGTTTTAACACGCTGTCAATCAGGAAGCTCACATCGCCAGGTTGGTTGACGACATCGCGCATGAAGGGTCCGTCAGGTGCGCGATATCCTGACAACGGATAATCGACAGCGACCACGGTATAGCCGTGGCTGGCAAGGAACCGTGCCAGGTACAAACCTTCGCGGTGGAACGACATGAAGCCATGGCTGTAAATCAGCAGCGGTCCGGGTTGTGCCTGGCGCACGGGGCGCCATAGCTCGCCAGTAAGCACTCGCGTGGAGCGTCCAGGAAAATCCCGGTAAGACTGGGTGGGCCTGTTCTCATCAGTCGCCTCGAACACTTCGCTGCTGATCTCATAAGGGCCTGGTGCGAATCGCGCCTTGCTCTCACTGCCGTTCGGATCGGTCACAGCGGGAATAACAGCAAACCAATAGCCGCCCGCACCCACGGCAATCAGGAGTAAGACAAGCAGCCAGCGATTTTTCATGGATGCCTAGGCCGGGGTGATCTCACCAATCTCTGTTCCTACCGGGTAGGTTTCGCCCGCGGCCACCTTTTGTGCCAGTCGGCCTGACTCTGGCGCCACGATATCTTGCACGGCCTTGTCGGTTTCCAGGCTATAAATGGCTTGGCCTTCTTCGACGAGCGCGCCGTCATCCACCAGCCATGCGGCCAGCGTACCCTCGGTCGTGGACATTTGCAGTTTTGGTATAGTCAATTGAGTTGGCATAGCTATCCCTTAAGCTCTTTTAAAAAACTCGCGAACCCGCGCAGCGATGGTTCCCGCGTGAGGAATCTGCGCGGTTTCTATGACTTTGGAATACGCGATCGGCGCGTAGGCCGCGCCGAATCGCGAGGCCGGCGCCTTCAGTGTGGTGAACAGTGTTTCGTTAATGGTGCTGGCGATCTCGGCGCCCAGGCCACAGAATTCAGTCGCCGCGTGAACCACCAGGGCGCGCCTGGTCTTTTCCACCGATGACAATATGCGATCGTAATCCAGGGGCATCAGGGTACGCAGGTCCAGTACTTCGACGCTGATACCCTCCTTGGCCAGTTCTTCAGCCGCCTTCAGGCAATGCATCACCTGCCAACCGTAGGTAATCAGCGTGATATCGGTGCCTTCCCGTTTCACTTTGGCTACGCCCAGCGGAATGCGGTAGTCCCCCAGCGGCACCTCTTCGCGCAGCGCATATGTGAGCATCATGGATTCAAACTGGATGCACGGGTCGTCATCGAAGATGCAACTCAGCAGCAAGCCCTTGGCCTCCGTGGGCGTGCTGGGGTAAACAATTTTCAGTCCCGGTGTGTGCAGCAGCAGGGCTTCTGTGGACTGCGAATGTTGCGCACCAAAGCCGCCGATGCCACCGCCGGCGATCGTGCGCACCGTTAGCGGGACATGCGTGGCGCCGCCCGACATATAGCGCTGCTTGCCCGCATGATTCACGATCTGGTCCAGGCACACACCGACGAAATCGCAGAACATGATCTCGGCCACGGGACGCATACCCACCAGCGCCGCACCGGTGGCGGCGCCAATAATGGCCTGCTCGGCAATGGGCGTCGGCCTGACGCGCTCCCCCCATTTCTCCTGCATACCCTTGAAACATCTGAAAACGCCGCCCGATTCACCGATGTCCTCGCCGAGGAAAAACACGGAGTCATCCAATTCCAGGGCCAGTTCCTGGGCATCCTGCACCGCCTCGAACATCGCCATCTCGCGTGTCTCACCGGTGTGGGGTTTTTCCGCGGCGCGCTTGTCGCGCTGCCCGCGCCGGGGAACTACCGACGGATCACCGTAAACATCCAGCAGCATTTCGTGTTCACCCGTTACCGCGCTCGCCAGCGCGAATTCCACCGCCTCTTTGACTTCCGCCCTGGCATCACCATCGATCTGTGCCAGTTCCTGCTCGGTACAGATGCCGCGATCCAGCAGCAGTGCGCGCGTGCACGGCACCGGCCAGGCAGCCTTCGCCACCGCCAGGTCCTCTTTCGACAGGTGATTGGTAAAGCCCACACCGGCGTGCAGCCCCAGGCGCAGGGTCACGGCTTCGACAAACACCGGCCCCTTGCCTTTGCGAACCGCGTTGATCACCTTCTTCATGCCTTTGTAAAACGCCACAGGATCGTTGCCGTCGAGCTTGACGCCCTTGAATCCGTAGCCGGCAGCCCTGCTCGCAAAGTCCTTGCTGGCGGTGTAGTCCGGTATGCGTGTGTATTCACCCATCTGGTTATTCTGGCAGAGAAAAATGACGGGCAGCTTCCACACGCCGGCCAGGTTCATCGCCTCGTGTACGGCGCCGATACTGGTGGCGCCATCGCCAAAATTCACGATGGTCACTGCCTTGGTGCCGCGCATCTTGCTGGCCAGTGCAAGTCCGTTGGCGATCGGTGCGCCCGCACCGACGATGGCGGTGGTCAACATGGAACCGGATGTGGGGTCGGAGATGTGGGGTGAGCCACCCTTGCCTTTATTGACACCGTCCACGCGCCCCAGCGCTTCGGCAAACAGGCCTTTCAGTGGCACGCCCTTGGCCACCTGGTCGTGTATCCCGCGGTACATGGTGACCATGTAATCTTTTTCGGTGATGAGCGGGGCGATCGATGCGGGTATGGCTTCCTGGCCGGTCATCGGCCAGTAGGTGAACTGGAATTTGCCGCTGGACAGTCCCGCCTGGATGGCCTTGTCCACCTCGTGGATGCGCGACATCTGGCGATAAATCTCGCGTAGCGTACGGTGATCAATATCCAGGTCTTGTGACAGTCGTTTGGCTTCCATTAACACATCTCCCAATTGGCGTCGGTCTCGTTCAGAAGGATAGTCTCGCAGTGGGAGGCGGTTACGTCACGGCCTCCGTGGATAGCAAGAATACTCAGCATGGCGGAGATTTGCTTGTAATTGTTCCAGCGCATAAACTATGCAACAATGGTGTTCATTATTGTCGGTAATGAACAGCTTGTAAAGAGCGCGCCTTGACCGCAAGGATGCCCTGGCGGCGTAACGATAACGGCGAGATGGTTGGATTCGTATGACAGCTGCAACTGTGGATAGACAAAGAGAGTGGCCCGAGAGTTGGCGCGTGCTGGCGGGTGGACTGCGCAGTGGCCGGTATACGGACCCGGGTTTCACGCGCTTGGAGTATGAGCGCCTGTGGAGTCGCGTCTGGCAGTTCGCCGCCCGGCTTGATGAAATCCCGCAAGCCGGCGATTACACCACCTACGATATCGGCGACCAGTCAGTCACGGTGGTGCGGGTCGATGCGGATACCGTCAAGGCGTATCACAATGCCTGTCCACATCGAGGGACTGCACTCACAGAAGGCGCCGGACATTTTGAGAAGGCTGCTATCCGCTGTCCATTCCACGGTTGGCGCTGGAATTTGCAAGGGTGTAACGAGTTTGTATTGGAGCGCCAGGAATTCCACGGGGGGAATTTACAGGACAGCGACGTGGCCCTGCGCGAGGTCAGCGCGGCGGTGTTCGCCGGATTTGTGTTTATCAATCTCGACGTCAATCCAGCGTCGTTTGAGGAGTTCATCGCCCCGGTGCGCGGCTTCATCGAAGATCTGGCTATCGGCGATATGCATCACTACTGGTGGAAGCGCATCGTGACGCCCGCCAATTGGAAAGTGGGCCAGGAAGCATTTTTCGAGACCTTCCACGTGGGTGCCACGCATCCCCAACTCGATGATGTAGGCCGCGAAATTATCTATGAAGGGCGCGAAGGGGGTGTGAGCACCCATACCAATGTCGCCTATGAAACGTTTCCTGGCGGCCACGGTCGTTTCTACTCTTCAAGAACGCCCCTCAGCAGCAGCGAGAGTAATCCCGACGAACAACAGCTCGAGCACATGATCGAGCACATGGCGCACCTGGTTCAGGAAATGGATGCGATGGTGCTCAAGGAAGATGTGGCGGTGGCCGAGACCTTGCGCGGTAAACCGGTGCCTGCGGGCTCTACCTACGGCGCGGAATTTATCAAGGCGATCTATGCGAAGGCAGCGCAGGAGCGGCGGCCCATGCCGGTGCCCAAGCCGGACACTGCCGCCATGTGGGGCGGCATGGTGTTCGTGTACCCCAATCTCCTGATCCTGCCCAATCTTGGCAATGCCATGATTTATCGCGTGCGCCCCGATGGCATGAATCCGGACAGCTGTATTTTTGAGATTTGGTCCACGCGCAGTTATGGGGCTGCAGAAACCGTGCCGCGAGCGCATGTCGAGCATGTGACTGACCCCACGGACCCGGAGCAGTTACTGCTTATTCCGCGCCAGGATTTTTCCAATGTGCCACGCATCCAGCGAGGGCTGCACTCGCGGGGCTGCAAGCAGATCTGGCTGGCCAGTCATAACGAGAAAATTATCATGGGCATGCACCAGGAGCTTGATCGCTACCTGCAGGCGGCTCCCTAGTTCACGGGCTGCTGTGCATTGAGAGAAGCGACAAAGCCTCCATCCACCAAAATATCACAGCCGGTAATATAGGCCGCTTGTGGCGATACCAGGAACAGGGCGGTATTGGCGATATCTTCCGGTTCACCCAGCCGACCCAGGGCGACGCGATTGCGCATCTCGGCAAAATTATCCATGGCATCGTTTTCAAGCCGGCCCATGGCAGTGTCTATCAAACCCGGTGAGAGAGAAACGAGGCGCTTGCCTTCCGAGCCCCAGGCTGCCGCACGGTCGACCACATACTGCTTCAGTGTCTTCTTGGAGTAGTCGTAGGCCATACCGGGATGTTCCAGAACGCCACACGACCTGGAGAGG
>JANPDE010000421.1:0-1795 GCA_031431315.1 Haliea sp.
ATCCACTTCGCCGCCTGGAATTTTTATATCGCCAGGATCGGGCAGATCGTCGGCACTCATGGTGGCCAGCACGCCAGGGAGTTTAAGGGCCTCGGAAAAATCAATGGACTTGATTTTTGCATGTGCGTACGGACTGCGCACAATGTGGCCGTAAATCATGCCCTGCACATTCAGGTCAGCCCCGTACATCGCCCTTCCTGTGACTTTGTCGAGGCCGTCGGGACGGATAGGGCGGGTTCCTACATATTTGAAATCTGTTTTGACGTTGATTGTCATGGCCTCATTCCCCCCTCATTACCGCGCCTGCATCCAAAACCGCTCGAATAATCTTGTCGTAACCCGTACAGCGACACAAATTGCCCGCCAGCCAGTAGCGAACTTCACTCTCACTGGGGTCGGGATTTTTCTCCAGCAGCGCTTTTGAGGCGATCACCACGCCTGGCGTACAGATGCCGCACTGCAGCGCCGCATGCTCTAATAACTTTTGCTGTATGGGGTGCAGTTTGCCTTCTTTAGCAACCCCTTCGATCGTTTCGATGTCCCTGTCTTGAACCTCCACTGCAAGCACCAGACAGGCACACACCAGGGCGCCATCCAACATGACGGAACAGGCACCACAATCACCGGTATTACAACCTTCTTTCGTCCCGGTAAGATTCAGTTTGTTTCGCAAGACATCTGACAGTACCTGGGTTGGCTCACACAGAAACTCGCACGGTTCACCGTTGACGGTGGTGCTGACATGGGTTTTCCTCTGCTTTGACATAACGTGATCCCCTTAAACCTGCGCTTCAATACGCGCTTTTGCGATAATGGCGGCGCGTCGCACCAATACGCCAACCACCTTTTTACGGTATTCAGCGGTGCCACGTTTATCGCTGATGGGTGAGGATGCTGCACTGGCTGCCGCAGCTGCCTTGCTCAATGCAGCATCATCCAGTTTACTGCCTACCAGCGCAGCAGCCGCAGCGGGCACGAGCAACGCGGTCGGCGCCACCGCACCAATGGCGACTCTGGCGGCCGTGCACACACCGGTTGCATCAAGGCGTATTGCAACTGCAGCGCCGGCCACTGCAATATCCATTTCAGTACGCGGAATAAAGCGCAGATAGGCGTCACTACTGCGCGGCGCGGGGAGGGGAATGTCAATGGAGACCAATATTTCGCCACGAGCCAGGCAGTTTTTACCCGGGCCGGTATTGAAATTTTCTACGGCGACAGTGCGCGTTCCACTGGGACCGATAATGTTGCACATCGCCCGGTTCACCATCAGCGCAGGCACTGAATCTGCTGCGGGTGATGCGTTACACAGATTGCCGCCCGCAGAACATCGACCCTGTACCTGGCTGGAGCCGATCAAGCCCAAGGCTTCCACGAAGCCCGGATAGATGCGCCTGACGTCTGCATGGTCGTTCACGATTGCACCCGAAACTGCAGCGCCCAAATGTAATCCCTGATCGCCCAGCGTGAACTCCATTAGCTCGGGGATGTGTTTAATATCCACAATAAGCGCTGGCTGCCTGATGCCCAGTTTCATCTGCACCAATAGATCGGTGCCACCCGCTAATATTTTCACATTGCTATTGCCTTGCAAAAATTGCGCGGCCTGCGCTAAAGAAGTCGGTGCTTCGTAGTGCACTGATGGCATATTTTCCTCCTGCAGGATCACTAATGGTCAGGTCGCCTGGGTGATGGTTGAGCTGTGATAGTCATCTGGACGTTTGTTTTCGGCGCCCCGCCCGAGACATCACTGTATCCCCGAATGGCGCAAAACGGGCCGCCGCGCCGAGCAAAA
>JANPDE010000422.1:0-14309 GCA_031431315.1 Haliea sp.
GGTGCTGGGGGATCAGTTGACCCTCGGGCGTGGTGCCCTCCGGAATGCCCGTCCAGGCATCGACACCATCGTAATGGCCGAAGTGAGGGAAGAGGCCTGCTATGTACGCCACAATCGGCATAAGATCACACTGATTTTTGCAGCCATGCGTCACTTCAGGGATGCACTTCGCCAGTGCGGGTTCTCCGTCATTTATTTTCAGTACGAGGCCGGCAAGGCATCCCTGTTCGACGCGGTACAGGAGAGCCTTGCGCTCTGTGCTGCACCAGTGGTGCGCTGCTGCGAGCCTGGTGAGTTTCGACTGTTGTCCGAGATTCGGGGCTGGCAGTTGTCGGTGCCGGTGGAACTGGTCGATGATGACCGTTTTCTTGCTTCACACGAGGACTTTTCTGCATGGGCGCAGGGTCGCAAGCAACTGCGGATGGAATATTTCTACCGGCTCATGCGCAAGCAGCATGGTCTGCTGCTGGATTCAGTTGGCGGGCCGGAGGGCGGGAAGTGGAACTACGATGCCGAAAATCGTCAGGGCTGGCGCAATGCCGAGAAGATACCTCAACGACCTGAGGTGATCGTTGATTCAATCACTGCAGATGTGCTGACGCTGGTCGCTCAGGAATTCCCAAACCATCCGGGAGATCTTACCCGCTTCTATCTGGGTGTGACACCGGCCCAGGCAGAGGACCATTTCAACTGGTTCCTGCAGCATGCCCTGGCCCGCTTCGGCAACTACCAGGATGCATTGGCGGAAGAATCCCCGTACCTGTTCCACAGCCTCGTATCCATGTATATCAATATTGGTCTGCTGGACCCGCTGCAGGTATGTCGGCAGGTGGAGAGTGCCTGGAGGGATGGGCGTTGCGAACTGGCCACCGCAGAAGGATTCATGCGGCAGGTGCTCGGTTGGCGCGAGTATGTGCGCGGCATTTACTGGCTGATGATGCCGGAATATGCAGGACGCAACAGCCTGCAAGCGCATCGCCCCTTACCGCAATGGTTCTGGACTGGGGATACCGAGATGCGTTGCCTGCAGAGCGCATTGCGTCAGACGCTGGATCTGGGCTATGCCCACCACATCCAGCGCCTCATGGTGATTGGTAATTTTGCGCTGCTGGCCGGACTGGATGTGGAAGAAGTTTGTGCCTGGTATCTGGCCGTGTATGTCGATGCCTTCGAGTGGGTGGAGCTGCCCAATACGCTGGGCATGGCGCTGCACGCCGATGGCGGACTTATGGCCAGCAAACCCTACGCTGCCAGTGGTAAGTACATCCAGCGGCAGGGCAATCACTGCAAACAGTGTCGCTACAGTCCGACACAGGTCACAGGTGAATACGCCTGCCCTTACAACAGCCTGTACTGGCATTTTGTCGACCGCAACCTCGACAGGCTGAAGACCAATCCGCGTATGGCACTGACGGTAAACAACTGGATGCGCAAGGACGCCGACGAGCAAGTGGCCATCCTCAATTGGGCGAACGGCGAACTTGCGCGGCTGGCGCCCGAGAGAAGCCCGAAATAGCGAAGAGCCAGCCGTCAATGGGGAACTTCTGCACGCTAACAATATTGCCCACTTTGGCTTGTACGCTTGTTCCGATAGGCAGCAGAGTCGCAAGGCCCTCATGATGCGCGCTATCCAGCAGCGCCCTGCCGTTCGACCTGGGACGCACGACGTTATCGAGGACGCCGATCCTGACATCTCGTTTCTCGCCTTTCTGCGTCGGTATGCGAGTCAACCCACGACGCCGGGCGCGTACCTCAAGTGTCCTGTCCGGTTATATTTGCTTATTTGGCAGGGCGCGAAGGATTGAATTAATTGTACATTTGTGCAAAATAATCCTTGCGCGTGGAATACCTAGAAATAAACCACTTTCCAGTTTTTAGCACGCCGCAGTGATACGCACCGCAGCGCCACAGTTACTTGAGGCAAGATTATGCAATTCCCCCAACACGGACAGCCCCCTTCGGACCTTTTAACCAACCTGCAGTCGCGCAAGACAAACGATGTGCGCTGGGAAGATGGCCGCGTTTTCGCCTACATCTACGATGCAGGAGAGGAGGCCAAGCAGTTGCTGCAAGACGCCTTCTGTATGTACATGATGGAAAATGGGCTGGACCCCACATCCTTCCCCAGTTGCCTGGAACTGGAGAAGGATGTCATTGGCATGGCGATTGACCTGGTCAATGGCGGGGACGACGCTACCGGCACCTTCACCTCGGGCGGCACCGAGAGCATCCTGCTGTCACTGAAAACCACCCGCGATTACTACCGCGACGTGCGCCCGGACATCACCCGGCCCGAAATCCTTATGCCCAAGACTGCGCATCCCGCTTTTCATAAGGCCTGCCACTACTTTGACCTGAATGCGGTGACGGTGGATGTGGATGATGATTTCTGTGCCATCCCCGCACTGATGGAAGCGGCCATCACGCCCAACACCATCCTGATGGTGGGTTCGGCCCCGTCCTACGCCCACGGCGCTATCGACCCGATCACGGCACTGGGACAGATCGCCTTGCGCCACCAGTTACGCTTTCACGTCGATTGTTGCGTGGGCGGCATGTACCTCCCCTTCGCCAAAGAACTGGGTTATGACATCCCCGACTTCGATATGTTGGTACCCGGTGTCACCCAGTTGTCCATGGATTTTCACAAGTGGGGTTACGCGGCCAAAGGCGCTTCCTGCATCCTCTACAAGGACCGTGCCATCCGCCGCTACCAGATTTTTTCCTACGCCAACTGGACTGGCTATGCGGTGATCAATCCGGGTGTCACCTCGACCAAGGGCGGTGGTCCCGTAGCCGCTTGCTGGGCCATTCTCAACTATCTCGGTCGCGATGGTTACTTGAAACTGGTGCAGTCGGCGCAGGAAGCCGCACAGAAAATTGTGGCGGCGGTCAGTGAGATTGAAGGGCTGGAGATGATGGGCAAGGCGCAGATCAACATGCTGGCCCTGCGTGCGACCGACTTCAATATTTTCCCATTGGCGGACGCGATGAAGGCGCGCGGCTGGTTCATCCAGCCCCAGTTTGGTTTTGCCAATAGCAGCGAGAACATGCATCTGTCGGTAGGACCGCACAACGCCCACCGCATCGATGAGTTTGTCGCGGACCTTAAAGACGTTACGGCCCAGGTGCGCGCTGCCCAGCAGGGCGTGCCGCAATTCAAGGTGTCCCAGGAGTTGCGCAATTACATTGTCAACTCTGGCCCTGATGTCATGGACGAACTGGGGGATATCCTGGGTGGCGATGGCAGCACTCTGCCGGGGAAGATGGAGGACATCAATTTGATGCTCAACCAATTGCCGGCCGACAGCCGGGAAATGCTGTTGGGTGAATTCGTTCATCGGCTGTACAACCCGCAAGCGCATTAAGCATGGTTTTGCGCATGGCACGGCACCGGCGCTGGCAAACCGCGTTGGTGCTGATGGTCACCTTCTTTGTCGCTTACCTGGACCGGCTGAATATCACTTTCGCGGTGCCACTGATGGCAGCGGAATTCGATTGGAGTGAAGCGCAAACCCGGGACTACGGCGCGCTACTGATGGGCCTGTTCTATGCCGGCTACGGCCTTGCCAATATTTTCCTGACCCCGTTTGCCGCGCGACTGGGGCCCCGCCGCAGCATTCTTGTAACCATTGTGCTGTGGTCGCTGTTTACCGCGCTGGGCGCCTGGGTGAGCCAGTGGCTGATGGTACTGATGGCAACCCGCGTGCTATTGGGTGTCAGCGAGGGTGTGCATGTGCCGATGATGAGCCAGCTCACCAAGACCTGGTTCCCGCTGGAGGAGCGGGCGCGTGCCAACAGCATCTTCGTTTCAGGCCTGTTTCTCGCGGTGATCCTGTCGCCCATCCTGCTGGTGCCGCTGATGACGGATTTTGGCTGGCGCATGGGCTTCGTAGTGATCGCTCTGTGCGGCCTGCTGGTGAGCCTGCCTTTGGTGGCATGGCTGGTGCACGATACACCGCAGCTCCATCCCGCCATAAGTCCGCAGGAGCTGGCGCACATCGCTGCCGGACGTGAGCGGGAGCAGGAGGTGGAAAGTGCACCGCTGTCCTGGTCCGCGTTGTTACGCATCCCGCGCTTTTTACTGCTGGCGGTTATAGGTATTCTCAATAATGTGGTGTCGCTGGGTTTCTCCAGTTGGCTGCCGACCTATTTCACCGAAAACCGCGGTATTCCGTTCGAAGAAATTACCTTTCTGGTGGCGATACCCTACGCATTTTCCCTGTTGGGTATCGGCCTGTGGGCCTGGTTGGGGGACAAATTCAATATCCGCGCACCCTTGGCCGCCTTCGGTTTTGCCGGCGCAGGGACCATGATCTATCTGGCGTTGCAGGCGGACAGCCTGGTGGTGGTGATCGGTTGTTTTTCGCTGGGCGTGTTTCTGATTTCGGCCTACAACGCCTGTGAGTTCGCGATGATCCAGCGCATTGTGCCGCTGCAAAACATGGCACCCTCCATGGGTGTCTACAATGGGTGTACTACCATTATCGGGGGTGGGCTGGGCCCCTTTATTGTTTCACCTATCATCGTGCAAGGCGGACCGTTCTGGATTGTCAGTGCCATTGCCCTGCTCAATGCGGCGCTGTTGCTGTGGGCGTGGCGCCTCGTTCGATACTGAAGCACACCCACCCTACTGGCATACCACTCGCTGCCGTTATATCGCCTGTTGAATCGACAACGTCAGTTTGTCGACGAGTTCATCCACCTGGGCGCGGCTGATAATCAGCGGTGGGCACACCGCCAGTGCGCAGCCGGCGACATTGCGCACCAGCAGGCCATTGTCCTGGCAACGTTGCGTGGCCCGTTTGGCCAAATCCACTGCCGGAGTTTTTGCGCTCTTGTCATCCACCAGCTCCACTGCGGCGATCAGGCCCGCGCCACGAACCTCACCCACGCGGTCGTGGCCCTGCAGCGCCGCCAAACGCGACTGCAGGTAGGCCCCCATGTCGGCAGCGTGTGCGTACAGATTCTCGCGCTCATAAATTTCAAGAGTCTTCAGTGCAGCGACACAGGCTACAGGGTGGCCTGAATAGGTGTAGCCGTGCCCGAATATCCCCACCTCGGCACTCGGCTCAACCATGGCTTGGTAGATATCCCCGCGAATAACCGAGGCGCTGATCGGGAAGTAGGCTGAGGACAACTGCTTGGCGAAGGTCATCTGTGCCGGTTGCTGGATATTCATTGTGTCACAGCCGAACAAGTTGCCGGTGCGGCCGAAACCGGTGATCACCTCGTCCGCCCAGAACAGGATGTCGTGCTTGGCCAGGATTGCCTGCACTCGTTCGTAGTATCCCGCGGGCGGCACGATGACCCCACTGGCGCCGGTGATCGGCTCGGCGATAAATGTGGCTATCGTCTCAGGGCCCTCGCGCACGATCAAAGCCTCCAGGTTTGCCGTGATGCGTTCGACAAATTGCGCTTCTGCTTCTGCGTCCTGTGCGCCCCGGTAATAGTGCGGGTGGTCAGTGCGCAGAATACCCAGTGCCTCGAAGGGCGAGTCAAAGTGAGCGAGATTTGCCGGAAGGCTGGTCATCGAGCCAGTGGCCACGGTCACCCCGTGATAGGCGCGCTCGCGAGTGATGATCTTGCGCTTTTCGGGTCTGCCGATGGCATTGAAGTAGTAGCGCAGCAGCTTGATATGAGTGTCATTGGCATCCGAGCCGGAGTTGCCGAAGAAAACCCTGGCATTGTCTACCGGCACCATTGCGGCAAGTTTATCGGCCAGGTCGATGCCCGGCTGGTGCGTCTTGCCGCCGAACATATGGGTGTACGACATACGCGACAGCTGCGCACTGATGGCATTGATCAATTCCTGGTTGCCATAGCCCAGCCCGGTACACCACAGGCCCGCCATGCCCTCAAGATACTGCTTGCCCTGCTGGTCGTAGACGTAAACACCCTCGCCGCGATCAATGATCAGCTGCTCCGTGGCCATGAGGTTGGTGTTGGGATAGATCAGCGCTGACATAATCACCTCTTTCAAAACCGTACTAATAGCGTCGCTGTATTTGGCGGGTCGGCGCTACGGCTGGCCCGGCGCAACAATTGTAGAGCGGCGAGCAGCAGGAGCATGGCACTTGCAGCGCCACATTTAATTGTACTAATGTACAATATTTACCACTTCACAGGGATAGATTTTGAATCATGGCTTCCAATTCCGCTCGTAAGCCTAACGCCAGAAAGACGGGCAATTCATCCGCTCCAAAAACACGACGCGCCAAGGGCGAACAAACCCGCCGCAAGATACTCACCGCCACCTTTACGCTCATCGCGCGCGAAGGCATTCGCATGGTTAATCATCGTTCGGTAGCCGCCGAGGCCGGAGTGCAACTTTCGCTCACCACGTACTACTTCAAGGACATCGATGCCATGATCAGGGAAGCGTTCCAGCAGTTTATGGAACGGATGCGTCCCGATCTGGACAGCCTGTGGTCGGGAATTTTCAGTTACCTGGATGGCTTTTCCGCTGCTGAGCTCCGGCGGGTCGCGGTGCGCGAGGCCATCTGTAAACGACTGGCCGACAAGGCCGCAAGCTACATCATTGCGCAGTTCACAGAGCGGTCGGAGGGACTCGCAGTGGAGCAAATTTTCTTCACCGAGGCGCGGTTGTCCGCGGAACTGCGCCAGCTCGGTCTGGCCCATCGCCAGCAACTGCTGGAGCCGATGATCAGATTGTGCGGGTATTTTAATCGCACCGATCCCGAACTGGATGCACAGTTGTTGTTGGACACCATCACCGCGCTGGAATACCAGGGCCTGGCGCTATCAGGGACCGTCAGGAGTCGCACGCGGGTACGCGATCTGGTGCGTCGCCAGTTGGGCTGGATACTGGGTCTTAAACAGGCTTGAACAAAACGGAGGTGACCATGACGGTTGGCATGCGCGATATCCGGGCGGCAGCGCGCCGCATCGCCCCGTATATACACAACACGCCCGTGCTGAGCAGTACACTGATCAATCGGCAGGCAGGCTGCGAGATTTTTTTCAAGTGCGAGAATCTGCAAAAAGCCGGTGCTTTCAAGGCGCGGGGTGCACATAACGCGGTACTGCGACTGAGTGATGGGCAGCGCCGCAAGGGCGTGGCCACCCATTCCTCTGGTAATCACGGTGCAGCGCTGGCGCTGGCTGCCAGTCATTTTGGTATACCCGCGTACATCGTCATGCCGGACAATGCCGCTGCCTCCAAGGTAGCTGCAGTAAGGGCGTATGGCGGAGAGATCCTCTTTTGCGAGCCCACCCAGGCGGCCCGCGAGAGCACCCTGGCCGAATTGCTCAAGCGCAGCAACGCACAATTCCTCCCCGCTTATGATCACCCCGACGTGATCGCCGGCCAGGGTACGGCAGTCATGGAGTTCGCCGAGCAATTAGTGCCCGCGCCGGATTTTCTCCTCACGCCAGTGGGAGGAGGCGGCTTGCTCGCCGGAAGCGCCGTCGCCAGCAAGTCGCTGTGGCGGGACACGCAGGTCGTCGGCGCAGAGCCGGCCGGCGCCGACGACGCGCAGCGCAGTTTCCAGTCCGGGCAGTGGCAGCCGCAGCCCGCGCCGATGACTATCGCTGACGGCTTGCTCACCCCCCTGGGCGTACTGAACTTCAGTCTTATCCAGCGCCACGTCGACGATATTCTCACGGCGAGTGATGAGGTCATCGTCGCGGCGATGCGACTGATATGGACACACATGAAGCTGGTAGTGGAGCCATCAGCGGTGCTTGGGCTGGCGGTGGTCATGAGCCATCCGCGACGCTTCGCCTGTAAACGCGTGGCTATCGTGTTGAGTGGCGGTAATATCGATATCGACCAGCTGCCCTGGTAAGTGGAAGTGCTTGGGACCATGCGCATATCAATTATCGGAAAAGTGCTGGGGGTGTTGATGGCCCTGGTGATGCTGGCGCTGTCTGGGTTTTGGTTGGCGTTCTACCTCTCCCTGCCGCAAACCAGCACAGAGGCGCGGCTCCCTGGACTGAGCGCGCGCGTCAGCATACGCTTCGACGCCTGGCAACGGCCCTATGTGCAGGCTGCCACGCTGGGCGATGCCCTGCAGGCACAAGGCTGGTTGCATGCACAGAACCGCTTGTGGCAAATGGAACTGTTGCGGCGCGCCGGTCAGGGGCGGATGGCTGAGCTACTGGGAGCCCAGCTGCTGTCGACTGACCGGGAACTGTGGCGCGTCGGCGTGCCCCAGTTGGCAGCTGCACTGGAGAGGAACTCCAGTGCGCAAACACTGGCGCTCATCGATCAGTACCTCGCCGGGATCAACGGCGCCATCGACCACTATGCGCTATTGCCCCCGGAGTTCCTGCTGCTGGGTGCGTCGCGTCCGTACTGGCAGCGCCGTGACGTGTTCGCCCTCGGCGCCTTGATGGCCTTTCAATCGGCCAACAATATGCGCAATGAACTGTTGCGGCTGGCGTTGGCCGGGCAAGTCGACGCAGAGCGCTTTGCGCTCTTTCTATCCGACGACAGCGCACAGCCCTACCCTTTCGTCATGCCACCAGCAGCGACCACCGCCGGACTTGGCGCAGTAATCGACCGCCTGGCTATGACTGACCCTGAGCAAAATCCACTGATGCCACGGCTGGGCTTTGGCAGCAACGGCTGGGTCGTGTCTGGCGCAAAAAGCGTCAGTGGCTTGCCGCTGTATGCCTTTGACTCCCACGACGAACTGGGTCTGCCGAACCTGTTTTACGAGGTGCACCTGTTTTTTAGCCAGGGCCGGCAACTGCGCGGCTGGTCGGTGGCGGGTCTGCCGGGCGTGATCAATGGCTTCAACGAAAACATCGCCTGGGGCTTTACCAACATCGGGGACACCCAGGACTTGTTCCTGGAGGTCCGCTCCACAGTTGATCCCTTGCAGTTCAAGGATGGCGATGAATGGTACCGGGCGCGCACAGAAACCGTCAGCATACCGGTGAAGGGTGGCGCGTCCGAGTCCCTCACCATTACCTATACCCGCAATGGGCCCCTGGTGAGCGACGATCCACCGATCAGCCTGGCCTGGACAGTGCATCGCATGGAGCGGCCCAATCTGGACAGTATGCTGGCCTTCAATCTTGCCAGGAACTGGCAGAGCTTTACCGCTGCACTTGATGATTTTCCAGCGCCCACGCTCAATGCCACCTACGCGGATGTGCACGGCACAATTGGTTTTCGCACGGCTGGAGTGATCCCGCGCCGGGGTGAAGGCGAGGGGCTGCTGCCCCTGGACGGTAGTAGGCCGTCAAAGCGCTGGCAGGGCATGGTGCCCGCTGCACAGATGCCGCAGCAGTCCAACCCGCCGCGCGGTTTTCTGGCTGCGGCAAATGCCAGAGTGAATGCGGGCGGCAGTGGGCCGCTGGTTTCGGCGGATAATGCCGCACCCTATCGCATAGCCCGTATCCAGCAGGTGCTTGGCAGCAAAGACAAGTTCTCTGTGCAGGACATGCAGGACCTGCAGATGGATTGGACCGACGGCCAGGCGCAGCAGCTATTGCCCAGCATGCTGCAGCAGCTCGACCCCCAACGTCTGAATGCCACAGCTGCCGCTGCGCTGCTTGTGCTGCGGCAATGGGCAGATGCCCCGCTGGCCAGTCGCGATAGTGCCGGCGCACTGATTTTCCAACAGTGGTACCTGGCGACCGCGGCATTGGTGTTCGCTGATGCCACTGCCGATCTGTATCCGCGTCTACTGCAGGCAGGCTACCTGCTCAATCACGCACTGGATCATCTGATTCTGCAGCAGCCGTCTTCACCGTGGTGGCAGGGCGATGCGGGCCGACTACTCAGCGCGGCACTCAATAACGCGGTCGCTGATTTGTCGGCGCAACAGGGTCCCTTGCCCCAGACGTGGCGGCTGGATCAACGGCAGCGGGTGAAGCTGCGGCACGAGTTAGGCAAAGCCGTGCCGCAACTCGCCTGGCTCTTTAATCAGCCGGATCAGCCCTGGGGTGGCAGTCCCGCTACCGTCGGACGTGCCCGTTATAGCTACCTCGAACCCTTTGCCGTAAACACTGGCGCCACCGTGCGCGCCGTGGCCGAATTGAGTGCGGTACCGCGCGTATGGTCTGTGATTCCAGGTGGCCAATCGGGTCACCCGCTCAGCCCTCACTACGCAGACCAGTATCCCGCCTGGCTGGCCGGCGCACTGCACCCGATTGAGGCGCGGCCCGATGCAGTGGGCGGCCCCGAGCTGTGGCTGGTTCCCGCGCCCTGATGGCCGCACTATTTGGGTTACCGTGTTGCGAGATTAAGGCGTGTCTACGCGGAAACTTTCGTGCAGAATGAGGTCGTCAATAAGGCCGTCAATAAAGGCAACTGGCATGCGCATTAGATCCCTTCAAGCTGTCGGGTATGCGGCAGGTGTATCGCTGTGGCAAATCGGTGCGGGGATGATGCTCGCCCTGGCGCAACCCGCTTGGGCGCAGTTAGAGGAGATCATCGTGACTGCCCAGAAGCGGGAGCAGTCGCTGTTCGAGGTTCCCGCGTCTATTACTGTGTTCAGCGCGGCGGATATCCAGAATTCCAGGATCGAACGGTTTAGTGATTTCGCCCTGCGCTCCCCCAACGTCGCCTTCAGCAATCCGTCCGGAGATCGCTCTGACGTGCGCTTCGCGATTCGCGGGGTAGGTCCGATATCCAGCGGTGGTCTTGGCAATTCAGTTGGCGTCTACGTTGACGAGGTCAATATCTCGCCGAACTTACTGGCGCGCACTGTCGATACCCAACTGCAGGATGCCCAAAGCATTGAAATTCTGCGCGGCCCGCAGGGTACATTTTTTGGTCGCAACACTGTCGGTGGCGCGGTGAGCATTACGAGCATCAAACCCGATACCGACGCGCTTGCCGGATATGTAAAAGGCGATTATTCAAGTTTCGACACCAGCGCTGTTGAGGGCGCCGTCAACTTGCCATTGGGTGAGGAGTTTGCTCTGCGTGCGCTCGCGTACTACGACCAAAGCGATGGCACTCTCACCCAGCAGGGACCTTTTGATGAGGGCAACGGTACGCAGAACAACGGGCAACGCCTGGCGCTACGCTGGTTGCCGGGAAACCGCACCACCGTGGACGCCTCCGCCACCTACTCGGATCAGCAGCAGGACTTGCCCACATTCGTGCCCACAGGCGACAACAGTGCGTCGCTGGGTTTGCTGGAACAACTGGTCGGCGCCATTGTCGGTGATCCAGTGTCGATCAACAACATTGCCAACCTCATCGGCGCAGAGGAACCGACCCCAGACGGTGTTTTTCCCGCCAATGAAAAAGACATCAACACGGATATCGGCGCCCGCAGTCAAAATCAAACGACCATTGCGACCACGCGCCTGGTCCATGATTTTGACGCGGTGACGCTGACGATGGTCGGTGGCTACATAGACAACACGTACGAGATCGACGGTGAAGGAGATTTCTCTGCCAATCCTTCTTTTACAGTCTCCAGGGCGGTGGATTTCGAAGCCTATAGCTTTGAGACGCGATTGTCCGGAGAGACGGGAAAATTGACCTGGCTGGCAGGTCTGTATTACGGCGAGGACAAGGTCACGCAAACCCAGGACACCACACACCTTACCACTGATCCTTTCGCCACCAATCCACTGCCCGGCGTCGGATTGAGCCCCTTTAATCTCGCCTTTTTCTGCATTGGCGGTGCCTCCGGAGTGCCGGGATGCCCGAGGGAGCCTCTACCTGGATTTCAGCCCTATACCCTGGGTGTCGACAACAGTTTCGGCTTGTGGGAGAACGTGCGCTTTGGCAGTGAGGTCGACTCGACGGCCCTGTTTTTTGATGTGACCTATGCGCTGACGCAGAATCTGGACCTCAGTGTGGGTGGCCGCTATACCGATGAAAGTGTTTCGGGTTTTCGGATCGAGGGCCCGCTGGCGGATCCGTTCGCCCCGCGAGAAAGTAACCCGGGTGTGAACGATGGCTTTGATGATTTTTCACCGCGAGTTGCCGCCGTTTACCAGCTGGCAGACGACATCAATCTGTATAGCACGGTGTCAACGGGCTTTCGGTCGGGCGGACCGAATCCGGTAGCGGATGTCCCGGACACCGCCGCTGACGAAAGCCAGTTTGAGCAGGAAACCCTCACCAACTATGAGGCGGGTATCAAAGGGCTTGCGTTGGACGGCAAATTGCAGGGTAGCCTGTCGGTATTCTACATGGACTGGCAGGACATTCAGATTCGCTCGCAAGACCCTATCACGCAGCGGCAAATCGTACAGAATGCGTCCGAAGCACAGAATCAGGGCGCGGAAATTCAATTCACCTGGTTGCCCTGGGATAGCCTCAACCTCACGGTGACCTACGGCTACCTCGACGCGCAGTTCGGTGACTTCAAGGACGCGGGCACGCTGGACGGGGAGACCATCGATGCCTCGGGTAACGACGTACCGAATTCTCCCGAGAGCACGTTTTCGGCAGTGGCCCGCTACGATGGTTCGGTCCTTGACTGGGGTGGGAGAGACCTGCATCCCTATGTGCAGGCGGAATACACGTATACCGATGAGATCCAGTCCGACATCGCTGATAACCCGGACCGCCTGAATCCCTCCTACGAATTGGTCAATCTGCGCCTTGGTTTTGCGGTAGAGCGCTACGAGGTGCAGGTATTCGTGGAAAACCTGGCGGATGAGAGTTACCGTTTCGGCACCAATAACCTGGAAACTTATCTTAGCGGCGCGCAGGCCTCAGTGGGCGAGGGCCGGCGTATCGGGATTGGTCTGCGGGCGAATTTCTAAGGTCTAGCGCGGCGGGTCTTGCGGGCCGGGATTGCAGAAGCGCTGGTGATTGAACGCCCAGATCATGATAAATGCGTAGGCGCCAACAAGGTGCCACAGCGCGTGCAGCGGCAAAAAGGGGTAAATGATCTTTTCGTTGGTAGCGGACGCCAGCAGCATACCGCAGAAGAAAGTCGCAGCCGACAGCACCAGTAGTGGCCTCGCGCTGGCCGGTATACGCGACCGATTCTTGAAGAATAGCGCGACGTTCAACCAGGAGAAGCCGATCAGCCAGGTCTCCCCCGGATAGAATCCGCCCCATTCACCCAGCGGGATCACCTGGAAGTCCGGCGTTCCCGGCAGGCGATCATAGAAATGCCAGGCCACGCCCACGACCATCAGCAGCGTGAGCACAGGAATTGCCCAGCGCTGTGTGGAGCGGGTGTAGAAATCGCCCATGATGGCCACTGCCATCGCCCAGGTAACGACGATATTGCTACCCGTATCCAGGAAGGCCCAGAACCAGCGCTCGCCCCATACCGGATTGGTTTCCCCGAAACCATGCAGTGTAACCGTGAAAATACCCGTGACGAGTATCATCCAATAGGCGAAAACCCAGCGCCGCGGTTGCGGATGCATGAAGTGGGTCAGCAGCAGTGGCAGCACACCGGAAAACAGCGTCGCGAAACCGGTGACCGTGTTGGCTAATCCAAAGTTCGGTAAATGCTCCATTCCTACCGCTCCATTATTTTGGGATGCCAGCGATGACGATGGCTTTGAATTAGCAGACCCGGGTTGACCCGGCGGGGTCCTACGCCTTCCATACACGTTTATTCATTGTGCCAAACATCTGCGACAACTCCACGCGTGTCGGTAGCACTTTTACGACACAGTAGTCGGGACTGGTCGGGCCGCCTGGCCAGAACTGCGCCAGATCATAATCCATCACGTTCCAGATTCGCTCTTTGGTCGCCTGATCCGTCAACACGCTGGCATTGCCGCGTACCAGCAAGTGGACGAAGTCATCCGGTGCCACCTGGAACTGGATATCAACAGCACTGTTCTTTTGTATCTCGCGCGCCTTGGCACTGTTCGGCCCGGTCGCTATCCAGAGAACGTCTGCCTCCCAGGTCGGGTGCACCATCCTGACTCTGGCTTCATTGTTGGCCACCGTGGCCAGGGCACACCAGATGGACTTTTTGGCGGCGGCTTCTACATCGCGGAAAAATGCGTCTTTGTCGCGATCAGCTATAAGTATCATCGGGGTCACCTTGCGAGATTATGGCCGCATATGCTATTTTCAGGCATATGTCTTTTAACAAGCATCTGTCGGCCACAGTTATAACAACGCCGGTAGCAGATAGCAACCGCACAATAACTCTAATGGAAAATCGTCGATGATAGCTCAAATAGCAAGAGCCTGTTCTTGCCTACTATTGCTGGCTGCAACACTGGTAAGCCAGACCGTTTTCGGCCAGGACAGCCAGGACGGCAGACTGGAGGAAGTGATCGTTACCGCCGAGAAGCGGGTCAGTACAGTGCAGGATACGCCTATCGCTATTACCGCATTGACAGGGGAGGAACTCGATCGGGCCTTGATCAGCAAGCCATTGGATTTA
>JANPDE010000423.1:0-2382 GCA_031431315.1 Haliea sp.
CGACACCCGCTGGCTGCACTGGGCGAAACAGTTTGAGTTAAACGGGAACCACAGCACTTCCACCCGCCCATAGGTGTCGAGCAACCCGCTGAACGACGACGGGCCGGCAAGGGGAGCCGGGTTGGGGGCACGTCGATTTCACGCTGTGTGCGAGGAATCCTTTCATGGCGCCCTTACATTATTGGACACGTGCGGGAAGCAGCCTACCCCCCACGCCGCTGCGACTTAACACTAGAGATAGTAAATTGATTTGTCTAGCGTTTTCCCCTTGCGGGCTGCCAGTCCCCGCACCCCAACCACGGCTCTTACTGACGCAGGAGGATCAGTCAGATTCCCCCCCCGGTCGCGACTGCGGCGGCCACGCCGCGCCGCTCGTCGACGGTAAACAGCAGCACCAGCCCCAATAGGAAAAACGCCAGCGTCGACAGCAGCGCCAGGCGATAGTTGCCGTCACTCAACTCGCTGATCAGGCCGTAGCTCACCGGCCCGATGATCGCTGCGGCGCGATTGGCAAGGCCCCACAAACCGAAAATCTCCGCATTGCGCGATGGGGGCGTAAGCCGTCCTATTAACGCTCGGCCGCCGGCCTGGGTAGCACCCATTGCGAGACCCATCAGGTTGCCCGCCAGCCAGATATCGGCAGCGTCATCGGCCAGCAACGTGACGCTGATTGCCGCGACCCACACCAACAGCGCTACCGCGAGGCTCCTCACCGAACCGAAGTGGTCCTGCGCATACCCGAAACCGAAAGCGCCGATCGCCGCCGTCAGGTTCACAACCATAATCAGCTTAATGAGTTGTTGCGTATCGAAACCCATCACCTCCTGGGCGTAGATAGCGGCGACCACCACGACCGTGGCAACGCCCGCCTGGAACAGGGTGAGGCATTGCAGGAAGCGAAACAGGTCGGGCAGGTGCGCGGTGTGGCTCAAGGTGGTGCTGACTCGCGCGAAGCCCATCCTGAAATAGGACAGATCCGGGGACGGCGGCCTGGCGAGCGCGCGTTCGCGCAGCCACAGGAAGGTGGGACAGGCCGTGATGGCAAAGATTAGCGCGGTGATCAGCAGCGCAACCGGGACGTAGTCGGTCGCCTGCTGACCGTTGTCGGTGGCCCAGTTGATATAGGCCAGGCACGCACCGAGGGTCAGCAGGCCGCCAAAATAACCCAGGCTCCAGCCGTAGCCGGAGATACGCCCCATACCATCGCGGTGAGCGATCTCCGGCAGGAAAGCGGCGATCAGGTTCTCACCCATGGCAAAGGCCATAGTCGCCACCACCAGCAATAGCATCGCCGCTGCCACCTGGCCGGGCCCTACCAAGGCCAGCCCCACGGTGCCGCCCACGCACAGGATGGAAGACAGCAACAAGTAGCGCTTCTTGTGCGCCCGGTGATCGGCAACCGCGCCGACGACAGGACCGGCGAACAGCACGACCAGGTTGGCAAGGCCGATGGCCAGGGTCCACAACAGCGTGGCCGTACCCGGTGATTGCTCATCCAACGGCGCCGCCACCACTGCCACGAAATACGCGCTGTACACGGTGGTCATCACTACCGTGGTATAGCCGGAATTGGCGAAATCGTAGAACGCCCAGGCCGTCAACTCACGCCTGCTCGCCGGGTGCGTGATCGGGCCCGCGTTATCGAGTTCGTTCGCTACAGTCATACGTTGCGCTCATTGTTCCATTCAAAATCTTCGCGGACCGCAGCGATCGACGCAGCAGGCCGCGCAATTCAGCGCATCACTTCGCGGAGCAAATCCGGGCGATCGGTCATCACCCCTCCGACGCCTTCGCCGATCACTTGCCGCATCTCGCGCGGATCATCGATCGTCCAGACGTTGATCCACTTGCCCCGCCGCGCCGCCTCGTCCCGCAGCGCCGCGTCGAACAACCGCACGCCCTGGAAGTAGAGCGGCATGTCGAGCACCGTGAAGCGAACGTCGTCGATCGGCGGCTCGTTGGACTGCATCGGCAGGATGAACGCGGCCAGCGCATCTCGCGGGTAGAACAGCAGCGCCTCGGGCATCGCCGCTGAGATCATGGACGCGATCTCGTCGTGCTCGCTGCCCGCGCAGATCCGCCCCTCGGCCTTTTCCCCTCGGACGAGCTCGACGAACCCGTCAAGGGCCGCCGCGGTGACTGATGTGCAGCGGGGCGCGCAGCCCATGGAAGACGCGATTTCGATTTTCTGGAGGTCCATGGGAAAACCCCTTGTCTCTTACGCACCCTCGAATGGTGGCACCGATGACCGACACGTACCATGCCTATACCTTACAACCCCCCATCTCGTGCACCCAACGCTCGAACGATCCGGCGTTGCTCAGAAACGGTCCAGGTTCATCACCTTATTCCACGCGGCGACGAAGTCGTTCGTGAACTTCG
>JANPDE010000424.1:0-3934 GCA_031431315.1 Haliea sp.
CCTGAACATGGCGGATACGTTGCTGCACGGTGACGAGAAGAGGGTGTGGGGAGATACAGGCTATACGGGTATTGAGAAGCGGCAGGAGCACAGCGAGCGGGATGCGGACTTCCTGATTGCGAGACACCGGGGCAAGGTGAGGCAACTGGCGGACAACGATACGCAGAAGCAGTCCGAACAGTGCAAGGCCAGCGTGCGAGCGAAGGTGGAACACCCGTTCTTGTGGATCAAGCACATCTTAGGGTACCGCAAGGTGCGCTACCGTGGTCTGGCAAAAAACACGAACCGTTTGCTGGTACTGGCAGGTCTCACCAATCTGATGCTGGCACGAAAATATCTGGCTGTGTAAGGATTATTGCGCCTGTCATTTGCCGCAATGGCAGTGACAGGCAGGAAAATACAGGGAAACTACGTGTTATTGCGAAAGGGTCAGAGTGTTTTTCGTCATGTTACGGAATTTGGGCGTTATTCAGAGGTTCCCTAAGTCTAAGCGCGGGCGCCAACAATCCACCCTTCATTGCGGGCCCACCCAAGATGCTGCCAGCGCCACGGAACCTATTTTTAGCTGTGGCATCACCATTTTTTTGTCGAGAGCAACTGCCTTTAGCGCGCCGGCGTTTTTTCCGCAATTTTAAATGTTTCCACCAGGCGGATTACATCCGGTTGATCCCCGGCTTGCGCCTGCAGTAATTCAACATGTACCCGGGCGGCATCCGTTTTGCCCTGTGCCAGTAATAAACGCGCCAGGGCAAGGCGTGCGGGGAAATGAAATGCGTCCAGCTCGACTGTTCTCTCCAGAGCACGCTGCGTCAACTCGGGCTCGTTCAGTTCCGCATATACCCTGGCCTGCAGATAAAATACCGATGACTTATCCGGCTCGAATTTAGCCAGAGACTCAAGCGTGCCACGAGCGCCCAGGTAATTCTCGTTTTGGAACTGGGCCGCCGCCAGAGCGTTAAGAAAATTGGGGTTGGTGTTCGCAATTGGAGCCACGACCGAGAGTACTGCTTCCGCCTCTTTGGGATTTTTCTGCACCAGATAGTAACGCCCCAGTACCAGCCTGGGCTCGATGGCGTTCGGATGAGCATTCGTTGCCTGGTTGAGGTATTCGAGCATTGCCACCTCGTCACCCGCCCGTCCTTCCAGCGAAGCCAACTCAAGTAAGGTTGGGAGATCGTTCACATGCTCCTCCAGGTAAGTCTGTAGTTGGCTTTGTCGCTCCTGCACACTGAGCTCATCACCTTGTGAAAATACCAACCCGCTGAACCCTCCCAGGCATAAAACTACAACCAGAAAAACGGATGTCGAGATAAATTTCATCATGTGTCTCACCTGTCATTCAAAGCCCCCTCACCCTACCATTTATGCGGTCTTGGTGCTATGTTCGCCACTGGCTGAATGAAGCCTAACCGTTTTGGCTACAAGCCGGAAACTGGGTAACCCGGGGAAAGTTGAACGAATAAGATGCCCTATGCGCTCTAAATGTCGAAACTGCCTTATTCCTGCCGCTGTCGCTGGGATCACCATCAATCCCACAAGTGGCCTGTGCAACCGCTGCCTGCAATACACGGCTGCCCGGGGGGCCAGTGCCCAGCGGGAAGAACAGCGGCGCATGCAGGAAACGGACCTCGAAAAGGCGCTGGCCGACTGCCGCGGTAAGTCGGAGTACGACTGCCTGGTACCGTTCAGTGGTGGTAAGGACAGTGTTTACCTACTGCACAAATTAAAGCGGGACTACGGCCTGAAAATACTGGCCTTCACCGTCAACTCCAACATCCCTGATCTTGCCTGGGAAAATATAAAACGCACCCTGCAACTGCTGGACATCGATCACATAAGCTACTCCCCACGCGCTGAATTTTATCGCAAGCTTTTTCATTATCTGTTGAAGAACCAGGAAGCGCGGGGGGCCGTCTACTCCATATCGTATGTGTACGCCCCGCTTTTTGAAGGAGATGCCATCAGGATTGCCATTGAGAAAAATATTCCGCTGATTCTGGCCGGCTATTCTCCGGGACAACCGGAACCTGAGCGCATGCTGTATGAATTCTCCCCAAGGCTGATCAGCAAAATTAACTGGACGCCGCCGGCATTAAGGCAGTCTGGTGAGTTCAACGATGAGGAACTGAACCGGTTTTACGACCCGGCTCGCTACCCGAAGGGCACAGAGTTCCCCCGCTACCTGGCTCCGTTTCATGCCTGGCAGTACGATCAGGACCAGGTAATGCGGTCGGTGGTCGAACTCGGGCTCGTCCAGAGCAAAAAGCACGCCAGCCCTGTTCACAGCAATTACCCTGTCAACTGGCTGCTGATGTATTCGGATCTCAAGGCCTTCGGCTACAACCCTTACGAGCCTGAATTTGCCGACCTGATCAGGGAAGGCAAGGCGAGGCGCAATTACTGGCGGTTGACGATGCCGCTGGTCAATTTTATGCTGCGGCATCGCGTCGGTGGGGGCCGTGAGGTCACTCGTTCGCTGCAAGTGCTGGGCTTGCGGGAAGAGGATCTGCGCATCAACAAGCCATGCGGTGCCTATGATCCTGTCATCACCTGATCCCCTGATTTGTGAAACCATTCCTGCCTTGCTGCAAGTTCAGGCGGAACGCAACGGCCCGGCAACAGCCCTGCGCTGTAAGAACAAGGCAACGGGAGAGTGGGTGAGCCTGAGCTGGCTTGCCTATTTCCAGCAGACACAGCAAATCCACTCCCACTTAGTACGCCTGGGCCTGCAACCCGGACAGACGGTGGGTATTCTGGCGCCCTCATCCCTCAGCTGGGACCTGATGCAAGTCGGTGCCCTGGCCGCGCGGAGTATTGTGGTCGGTCTGGACCCCGCTGACCCGGATGACAGGATAAATCATGTGGCCCGCCTGTGCGGTTTCAGCGGCGTGGCCCTTCAGTGCATCGCCGACTTGCAGCGATTTAACGAGAAGGTAAGACAACGCTTTAAATTTATTATAGTTTTTGAAAGAAGCGAGGTATCGGGCGAGGGGCTCGCGCTGGCCGACCTGTTATCGATAGAACCGGGCGCGCCCCAGCCGGATGTGAGTGAGGCCCAGCCAGATGATGCGGCTACCATTATCTTTACCTCGGGCACGACCGGCGAGCCCAAGGGCATCCAGTTTAGCCATCGCCAGATCTGCCTGGCGATAGCCGCCATTCGCACGGCGCTGCCGGATATCAGTTCAGATTACCGACTGGCCTGCTGGCTGCCCCTGTCCAATATGTTCCAGCGGATCATCAATTTCCTGGCCATGAGCTGCGGCGCACAAACTTGGTACGTGTCCAGCCCCCAAACGCTGATGCAGGAGATTCGCGAGATCGAACCACACCTCTTTATTGGCGTCCCCCGTTTCTATGAGAAGCTCTATCAGGGAATGGTCACGCAGCTGGACTCCGCTTCGGGTTGGCAGCGGCGCATCTCCACCTGGGCACTGGATGTCGGGCACAGCTACCAGGCCGACGTAAGACGCGAAAGGCAGCCCGGACCAATCCTCCGCCTACAGCACCTCGTCGCGGACTGGCTGGTCCTCCGTCAGCTACGACAGGTGATGGGGAGGAACCTCAGGTATATGGTGAGCGGATCGGCACCCATGCCCGGCTGGCTACTCGAGAATTTCCATGCGATGGGTTTGCTGGTGCTGGAAGCCTACGGCCTGAGCGAAAACGTCATCCCCAACGCGATCAACACACCGCGAAACTTCCGTTTCGGCACGGTAGGGCGCCCCCTCTCGGGCTGCGAGCTCAAACAGGCCGCGGACGGTGAACTACTGGTACGCGGTCCTGGGGTTGTCGCGCACTACTACACCTGCGATCAGGCCTTGCGGGATGCCGAGGGCTTTCTGGCCACCGGAGACTTCGGTTCCGTGGATAAGGACGGTTACATCTGCCTGCATGGGCGCAAATCCGAAATCATCAAGACCAGCACCGGGGC
>JANPDE010000425.1:0-6253 GCA_031431315.1 Haliea sp.
GCTACAAATGTCAGTCCGAGGCATTGTGGAGCGAAAAATCGACTGATGCACCAGGCGGAATTGACTCCAATCGGCTTTATCAGAAGCCATACTCCATCCCCATTAACGCCCGGCTCTGCTCATCAAACTGGCCAAAGCTACCGCGCTGGGTGCCGTGGAAAAAGTCTCCGCCCACCCACAGTTCAAGATTGCCAAGCAACCAATACTTCAGTTTGAGCTCCAGCAGGGAGTCCTCGTCATTCAGCGAGTAAAGACCCAGTACACGCAGTTGCCAGGTGTTATTGGCAAAACCCTGCTGGAATAACAGGCTCATTGCATTCTCGTTCTCGTCGCGCACGATATCCTGCGAGTAGTCCGGCAGGTAGCTCAAAAACCACTGGGTGCTCAACAGCCCGTCGCCGCTGTATTGCCAGTCCAGGCCGACCACCGAGGCAACTTCCCCAGAACTCGCGATGCCACGATCGACCGACGTGTTCGTGGTGTGATAGGTGTCCGTGCTATAGGCCAGTTCCGCTCGCAGCGTCAACGCCTCAAACGCATTACTGAGTGTGCCCCCAATCAGATTGCTGCGTTTGTAAGTGGGCATAATCTCCAGTACGTCTACGGGGCCCTGCTCGTTCAGTTGCTGATAGAGCACAGGGTAATCCTGGTAGTGATAAAGGTAGTTCAGGCTGATATCCCAGCCGCCCAGGAAAGTCGTGTAGCGGGCACCAAGGTCGCTATCTGCCAGTGGGTCATCGGGTTTGTCGAATGAAGAAACCTTAAAACCGGTGCCGGGAGGAATACTCGGCACCCACTTGGGTGATGTCAGGAAATAGGGGCTGCCCTGCTCTGCCAGCTCATGGTAAGTGGTATCGGGTATCCACAGCAGTTGCAGGCCACCACCCTCCAGCGGTATCTCGGCATTGACCATCCACAGGGGTATGCGGGAGTCATCGAAGTCGTCCAGGATAAATTCTCTGAAGCTTTGCGGGTTGACGACATCCAGAACCTTTATGCCATCGGCCTGGCCCCAGACCACCTGCTGTTTGCCCAGGCGCCAGTAGGCGCCTGCCCACTTTGTGTCCAGGTACAGTTCGCGCAGGGACAATTCCGCATACTTGTCGTTATAGATGGGGCCGTTGATATCGGAGTAGTTTTGGGGCCGATCTTCGAAGGGTCCCAGGTCACCCACCGCATCCAGCCTTAACCTGCCGATGGCGACCAGTTGCGAACCCCCGGCAAACCCGGCATCCAGCCTGGGTTCCACCAGGGCTTCAAACTTCTGGTTGCCGGCCTCTTTGGTCTGGTAAGCCCATTCCTGCTCCCAGGTGCCGCTAAATTCGAGCGACGGCCCCTGATAGGGCGATGGCAATGGGGTGGACCTGGCTACGGTTTTGCCCGGCGAGACCTTGGCCGAAGTGGGGCGGGGAGGTCGGGGGGAGGCTACCGCTGGAACAGCGGGTGGCTCCGCGGCGTCTTCACCAGCAACCAGGGCCTGAGCTGGTGCATCCTCATAGATATCCACCACCAGGCGGTCGCTTCGGTCCTGTTCAGGGGATATCGTAAAACTCCGGGCAGTTACCGCATGCGACAGGTACAGCGTCAACTGCATGTTGCCCTGCGGGGTAACGGCCATCTGCATATCTGTGATGGGCGTGCCCGCCAGCGGTGGTTGCGGCGGTGGCCCCGAATCCACGCCGGAAATCTCGACGACTATCCGGGGGGGATTGGCCAATGTCTGCAGGGTGTATCTCACCGGCGCGGACAGATCTAACACCAACCGGGTTTTATCGCTGTGCAGGCCCATCCGAAGATCCTGGATGTCAGCCGCCCGGGTTGCTTCGCCGACAAAGGCCAGCGCAGCCAGCGCAGCCGCAGCCGGCAGGCCACGCTTCATGGTGCGCCCCGCTCCATGGCGAGTTTGCTGAACAGTTCGTCATTCACCGGTGTAGTGTAGTCGATATCGCTGAAGGCAAAGATGGTGCGGTGCCCGGTCTTGTGGTTTTCCACCTCAATGCGCTCACGGGTCCAGATACCATCCACCTGTGCACTCTCAGTTACCCGGAATGTTTTGAGTGGATTGCCCTTCACATCCGCGAACTCGCCACCCACCACCAGCCAGTTGGCCGGATCCACCACGAACTCTATACGGGAGTAGCCCAGTTCCCCGGCGATCTCGTCATTGCGGGGTACGGCCGCCAGCTGGTAGAAACCATCTGCCCGCTCCGATGGTGTCTGCAACACTTCAAAGGTGTAGTCACTCTCCGAGAGCTTGCCGTCCAGCTTGATGTCCTCGTAGGTGAAATCAGTACCCATGAAGTAGTCACCACGGTCTGCCGAAGAAATGCGACGCACTTTGCGCAGGGCGGGCAGGTAGAGCCACTGGTCGTCATCGCGCTCCACCTCGGGGTAATCCCAGGTCAGGAACGAGGTGTTGCGCACATTGGCGGGTGACAGGTAGAACACGATCGTGCGCATCTCCTGGCCATAGTACTTGCGATACACCACGGTGTCGCGCACCCGCTCCTGGCCGCGCTTGTCCACCAGTTGCATGCTGAGCTTGCGGGTTACGAACTCGCCCTCGTCGAGGCCATTCACCCGTGCTACCAGTTCCGCAGCCGATATTGGGGCGTGGTCTACCAATAGCGGAGTCTCGCTTTGTGCAGGCTCAGGCTCCAGCTGCTCCTGCGCGGCGGCAACTGGCGGCCACAACAACCATGCAAGAGTTATCACAACAGCAATGACAAGCAAGGTTCGCCAGAAATCGGTTCTCTGCCTCAAGCGGGGCTCGTAATTGGTGATGAAACCTGGTCGGAAGAAACGGATCATCGCCGGCAGCAGGGTCAAACTGAAAAGAAAACAGGTAGTTATCGCTATGACGAACATCGTGCCAAAGTTGTTGAGCGACGCGACCTTACTCGAAATCAGCACCCCGAAGCCACAGGATATCGCCAGAAAGTTAAAGAAGAGGGCGCGCCCGGTGGTGAGATAATAATTGTCGAATGTCCGGGTCCAGTCGCCTCGCTCCAAAGCATAGATCACCCTGAAGCGCTCAATTGTGTGGATGGCATAGTCCACCCCTAGCCCAAGGGCCACGGAAGCAAACATGGAGGTACCCACCCCCAGTCGGACATCCAGCATTACCAGGGCTGCATAGACCAGCAGGATGGCGCCCGCCACCGGGATCAGGGTATAGATACCCGCCAGGGCAGAGCGGAACAGCAGGGCGGAGACTATCCAGATCAGGAGTAGCGAGTAGGCCACTCCGACGAAGTGGCTACGCCCGATCTCCCTGATCCAGTGGTAGTTGAGATTGACTCGGCCGCTGAGAGTGGCCTTCAGGCCCGGGGCATTAAAGTGCTCATCGATATAGGCTTGCATCTTTTCCACCACCGGCGCGAACTCATGGAAACTGCCGGTATTCAGGTTGAGTCGCACATTGGCCATCTGGTAGTTGTAATCAATTTCCTCCTCGAAGTCGGTCGAGTCACTGGTAGCCGAGTAGATGAGGAAATACTGGGCGGCCAGTTCTTCGCTCTCAGGCAGGCGGTAATTCTCCCTGGCGCCCCCGCGGATGGCCCGATTCATCTGCTTTAGATAGTCCACGATGGAGGTGGAGCCGCCAACATGGGGCAAGCTGGTGGCATAGGCCTGCAGCGCCTCGATACGCGCCAGGTTTTCCGGCCGCAGCAGGCCACCGGGTTCGCTGGCCTCGATCACCACATCCAGGGCGTTGGTGCCGGCCAGGTGCTCGTTCATGATCTTGTCGGCCTGGAACAGGGGCTCGCTGTCATCAAAAATAGTGATGGGCTCATCGTCAACAATGATTCGGCTGGCGGCTATGGCGCCAAGCACCACGATCAGCAAAGCCGAAAGCATCAGCGGCACCGAGAATGCCTGGGTGAACCGTCCCAGGGTCTGCATGGCGCGACCGAACCAGTATGACCCCTTCCACCATGTGTCCTTTTGCCGCAACAACGCCGGGTTGATTTTTGGTTTGGTCAATATCATCGCTGCGGGAAGGAAAACCATCGTGTAAACCCAGGCAACGAATACACCGATGGCGGCAAAGAGGCCGAAGTATTTGAATGGCGGCATAGTTGCCGAGAAGTACAGGGCGATAAAGCCGGACATGGTTGTCAGGCTGGTTAGTGTAACGGGGCGCCACAAGCCCTGCATGGTGGCGGCCACCAGATCGGGCACTGCCGCCTCGGGGCTCTCCGCCTGCAACTCATAGTAGTGGCTGTACATATGTATGGCATCGGCCACGGAAGTACCGATCAGGATCACCGGCAGGGCGCTGGTGATAATGTAAAGCGGAATGTGTAATGCCGCCATGATACCCAGGGGGATAAGTACCGAGGCCGCAATGATCACATTGGCCATCAGGAGTGGGTTGAAGCGGCGGTAGGCGACGTAAAAGATCAGCATGATCACCCCCCAGGCCAGGGGATTGAGGCGCTTGGCGTCGATATCGATGTACTTCGCTAGGTAGCCCGCAATAGCGCCCTCACCGGCGACATGGACTTCAACAGTGCCGGAAGCGGTCCCCCGGTCGGCGATTGCCTTGACCTGCTCATAGGTTGACCCCACCTCTTGGTCATCGACTAATTCAGCGACTATCAATGCAATTTGCCCATCTTTCGAGACAAGATTGCCAACTATTAGCGGAAAGTCGAATACCGCAGCGCGCACTGCGTCCGCCTGGGCCTGGTTTTCCGGCAAGTCGTCCAGAAATCCGCTGACATCCATACCCTCGTCACTGGCGACGATATTCTTTTCCGACGCGAGGCTCATAACCCGCTCTTGATCGATATTGGGGAGGGCGCTGACCTCATCCGCCAGCGACTGCAACACCGCAAGGCTGTGCGGGTTGAAAACCCCGGTGGGGCCGTGATCCACTAGGGCGATGATCAGGGGATCACTGAGACCGAACTGCTGCCGCACTGTTTCGCGATATACCAGGGCCGGGTTATCCGGGGCTAGAAAGGAGTTGGGACGGGTGTCCGTCTCCATCATAGGTAATGCCGAGGCAAAGACGAGGATCACCACGACCGAAACTACAGTAATCACCAGTGGGTGGCTGAAGCGAAACGTCTGCGGCGAAGTTAACAAGTAAGTGGCCCTCGTCGTTGTGGCAGGCTTTCTAAAAGAGGTGGCCCAAGTTCTTTGAACAACAAACCCGATTCTATAAGTGGATTCCTGCGCAGGGCTCAAGATGCCATGGGTAGTGGCAACGATTCAGAGTAAAACTGATTTGGGGTCTCGCGGTCAAGGCTGGCTGTTGCGGCATCCACGAATTCATTGCCACTTCACCTCGACCTACAGCTCATGAATCAATCTGGTTGAGCGTTTCTTCGCGACTCTGGCTGTGAAGATAGGTGAGGAGGAGTCCATCCCATTGCTATCGTGGACTGGATAAAAATGCGAATCATCTGTTTGCCCTGTGCGCATTGGCAAATCTGGAGATGGCATCAAGGCGCTGGCGGTCTGCATGATGGACGAAATGCGCCCTATCGATGCCAAAAGGCATCAGGAATCAATAAAGCAGTCTGAAAACACGCCTATTTTCGTCTGAATTTTCTCAACAGGAAAAAATTTGGTGATTGCGTTCAAGAAAATGAGGTTTAATCAGGTTCCCTAGATTTTCGACGAAATTTCCGCCCTAAGTGCCAGCGCCGCTTCTTTTTCGGAAAAATCGATGTTTCTTGCTGCGAGCTTATCCAACACATTGAGTGCACCACGGGTATCACCATCGGCTGCCATAATAATGGCCTGATGGTAGAGCAGGGTGGGTTCCCCCGGCGCTTTTTCAATAGCGTTCCCGATGACCGTGAGTGCCTCTGCCACTTTGCCGTTTTCCAGATAAACCATAGCCAGAGTATCCAGTATGCCCGCGGATTCGGGCTCTAACTCGAAAGCCCTTTTCGCGTAGAGCAAAGCTTGCTCTTTATTACGGGTTCGCATGTGCCAGGCGATGTCGTTCAGCGCCATCACATTATTCTCATCAAGCTTTAGCACTCTTTCATACCCTTGGATGGCCTCTTCAAGTTTCCCCATTTTAGCGTAGGCCATTGTGAGGGAGATCTGTGCCGGCACGTCATTGGGGTGTTGCAGGGTCCAGGATTCCAGTAACTTGAATGCGCCCTCTTTGTCGCCCATGGCCTGCTTCTGCCTGGCCACCGCCATCATCCTGGGGTAAGTGTCCGAGACTTCCAGTGCCTGTTCTGACAATGCGAGTGACCGCTGCTGATCTCCCTGCAGTTGCGCG
>JANPDE010000426.1:0-19604 GCA_031431315.1 Haliea sp.
ATTAATGAGTCACTTGTTGTACCTGAATAGTTGTGACAACTATCCCAACAAGTGCCCACACATCTGTCTTCATCTTCTTGTTAAACAGCTTCCAATACCGCCAGGGCTCGGAATTCCAAAGAGGACCTGCCTCTTCCGGGACGCGTATTATACCGATCACCATCGTCATAGCAACCATAAATTCCGATGTGCGCTGACTTTGCTTTATATGAGCAAGAAATTTCAGCAGAAAATTAACGGGATAAAAATTTTCACTTGCGGTAGGTGCTTCTGCCACGCCTAATTTATCTCGAAGAGGTAGTGTTTTTTCTTGCCCAGCTTGATCAGGTAGAAACGACCGAAGACTGCGTCGGCCGGCGCAAAACAGGCGGCTACTGCCCCGTTATCTTCCAGACCCAGGACCCTGCCGTTAATGGTCACTGCTTTGCTGCCCAGAGCATCCTTAACCTGCTTGCCGGAGTTCGCCATTCCTGCGTCCGTGAGCATCTGGGTCAGCGTATCTGGAAAATGCGTGCGTGCGATAGTACTGGAAGGCAGTCCGTCCTGACGTAATTGCAGCACATCGCTTTCCTCCAATCTGGCAATTGTGCCGTTGAACAAGGACTCGGTAATCCGCAGGGCCGCAGCCAGGCCATCCTGCCCGTGCACCACGCGCGTAACTTCGCGTGCCAACACTGACTGAGCTTCGGGACGACCCGCGAGGCCGGCATCGGAATGCGCCAGGGCATTGATTTCTTCCAGATCAAGAAAGGTAAAGTATTTCAAGAATTTATAGACGTCGACATCCGGCGTATTCAGCCAATATTGATAGAAAGCATAGGGGGAGGTGCGTTGCGCATCCAGCCAAACTGTACCGGATTCCGTCTTGCCAAATTTAGTACCGTCGGCCTTGGTAATCAGGGGCATGGTCAGGCCGAACACCTGATTGCCGTATAGCCGCCGAGTTAGATCAATGCCCCCTGTGATGTTCCCCCACTGATCTGAACCGCCCAGTTGCAAACCGCAGCCAAAACGCTTGTTGAGCTCTGCGAAGTCATACGATTGCAGAATCATGTAGGCAAATTCGGTAAAACTGATGCCGCTGCCGTCTCGGTCGATGCGCTGTTTCACCGACTCTTTCTGGATCATCGCGTTGACCGAGAAGTGCTTGCCAATGTCACGCAGGAACGTCAATACATTCAGTCCCTCTGTCCAATCCAGGTTGTTCACCACCTCGGCCGAGACCGCACCGGCATCAAAGTCAATGAATCGGGAGATCTGCGTCTTGATCTTCTCTACCCAGCCGCTAATGACGTCCGATGTCTGCAGCTGACGCTCCTGGACTTTGAAACTGGGGTCACCTATCAAACCTGTCGCGCCACCCACCAGAGCCAGCGGTTTGTGACCGGCCAACTGAAAGCGCCGCAGCATTAGCAATGGCACCAAAGTTCCTATATGCAAGCTGTCAGCAGTGGGATCAAAACCGCAATAAACAGTTCGGACACCGCCCTCAAGCCAATGCGAAAGATCGTCCTCTCCCGCTATCTGAAAGATCAAACCACGGGCGCGAAGATCATCAAGAAGAGCTGTGCTCATGGGATTCGTTCCGAGTTGATGATTTCATTGGCAATCAGCGGGCGCCAACGATACAACAGCCCCTCTCAAAAGCAAACCTTGCGCTCGAATTTGGAGGTTGTAATCCCGCTTCATTTAAATATACTGGCGCTTCTAAGTACAAAATAGATTTTCAAGACCATGCCAGAAGCGAAACACCCGCACGGGGTTGCTATTACTTTAAACAACACATCGCCGGGGCTTCGATGGCTAAATGTGCTTTTCCTGGCAGCACTTACGATCTTGGCAATCAACGCAGTCGCCATACTAAACAAACCTGTGGATACTAATCAGCGCGAGCCATGGGCCCAGTTCGATACGCAATTGCTCGTCACCAAGCAGCAAATTAAGCTAAGCAATATTGCACTGAGCTCCATCCCCGACAGAATTACTCTGTCCCTTGCTCCGCAACCACCCTCCTGGGTGGACCAAAAAGTAAAAAACGGCGACACCCTGTCACTGATATTCAAACGCGCGGGCTACAACGACGAGGATGTACACAAGGTCATTAGCCAGTCAGCTGACGGCAAATTACTTGAGCGCATTTTCCCCGGCCAAACCATCGCGTTTCAGACGAACGATTCCAATGAATTGATCGGAGTGAAATACATTAAATCTCCTCTGGAAACAATAACCTATCAGCGCACCAAAAAGGGATTTGCAAGTCAGGTGGACACTCGCTCCCCTGAATCGAGAGAGGCGACAAAGACTGGAGTAATCACCTCTTCCCTGTTCCTGGCTGGACAGGAAGCAGGCCTTTCCCAAAAAATGATTTTGGATCTGGCCAGCATTTTCGGTGGTGTCGTTGACTTTGCCCTGGACCCTCGTCGGGGCGACACCATGCAATTGGTATATGAAGAACTGTGGGTGGACGGGGGGAAAATCAGTGACGGTGAAATTGTAGCGGCATCGTTCACCAACCAGGGCGAAACCTTTACCGCCTTTCGTTATACCGATGCCAACGGCAATACAAATTATTACAACGAGGATGGGGTAAGTATGCGCAAAACCTTCCTCATGGCCCCGTTGGATTTCACCCGCGTCAGTTCAGATTTTAATATGCGCCGCTTGCATCCCATCTACAAGATCACCCGCCCCCATAGAGGAACTGATTATGCAGCTCCCACTGGTACGCCAGTGTATGCCGCCGGCGACGGCCGCGTAATCGAGGCGGGGTATAACCGTACCATGGGCAATTTTGTCGTCATTCAACACAGTGGTCAATATGTAACCAAATATCTGCACCTACAAAAGCGCATGGTGGATGCTCGACAACGTGTTTCCCAAAGCCAGGTGATCGGGGCAGTCGGCTCCACCGGCGCAGCCACCGGTCCGCACCTGCATTATGAGTTTTTGGTGAACGGCGTGCATCACAACCCCCGCACCATTTATAAAGACTTGCCAAAGGCGAATCTGCTGCCATTAAGAGAATTGGCGAATTTCCGCAAGACGATCGGCAAGGCCAGCATGCAGCTTGCAGCTCTGCGCTCCCACAATCATTTGGCAATGGTCGATACAGCCCTACTAAACGCCGCTACCAACTAACTTGAGTGCCAGCAGTCCACTTTATGTCGGGTTAATGTCCGGCACTAGTGTGGATGCGATTGATGCCGCTCTGGTGCGATGTAACGGCGAAATTGTCGAGATAGTTGCCACTCATCAACATACAATTCCCGCCGCGATCAGAAAGTGCATTGCAGCAATAAGCCATTCGGGCTTCGACGAAATTGAACGTTTGGGTGTCTTGGATAGAGAGCTTGGTCGGTTATTTGCCGAAGCTGCGATCGAATTACTGTCTTGCGCCCATACAGAGCCCGCTCAGGTCAGGGCCATTGGGAGTCACGGGCAAACCATCCGTCACCGACCACCCTCAGCAGCGATGCGCGCCATTGAAAGCTTCAGCCTGCAAATTGGTGATCCCAATACCATTGCTGAGCAGACAGGCATTACCACGGTTGCTGACTTTCGCCGCAGGGATATCGCCGCAGGCGGGGAAGGCGCGCCGCTGGCACCGGCCTTCCATGCCGCGGCTTTCGCCACACCCGGCGTGAATCGCGCTATCGTGAATATTGGTGGTATTGCAAACATCTCCCTGCTGGAGGGATCTGAACTGCGGATGGGGTTCGACACCGGTCCGGGAAATACCCTGATCGATCATTGGATATCGAAGCATCGTGGGGACCACTATGATCGCGACGGCCAGTGGTCCGCAACCGGACAGGTCAATCAGGTGCTACTGGCGAAGCTTTTGGCGCACACCTTTTTCAAAAAAGCGGGACCGCGCAGCACCGGTAAGGAGGAGTTCAATCTCACCTGGCTCGAGAACCAACTCGCTGGTCTCGACAATATCGCTGCTGTGGACGTGCAGGCTACATTGGTTGAACTTACCGTCACCAGCATCGCCAAGTCGATTGGGAACAGTCCATTTAAGGTAGCAGAGATTTATATTTGCGGAGGCGGCAGCCACAACTCTCATCTGATGCGGCGCCTGGCAGCTCAATTGTCTCCGGCGACTGTAGCAAGCACCGCGACCATCGGCACGGACCCGGATTGGGTGGAAGCGGCGGCGTTTGCATGGCTGGCCGGTCGAACGCTGGACGACCTTGCGGGAAACGCTCCCGTTGTGACAGGAGCGACCGGGATACGGATACTAGGGGGAATATTCCCGGGAGGGGTCTGGAAATAACGTTATATGGAAAATGACGAGCCACAACCGCAAGTAGCTGTGGCGTTGGGGTTAGTCACCACAAACCGCGAGCCTTGCAAACCCTCGGTGTAATCAACTATCGAGCCAGCCAGGTATTGCAGGCTCATAGCGTCAACCAACAGCGTGACCCCGTCAGTTTCCAAGGCAGTATCGTCATCGGCGACGAGTTCATCGAACGTGAATCCGTATTGGAAGCCAGAACAGCCACCGCCGGTAATAAATACACGTAGTTTTAACTGTTCATTTTCCTCTTCCGTCACCAAATCGCGCACTTTATCTATAGCACGGGTGGTGAGGTTAATACTTGAAGGATCGAAAGTATCAGTGACAGACATCAGTGGGTTCCCGAACCGGCCGAGACCGCTTCAGTTGATTACGGGCCATCATTGTCTTAAATCCGACAAAATTAGTCAACTTTAATGACCTGTATCCATTATCGGTACGAAATTATCGCTGCTTGTCGAATTTTCGACGCTGCCTCCTGGTCTTTCCGCAATTGTATCCGCATCTGCCATGTGCGTGAGGCTGCCATTGGCCTCAGCCCCTGCCGCCATCTCAACCAGAGCGTAGAAGACATTGCCCTGCACCCGACTTTTGGACGCCAATTCCAGATGTTTGCTGGAATAAACATTTCCCTTCACCTCACCGTTGATAATGATGCGGGGCACGCGAATATCCCCTTCAACGCGCCCCTTACCCACCACGCGCAACAGTGCCTCCCTGCCGGATTGCGCGATAATGTTTCCCTGCACCAGACCCTCGACATCCAGGTTCCCACTGAAATGTAACTCCCCGATGACCACGGTATCGTGGGAAATCAGTGTGGTGCCGCCGGACACGCTCGCAGATTTCTTAATTCCCAACATTGATCAATCGCTCCTGTAACGCCCAGGGAAACTGTTCGCGGACTTCAGTTTCGCGCGGCTTGCTGGCACGCGCAACTACCGTCATGCCCTTGGGCTCAAATCCTTCCGGCAATGCCAACTCGCCCTCAATAACTTGAAAATATCGGAAATGCAACGTCGCAGACCGGTCGTTAAAGTCTTCTGACAACGCAGCCAGCGGATAGCTGACTTCCGCCTGGTCTTTCAATCCGAACAGTTCGACCGACAGGGTACCCTCCACCATCTCGTATTCACGCTCTTTCTGCTGGACAAAAATTCGGTATGCCAAGCGGCCCGCAGTCTCGCCTGGCACCAGTTCGGGCTTGCGCAAACTTAAGCCGTTCGCCATATCTTCAGAGGCCACCATGTTTCGATAGAAACTCAGACCTTCCTGGAGCTCTGCGGTGCTTTCCTTCTCAGCAGCCATTTCGCTACGTAACAACTCCAGGGCACGACTGTCCACTTCATGCCGGGTGCGTTGCATCTGCAGATCGCCTTGCGCGACCTTGAGCGCCTCACGCGCACCGGCCAACTCGGCCTGCGTGCTGGCCAGGGACTGGGGGCCCACTTTCATAGTCTTGTAAGCCGCTTGTCGCCCCAGGTATATCCCTGCCAGCAGTGTCAGTGCAAGCGATAACACCAGTGCGACGGTGAGTTTTGGCCCGAGTCGCGCAAACGATCGCGTGATCGATGAGAGAATCGCATTCATCGGCGGCACCTTATCAAGGCAACAGACCTACCTGCTGCAGGCCGGCATTTTCATTCAGGCCGAGCATGATATTCATATTTTGTACTGCCTGACCGGAAGCACCTTTCACCAGGTTATCTATCGTTGCCATAACCACCACCGTATCCCGCTGTTGGGGTACTGCAACAGAAATCTGGCACCTGTTTGCGCCTTTGACGGTGCGCGTTTGCGGCAACACACCAGCGGGCAACACATCGACAAAGGGCTCGTGGGCGTACCATTCCTCAAATAGAGCCTGGATATCTACTGTATTGTCGCGCAACCGTGCGAAAAGTGTGGAGTGTATACCACGCACTATTGGCAGCAGATGCGGCACAAAGGTCACGTGAACCGGTTGCGCGGCGATATCTGAGAGGCCCTGCTCAATCTCAGGGAGATGCCGGTGTCCGTTCACGCCATACGCTTTAAAGCTGTCCGACGCCTCGCTGAGTAGATTGTCTATTTTGGCTTGTCGCCCTGCACCGCTAACACCCGACGCCGAACTCGCGATGAGGTGCAGCGGATCTACCAGTGCCCGTGCCAGCAACGGCATGAAGCCAAGTTGTACGGATGTCGGATAGCAACCGGGGCAGGCGACCAAGCGCGCGGTCGCGATCTTGTCACGATTAAGTTCCGGCAGACCGTACACCGCTTCGGCCAGCAGCTCAGGACTGGTGTGAACTTCACCATACCAGCGTGACCACAAAGCGGCATCGCGAATGCGGTAGTCCGCAGACAGGTCTATTACCCTGGCGCCGGCCGTCAATAGCTCCGGCACCAAATTCATGGCGACGTTGTGTGGCGTTGCAAAAAAAACCATATCGCACGCCGCCAATGCTTTCACGTCCGGCTCTGAAAAAGTCAGGTCATAATGGCCGCGCAGGTTGGGAAACAGCTCATCCACGCGTCGACCGCTTTCTGCACGCGAAGTGATGTGCGCCACTTCCACATCCTGGTGCGCGGCTAACAGGCGCAATAACTCGACCCCCGTGTAACCGGTGCCGCCAACAATGCCGACCCTGATCATGTCTTCACCCAAACCCTTTCCGGAGCATCTTTGAATACAACCTGTGGCTGTGGTTCCACAGGGGCTGCGTTATCAGCCCACACCGCGCACCGCCCGACGTGTCGAGCCACGCTTGGCCGGGCCGCACCAAGCCGGTCCGGCCAAGCGTGGCCCGGCCAGACGTGGCTCGGCCCGTAGTATAAAAGCAATACGCGCCAAGATAACTGATAATATTGTCTTTTTTGGCTAGAGCGTCAGGGCTTGCCCTGCGCGAGGACGAACGATGTTGTGGCTAAAGGCCTTCCATATCATTTTCGTGGTGTGCTGGTTCGCGGGCCTTTTCTACCTGCCGCGCATCTTCGTGTACTACGCTGCCAGTGAACACGCGGCTGTACGCTCGCAGCTCGCCGTGATGGCGCTTAAGCTGTATCGTTTCGTCACTCCGATGATGATTATCGCGATCATCATGGGCCTGGCCATGCTAGCACTGAATCCCGACTACTACATGGCGTCCCACTGGATGTGGGTGAAACTCGGCGGTGTGGCGTGCCTGATTGTGTATCACGTGATGTGCGGCCGTTATGTACGTGCGATCAACGACAATCGCAATGCGCACGACCACGTGTTCTACCGATTTTTCAATGAAATTCCTGTACTCTTTCTTTTCGGTATCGTGATTCTGGCCGTGCTGAAGCCGTTCTGAGGCCGCTGGATATTCCATGCTTCAGCCCTGATAATTTCACTCCCGCTACAGCAATGCGGTCTCGGGACCCCTATTCATCCAGGACCAGTACGTCATGAGCACTTCGGAACAATTGTTCGAACGCGCGCAAAAGCACATCCCGGGCGGGGTCAACTCCCCCGTGCGCGCCTTCAAAGCGGTGGGCGGCACGCCGGTATTCTTCGAGCGCAGCGACGGGCCCTACATCTTCGACTGCCAGGGCAAACGCTATATCGACTACGTGCTGTCCTGGGGCCCCATGCTCATGGGCCACAACCACCGGGCAGTGCGCGAAGCAGTTATCCGGCAATGTAGCAAGGGTCTCAGTTTTGGTGCTCCCACAGAACTGGAGATCGAATTGGCGGAACGCATCTGCGACATCCTCCCAGGTATGGATCTGGTGCGCATGGTCAGCTCGGGCACGGAAGCCACTATGAGCGCCATTCGACTCGCCAGGGGCTATACCGGCCGGGACACCATCGTCAAGTTTGAAGGCTGCTACCACGGTCACTCTGATTCCCTACTGGTGAAAGCGGGCTCCGGTGCACTTACGCTGGGTGTGCCCAGTTCCCCGGGCGTTCCCGCTGCGCTGGCGGATCTCACCCTGACACTCACCTATAACGACATTGACAGCGTGAATGAGGCCTTCGCCACACACGGGGAGCGCATCGCCTGCGTTATCGTCGAACCTGTCGCCGGCAATATGAATTGCATTCCACCCGCCCCCGGATTCCTTGAAGCATTACGCGCGGCCTGCACTGCGAGTGGCGCCGTACTGATTCTGGACGAGGTCATGACCGGATTTCGCTTCGGCTTGCAAGGTGCCCAGGGCTATTACGGCATTGAGGCCGACCTGACAACACTGGGCAAGGTCATTGGCGGCGGCATGCCGGTAGGCGCCTTTGGTGGCAAGCGTGACATTATGGAGCAGATCGCGCCCCTGGGGCCGGTGTACCAGGCAGGCACCCTGTCCGGCAACCCCATCGCTATGGCCGCTGGCCTGGCCACGCTGGATATCATTTCCCAGCCGGGCTTCTACGAACCGGTGTTCAGGCGTACTGCCCAGCTGTGCCAGGGGCTCCGGGATGCCGCCGCAGCGGCGGGCGTTCCATTCACCACCAATCACGCCGGCAGCATGTTCGGCGGTTTTTTTACCAGCGCTGCGAGCGTCACGCGATATAACGATGTCATGCGTTGTGACAACGCCGCGTTCAACCGGTTTTTCCATTTCATGCTGGAACGCGGTGTGTATCTGGCACCCGCGTCTTATGAAGCGGGCTTCATGTCCAGCGCTCATGGCGATGCCGACATTGCCCAAACCATTGCGACAGCGCGTGCCGCTTTTGCCAGTCTTTGATCGAGGAGTAGCTCATGGCATTCACCACACAGCGCGGCATGTTCCCACTCACCCGTATGCGTCGTTTACGGAGCAGTGAATTTTCGCGTCGGCTGGTACGCGAAAATTCCTTGAGTCCTGCGGACCTGATATTTCCCGTCTTCGTGCTCGAGGGGAGCAGCCGGCGTGAGGCGATTCGCTCCATGCCCGGGATAGAGCGGCTGAGTATCGATCAGCTGGTGGCGCAAGCCAAACGCGTACAGCAACTGGGCATTCCGGCGATTGCACTTTTTCCAGTTGTTACCGCTGAGTGCAAAAGCCTGCTGGCCGAAGAGGCATTCAACGAGGATGGGCTTGTGCAGCGCGCGGTACGCACTTTGAAAGAAGCGCTGCCGGGACTGGGAGTGATAACCGATGTCGCTCTGGACCCCTACACCACTCATGGCCAGGACGGTATTATCGATGCTGGCGGCTATGTCCTGAACGATGTCAGCAGTGAAGTGCTGGTGAGACAGGCCCTGTCCCATGCCGCGGCAGGAGCAGATGTGGTAGCGCCTTCCGATATGATGGATGGCCGCATTGGTGCGATCCGGCAAGAACTGGAACGCGCGAGTTTTCACAACACGCTGATCATGGCGTATTCCGCCAAGTACGCCTCTGCCTATTACGGCCCGTTCCGCGATGCCATTGGGTCTGCCGGCAACCTGCAGGGTGGGAACAAGGCCAGCTACCAGATGGATCCCGCCAACAGCGACGAGGCACTGCACGAATGTGCCCTGGACCTGGCCGAGGGTGCTGACATGATTATGGTAAAACCCGGCATGCCCTATCTGGACATTGTGCGACGGGTAAAGGACGAGTTGCGTGCTCCTACTTTCGCCTACCAGGTGAGCGGCGAGTACGCCATGCACGTGGCAGCGTTCGAGCGCGGCTGGCTGCCTCGGGAAGCGGCGATGATGGAATCTCTGCTGGCCTTCAAGCGAGCGGGCTGCGACGGCATCCTCACCTATTTCGCCATCGAAGCGGCACAGGCACTGCAATAGCCCTCAGCAAGCCGATGGTGATATCCCCGCGCTGTGTGAAGCGACTCTTCAGCCGCTTTTTACTGGCAAAAAGGGATACTAATACCGCATCCAATACCATCAATAGCGACAAGTGCCACCGCGATGAGGTATAAATGGGCCTAACGCGTCATAAAACCAGAAAAATACCGCTATGTACTCGTTAATTGTCCCGCTCAGGAAGGCTCGTAACTGGTGGTTCGAATTGTGCACCGGCCGGTCGGTGTACGGCCGGTCGGACGAGGAGCACCACCGGCAGCGCATACTCGTGATGACCAGCTGCTTCTGGTTATTGCTGGTGATCGTTCTCGCGACTTTGACACCCGTGGTGATAAAACTTACGCCGCAAGGCCACAGCGCCGCCAACATCCTGTTTGGCGCCACCTTCGTTGGCGTGCTGTTAAGCATGTCGATTCTGCGCTTCCGCAACGACCGTGTTATGGCGATCAACGTGTTACTGTTCATTTATGCCGGCGCATTTGCAGCCGCTTGCTTTATTTTTGGCGGTACGCAGTCGCCAACCTATCCCCTGCTGATACTAGCCCCGGCGATGGCTGGTCTGGTTGGCAGTATTTCGCTCAGCGTAGCCTGGGGGTTACTAATACTCGCTTTCTGGGTGGGCGTGTTGCAGACCGAGCGCAATGGCTTCCAATTCACGCAGATCATCATACCCCAGAACCACAGCATGGCCATGATGATAGCCTATGCAGGCCTGGCCGTCGCGGTGGTGAGCATCATCATCATTTATGCGGAAATGAACAAGGCGCTGCGGCAAAGCCTGCAAAACACCAATTCGGAGCTGGCGCACCTGTCCTCGCACGACCAGCTGACCCGACTGCCCAATCGCCGTTTCTATGACGAGCGCATTAGCCTGGCCCTGCGCCGCGCAGCAGAGAATCACGGCATGACCGGCCTACTCTTTATCGACCTGAATGAGTTCAAGAAAATCAATGACACATACGGGCACGGGGCTGGCGACAAGCTGCTCATCGCCGTTGCCCAACGCGTGCAAAACAGTCTTCGCGAGACTGACCTGGTAGCGCGCCTGGGTGGTGATGAATTCGTCGCCGTGCTGGAAGATGTCAAGTCTCCGGAAGAGGTCACACGCATAGCCCACAAATTGTCACAAGCGATCGAGCAACCCCTTTACGTTCGCCAGCAGATACTGAAATTCAGCGCCAGCGTGGGTGTGGCAATCTTTCCCATAGACGGACGCCAAAAGCACGAGTTGGAAGAGAAAGCAGATAAGGCCATGTATCTGGCAAAAAAACGCGGCTTACCCGTCGCATTGGCCAGTCTGGAATCCGCCAACGTTCCCACGCCTGTCAGACCGCCGGCGAATCGAATCTAGCGACGCTCACCCGTTGTTGGCAGGCCCCGCCAGCCGAGTCGCCTGGGAGTCCTGCCCGCCACAAGATCCAGCAGTTCATCCAGCATCATCAGAGAGAGGCCCCAGATACACCGCCCCTCATACCAATAGCAGGGCACCGGCATACGGACACCCCGGTAGTCCCAGATCATTTCTTGCCTGTTATTTTCGTCGGACAAAAACTCCAGGGGGACCCAAACGATTTCTGCCACCTCGTGGTTCGGTGTAAATGTTACTGCCCGGTCCAGACGAAAAACAAAGGGAGTAAGTGCCATGCCGAACATTCCACGGTGGGGCCGGGCACTGAGTTCAGATAGCCGACCAATGCACTCGTCCTGCAACCCCAGAATCAAACCCACCTCCTCCGCTGTCTCGCGCACGGCTACCGCATAACCGTGGGCGTCTGTTTTATCCATACGCCCGCCGGGAAAGGCCATATGCCCGGACCAGGGATCCCCCTCCCGCTCGGCCCGCCTGATCATTAAAATGTGCAGCTCCCCGTCTCTCACTTGCAGTATCATGGCAACCGCGGAGCGCTTCTGCAGCCGCCGCAACAGGCTTCTGCCCGGGCTGTGATCGCCGAGACGGGTTTCGATGAGCTGTAGCAGTGATACTGACACGTGCGAACGAAGTCCATTCTGCCTGCGATCAATAGGGGATTAAGCCAGCCGCGCGCCACGCTGACAAGCTGTCACGCCACATTTGATCCGGAGTAATCATGGTTGACCACAAGCCACAGGATGACAACCTGCTGGAGCTGCGCGATGTCAGCCTGGTCTACCGTGCCCTGCCCGCATTGCACCACATCGACTGGACCGTGGCGCCAGGCGAGCATTGGGCCTGCCTGGGCCTGAATGGCGCAGGCAAGACCAGTCTGGCCAGAATCCTCACGCGACAGGCAACACATTATTCCGGCGCACTAATGCGCTCCCCCCGACTGGAGGAAGGCGGCGTCGCCTATGTTTGCTTCGAGCAGGCCAAGGCCTTGTGCGAGAGGGACCGCAAGCTGGACGATTCCGAGTTTCGCGCTGACGCCAGCGATCCGGGCACCCCGGTGCAGGCACTGATTCTTGGCGGCAGGGCGCCGGATGAACGCTTCCAACACTGGACAGAACGACTGGCCATGCGCCATTTCCTGCATCGCGGCCTGCGTTTTATCTCCACCGGGGAGATGCGCAAGGCGCTGCTGGTCAAGGCTATTCTGAGCGCGCCCGCACTGCTAATCCTGGACAGCCCGCTGGATGGGCTGGATCGCGCCAGCCAGGCGGAAATGCACTGGATCATCGACGAGTTGCTGCAGTCCGAGGTCACCGTGCTGCTGCTATGCCGGCAGCTGGAGGACGTGCCCGCCGGGATCACGCATATCCTGGTGCTGCAGGCGGGGAAGACGCTCGCCTGCGCTGCCCGGGAAAAAATCCTTACCGACACGGCGGTCCATGCGTTGATGAACCCGCCCATCGCAGACTTGGGCGAGTTGCCACCGCCCGCTGCGCGGCCCTATGACGTGCCCGTCGGGAAGCCACTACTGGAGCTGCGCGATGTGACGGTACGGTATGGCGACCTAACCGTATTGCGCAACGTGAACTGGTTGTTTGGGCCTGGCCACCACTGCAGCATTGCCGGTCCCAACGGCTGTGGCAAAACGACTCTGCTCAGCCTGGTTACGGGCGACAATCATAAAGCCTACGGTCAGGACATCACCCTTTTTGGTATTCGTCGTGGCAGCGGTGAGAGCGTATGGGATATCAAACAAAAATTCGGTCAGCTCGACACTCAGTTGCAGTTGAATTTCAGGCGCGGCATGCGTGTGTTGGAAGTCGTGGTGTCGGGCTTCTTCGACACCGTCGGACTGTATGACGCTTGGGGCGATGCGCAGCGCGGCAACGCCGAACAGTGGCTAGCCGCGCTGGGCCTCGCTGCCTACAGCCGCGAGAGTTTTGACGCGCTGTCGTTTGGTTTACAACGCATGGTGTTGCTGGCCCGGGCGATGGTGAAATCGCCCGTTATCCTGTTGCTCGATGAGCCCACCCTGGGCCTGGACGGCCACCATCGCAAACTGATACTGCGCGCGATTGATCATATCGCCGCCAACTGCGACACGCAGATTATTTTTGTCAGTCACTCGGCGGGGGAGACGCCAGCCTGCATCAACCAGCACCTGAGCTTTGAACCACGAGACGAGGGCTTTGAGCTGGTATGCCATGAGGCGCCGCTGGCGCAGTGACGTTTTTAGCGATCGCTGACCTGCCGACTCAACGCGCATAGGCGCGCAGGGCGTTGCACAGCGCATCGGTCGCACAGTAGAGCAGGCCGCGCTCGGCGGTTGCCCGAGCCTGCATCGCATCACCTCTGGCCCGATGCGTCTGTGCCATGCCCAGGTACACCTCGGCGCTGTCCGGGTCGATGCGCTGCGCCCGCTCCAGCAACGCCAGGGCCTGCTCGTAATCACCCCGCTGCGTAGCCTGCTCGGCTTTTGCCAGCAGCGGCTGCCAGGCGGCGCTGGCAGAAGGTGTCGCGGGCCGTGGGGGGGACTGTTGTGGCACCCTGGCTCGCGGGGTCTCAATCTTCTCTGGCGCCGATGGCTTGACCACTGGTGCAGGTAAGCTCGGCTCCGGTGCCTGGGTGGCGCAAGCAGCCAGCAGTAAGACCAGCCCCAGGACACTACCCCGATGCAATAACACCATCAGCCCTTGCTCCCAAACAGCGATTCGAACCAATCCTTCACACCGGATCCTTCGTTGCGCGGGGCGCAGTCAGTGCGCTGGCGTGGCTCGGAACCGACGCTAAACGGCAGCATACGGGAATTGGGGCAGCCCTCGCCAGTCAGATAACCGCTGTGATCGTCGATCCATCGCGTTTCAATGCCATCGGGCATGCGGTAGGCCAGAGGCTGCCTGCTGGAGCGCGACATGAAATGTGCCCATACCTTGAGCGCGCCGCTACCGCCCGTCAGTCCGGTGACGCCATTGTCATCCCGCCCTATCCAGCTGACCGCGAGCAGATCACCGGAAAAGCCGGCGAACCAGGAATCGCGCCCATCATTGGTGGTGCCGGTCTTGCCGGCGACAGCGAAATCCTGCGGCAGGTAGCGGTAGACACCCTGCCCGGTACCCTCGCGCACCACGGCCCGCAATGCAAAGTGCAGCAAATGCATGGATTGCAGGCTGACCGTGCGCTCATATTCCAGGGGATAGCGCTTCATTGGCTCGCCATTGACATCGACGATATCCCGGATGCTGCGCAGCGGCATACGAAATCCGCCAGCCGCTATCGTCTGGTACATCGTCGCCATGTCCATCGGCGTGTATTCGCCCGCGCCCAGCAGCAACGCCGGCAAGCGCGGCACGCCCTCTGCAACGCCAAGTCGTGCCAGCATATCAATGACGGTATCCACACCCAGTTGCATGCCAAGCCGCGCGCTGGCCAGATTGTAGGATTGCGCCAGCGCCTGATAGAGCAAGACATCGCCGTGTGACTTGTGGTCATAGTTCTGCGGCTGCCACGGCTTTGCCCCTGCCGCCTTGATGGTCAGGGGTGTATCGGACAACACCGTGGCCAGGGAGAACTCACGGGGGCGTTCCAATGCCGCGAGATAAATCGCCGGCTTGAGCAGGGAACCGGCCGGACGTCGTGCGTCCAGCGCCCGGTTGAAACCCGCAAAGCGCGCCTTGCGCCCCCCGACGAGGGCGGCAACCTCACCCGTGTCGAAGCGCGTGATAATGCTGGCGCTTTGCAATTTGCCGCTGCGGTCGAGCTGATCCATGACAGCCGCAGTGCTGATCTCCAACTGGCGCTGTAGCAGCGGGTCGAAGCTGGTGAATATGCTGAGCCCTTTGGTAGTGAGGTCTTCTTCGCGGTAGTCCCGGCCCAGTTGCCGACGCACCAGATCCAGAAATGCGGGAAAGGAGTCGCGGATGCGGCGTTTATTATTCAGCCCCAGCGGCTTGGCCCGCGCTGCAGCAGCTTGCTCCGGAGTTATCACGTCCTGCTCCGCCATCACCCCCAGTACCACATTGCGCCGCTCCAGCGCGCGCTGTGGATTACGGTCGGGGTTGTACAGCGACGGGCCCTTGATCATGCCGATCAACAGGGCCTGCTGGTACAGGTCCAATTGATCCAGTGGCTTGTCGAAGTAGTGTTGTGCAGCCAGCGCAAAACCGTGTACTGCGCGCGGCCCATCCTGCCCCAGATACACTTCATTGATGTAACTTTCCAGTATCTGTTCTTTGTCGTAATGCAGTTCCAGCAGAACGGCCATCAATACTTCCGTCAGCTTGCGAACCAGCGTGCGCTCGGACGTGAGGTAATAATTTTTTACCAGCTGTTGGGTGATGGTGCTGCCTCCGGATACCACCTTTCCTGAACGCAGGTTGTCGAAGGCCGCCCGCGCAATGTCGCTAATGGAAAAGCCCCAGTGCTGATAGAACCTGCGATCCTCCACTGCTACCAGGCCCGCTCGAAACATTTCGGGGGTGTCCGCAAGTCGCACCAGCAGCCGGTCCTCCCCCCCGTGTCGGGGATAGATCCCACCCACCAGCACCGGATCCAGTCGCATCAGGTCAATATCCTTACCATCGGCTGACACGCCCTTGATCCTGGCGCCGACAAACTCTATCTGCACCCGGTGCGCCGGTTCCTGCTCGCCGGGAAAATTGAAGCCCCGCGCATAGAGATCAAAGCGATTATTGTTGCGGGACACCTCTCCCGGCTGGCGTGGTGTAGAGACTGCGCGATACCCCAACACCTCCAACTCGTACGCGAGCTCCTCCGCCGTCAATGCGGCACCGGTAAACAATTCCAGTGGGCGCGCGTACACCCTGGCCGATAGCTCCCACATCTTTTCACTGAAGGTCGCCGTGATCCGGGCATCCAGGTAAACCATAAACAGCCCCACCACGACCAGGGCTGAGAGTACGAGCTTGAGCAGGAGATGGCTGGTGCGAAACATGGGATGCAAGTTTACACCAGCTCCCGCGGAAAATTCGCATCGAGTTTGCCGTGCTATTCACACTCGCCCCACCTTCACAAAATCCCCGTATTGTCATCCAGTGCTTTTAATTAACCGGCGAATCAGGATAATGGTCCGCTGATTTGGACGTAGTGAGCGACCCCACAATGAAAAAGTACATGGCATACGGCATAGGCGCAGCACTGGTGGACACCGAGATCAAGGTGCGGGACGCCGAGCTTACCCAAATGAATGTTGAAAAAGGGCTGATGACCCTGGTCGATGAAGCGCGGCGGCGCGAACTGCTGGACCACCTTGCCGGCCATCTGGTCAAGGCCAGTCACGCCAGCGGCGGCAGCGCCGGCAATTCAATGATCGCCACCGCGCAGTTTGGCGGACCAACCTTCATGTCTTGCAAAGTGGCCAATGACAGCGACGGTGACATCTATCTAGCCGATCTGGAAGCAGCCGGCGTTGACCACTGCCTCAAAGGCGATCGCGCCCCTGGCACCACCGGTAAATGCCTGGTGCTGATAACACCCGACGCTGAGCGCAGCATGAACACCTATCTTGGCATTAGCGAAACGCTGTCGACCGAACAGTTGGATGCGCAGGCGATTGCCGCCAGCGAATACGTGTATATAGAGGGTTATCTGGTGACTTCCCCGACCGGCCGGGCTGCAGCGATCAAAGCCAGGGAGATTGCCGAGGCGGCTGGTGTGAAAACCGCACTCAGTTTTTCCGACCCCGGCATGGTGGAATTTTTTCGCGACGGCATCACCGCCATCATCGGCACGCGCCTGGACCTGGTCTTCTGCAACGAAGACGAGGCACTGGGCTGGGCCCAGAGCGACGACCTGGATATTGCCGTGGAGAAGTTAAAGGCCATCGCTGATACCTTTGTGATCACCCGTGGCGGCGCCGGTGCTCTGACCTTTGACGGCCATACACTTGCCGAAATTCCCCCACACAAGGTGGAGGCCGTGGACAGTAACGGTGCTGGCGACATGTTCGCTGGCGCCTTCCTCTATGCCATTACCCGCGGCGAGGATTTTCCCACAGCGGGCCGCTTCGCCAGCCTGGCGGCGGGCAAAGTTGTCGCCACTTATGGCCCCCGCCTGCCGGCTGCGGACTATAGCGCGCTGCGCAGGGAATTTTTTGGCAACTAACGCCAGCGGAACCCGACGAGGGCGTCCTCTATAAGAGCTAATCAGCGACGTTTTAGTATGGTAATTCGCTATAGATTTTTCTTTGCGCTTGGGGTGTTCCTGCTGGGGATAGGCATGGCTCTCCTGAGTATTGCGGCATGGCTCAGGTTTCATGTTGAAATACCAACGGATGATATAAGCTATTTTATCCCATCGGTGAAGATCGGCATTGTTGACGGCTGGCTTGGTCTTTCCCTGGATGACTGGCTGGCCCCCCTGGGCTCTGGTCACAGAATTGTCGTGACACGACTGCTGACGCTGACTGACTATGCTTTTTTTGGCGGAATGAACTATGCAATTTACCTGAGTACCTGGGTGAGTATTGCGTTACTTTTTGTGGTCTACCTGAGAGCCTTTGATTCGCAGGATTCGGGTGATAGAACAGGGCTCTATTTTATTGCCGGAATTTCCCTGATTTTTTTATGCTCCCCTAGCCAATACTATAATTTGGTGAAAACTATCAATGCCAGTTGGTATGTCGCAGCGGCCAGCAGCGCAATTAGTGTATGGATGCTCATTTCCGCTGGGAAGAACCTGAGTTTTGGCCGCGCATTATTGGTTTGTTTATTTGCGGCGACAGCTGCCTTTTCCAATTTTTTCGGCGTACTGACGTGCCTGGTTCTTCCTGTGGTGGCCTTATACCAACGGTCCAGATGGTGGGTTGTGGTACTACTTTTTTCTATCGTATTTCTTTCTCTGTATATGCAAGGTATAGAAAGTGACGGGGCCGCGGCCAACCCCGCGTTTCAAAAAGGAATTGCGGCGGCTATAGTGAAAAACCCGGAATTCCTCACAGGGATAGTGAAAAAACCGGAAATCGGCACAGGAATCTCACAGAACTCTAGTATTGGGTGGTTAGGTTGGATGTCGCCAAATTTAGAGAAAGTGCCTCGCAGAATTTGCGAGCAACTCGGTGCTCCCTTGTCAACAAAACACCCCGTTATTGCATCGCTCGCCGTAATTGGCTCGTTGTTATTGATTTGTTTTCACTGGCTAAAGCTGGCAATAGACTGGTATTTTCGCAGGGAACCTGCTTCCAGGTCCGTCCAGTTCTATCTGGCTATGGCTACAATATGTTTCGGCGTTTCCTGTGCAACCTGGCTAGGTCGTGTCATTTTCGTCGAGCCCCAAGCTGCACGATACCAGACCATTGTCATGGTGTATTGGCTCAGTATCAGTTGCCTAATCTATTGTTGGATACAACACGTCGGCCATCAGCGAAAGCCATTACTGGCGATGTTCTCGGCAGCGACCATTCCTGTACTGTTCGTCTGGGGAACATTGGATTCTTCAATGCCGGGAGTGGCGAGTTTCTATAATCTGGCGGTCAATGAGCAGGCATTGGGTCGGTTGGGGGTAATCCCTTGGGACGGCGTGATCACGAGGTCGCCCAACTCCAGGACGCTGGATCGCTCAGATTATGAATTCCTGAGGAACTACGGCTTTCGGCCGCTGGACAGGCAGGCTAACAACTTACCAGGCGCTAAATATTCTGGCGAATTCTGTAATGGAATAGGCGTAAAAACAGGTGCAACTAAATGGCCCGGGGTGCAGAGCGTCGCGTTAGACATTAAATCAAATGTGAATCCTTTTTTGACAAGTCTGAGTTTACATGGCGATGACGGGGAGTTGGGGAGCCTACATGCAAAAGCGTTACCTGTTTTCCAGCTGCGGTCAATTCTTTTGGGTATTAATCAGTGGGATGGTTATTATCGGGGTGACGTTAAGACATCGAAACCCGTGCTCCTGTCTTTCGTGCCGATATTTGGAGAACCCTCCTACTGCGTTTTGCAGTTGTAACGGTACTAATGTAACGAACGATACCTATCTCCATGTTGCAGTAAATATCTCCCGGCAAAGTCGGGGGCTTTAGTGTGTGAGCCGCTCAAAGCGGTAGTTACGCAGCCTTACGGCTCCTTGAGCCCCCTGAAGGGGGCGTTGCATTCAAACCAATGACCACTGCGCTGGCCGTCGATGGATCATAATTATAGGCTCCGTTGCGGCGAGTGGCAGCGGACATGCCCCGCTCGCTCAAACTGCTGAG
>JANPDE010000427.1:0-2132 GCA_031431315.1 Haliea sp.
CCAGGAGCAAACCGACCTCTACCAACTCAATCTGTGCCCCGGCAATATCGCCGGTAAACCCGCCCAACCGACGCACTGCAGCCCAGCGGATTGTCAGACATATCGCCACGGTCAGCATGGCAAAGGCACACCATACATCCAGCGGTAGAACGAACAGCAGCAGTACAGCGACGCTGACCAGTATGCGCGGTGCCCATGCACGGGGAAAGTGCTGCGCCAAGACCGCACCCAATCCCACATCCCGCACGTAGCGCGTGGTCAGGAACAGACACAGCAGCGACGTCCTCGCCAACAGTGGCACCACCCAAAACCAGCACAGTTGCCCGCCCTCGATTACAGATGTCAGTGCCACATATTTGAGCGCGATGACGACGATCAATGCGATGACACCCATACTGCCGCACAGCGGATCCTTGAGCAGCCGCAGGGTTTTCTCACGGTCGGCCACGCCGCCTACCCAGGCGTCAGCGCAATCAGCCACTCCGTCGAGGTGCAATCCACCGGTGAGCGCAATCCACAGGGTTACCGTCAGTATGGCCTGCAGGGAGTAAGGTAGTGGCAGCATACTGCAGGTCAGCGTCAACAGCAGACCCAGTATCAATCCGACAGCCGGGTACCAGAGCAGAGACAGACCCTGCAAATTATCGTCCACATCCAGGTGTTTGGGTACCGGTAGAATTGTCAGGAACTGCAGCGCCAACAGCCCCGCACGCGCCTGTCTCGCGACAAAGCCGGTCATAATTGTACGTCGCGCCGGTTGAACGATGCGAGCACCGGAAATTCACCGCCGTCACCATGGTAGACTCGGACACGCGACAGAGAGGCGTACGGTACATAGAGCCGCGGGCTCGCCCGCAGCGGCATATCCAACAAGTGGCTCAACAGCAATCGAACCACACCACCGTGACATACCACTAACAGGTGCTCACCCGCAAAGTCGCGCAGCACTGTCCGCCATCCTCGCAGAATACGCTGCTGGGCGTCGGCAGTGGGTTCGCCACCCGGCGGAGTGACAGCACTCGGGTCTTCGTAGTACCGGGCGAGCAAGGCCGGATCCGCCTGACGGACATCTTGCACCAGCCGCCCTTCCCATTCGCCGAAATCGATCTCCTGCAGTTCAGCGATGATTGCCAGCGGGAGGTGCAGTTGTTCGGCGCAGTGTTCAGCGAACATCCTGCAACGCAGCAGCGGTGAAGTAACCACACGTTGCCAGCCGCCCGTCGTACCAATGGCCTGCTCCATCTGTCGCCAGCCCTCGGCGCTGAGCTCCACGTCCGTGCGTCCGCGGTAGATGTATCCACCCTGACAAGCGCCATGACGCAACAAATCGACCGTGGTAACACTATCGTCCTGAACTGTCATCAGTGCTCACCGGCGCTCACACCGGCCTCGGAGAACGTCGCCATTTCGTTATGCAGGCGACAGGCGGATTGCAGTAGTGGCAGCACCACGGCAGCACCACTGCCTTCCCCCAGACGCATGCCGAGATCCAGCAGTGGATCGGCGGACAACGCCTGTAACACGTGCCGGTGTCCCGGCTCGGCGGAGCGATGGGCAAACAGCATCCACGCGCGCACACCGGGATTAAGGCGGCAGGCCAACAGCGCCGCCGCGCTGCAAATATAACCGTCCACCAATGCGGGAATGCCACGCTGCGCGCAGGCGATATAAGCACCACACAGTGCGGCGATTTCCAGTCCGCCAAGACAGCGCAGGATATCCAGCGCACTGATGCCGTTCGTACAATGCAGGTCCAGGGCACGCTGTACCGCGGCACATTTAAGGGCCAGCCCCTGGTCATCCACACCCGTCCCGCGACCCACCGTAGCCTCCACCGGCAGACCCAGCAAGGCGCTGGTCAGTGCCGCCGCGGCGGTCGTGTTGCCAATGCCCATTTCGCCACCGATGAACAGATCGGCGTCCGTTGGCGCATGTTCAGCGCCGCTCGCCAGTGCGCGCCTCAATAGCGCCTCAGTCATGGCAGGGCCGTTGCAGAAATTGGCGGTGCCGGAAGCCAGGTTAAGGTTTATCACACCGTCCAGCTCCGGCCCCGGTGCAACGGTACCCAAATTAATCACCGCGAAGGAGGCGTTACAATGACGCGCCAGCACGGTAATGGCGGCGCCGCCAAC
>JANPDE010000428.1:0-1703 GCA_031431315.1 Haliea sp.
CTAGCCAACGCCGACGAACTGCAGATCAAAATTGTACAGGGTGCAAAACCCGGTGAAGGTGGCGAGCTGCCCGGCAATAAAGTGGATCAGACCATTGCCAGACTCCGGCATTCGACGCCTGGCGTAGGCCTGATCAGCCCGCCGCCGCACCACGACATTTATTCGATTGAAGATATTGCCCAGCTCATTCACGATTTGAAGAACGCCAACCCGAAGGCGCGGATCAGCGTTAAACTCGGTTCCGAAATTGGCGTGGGTACGATTGCTGCCGGTGTGACCAAGGCGAAAGCCGATCATCTGGTCATCGCCGGACACGATGGTGGTACCGGTGCATCGCCCCTGACCTCGATCAAGCATGCCGGCCTGCCCTGGGAGCTTGGCATTGCCGAAGTTCATCAGACGCTGGTCAAGAACAACCTGCGCTCGCGGGTGGTGTTGCAGACAGACGGGCAGATCAAGACGGGTCGCGACGTCGCCATGGCGCTGCTGCTGGGGGCCGAAGAGATTGGTTTTGCCACGGCGCCACTGGTCACGCTGGGCTGCATCATGATGCGCAAGTGTCACCTCAATACCTGCCCGGTAGGGATCGCCACGCAAGATCCTGAACTGCGCAAGAAATTCTCTGGTAGCCCGGAATACGTGGTGAACTATTTCTTCATGGTCGCGCAGGAACTGCGCCTGATCATGGCCAGCCTTGGTTTGCGCACCATCAATGAAATGGTCGGCCGTGCAGACCTGCTGGAAACACGCCAGGCGATTAACCACTGGAAAGCGCGCGGTCTGGATTTCAGCAAGATCCTCACGCCAGCCGAAATTGTTTACGAGGGCACGCAAGTCTACCGCACGATTAACCAGGATCACGGGCTGGAAAAGGCACTCGATAATGTGCTGATCGAACGCGCACAACCGGCACTGCTGCGGGGCGAGAAGGTGCGTATCGAACACCCGATCATCAACATCAATCGTGTCGTCGGCACCATGCTCTCCCATGAAGTGGCGAAGGCGACGGACGGCAAACTGCTGCCCGATGACACTATCCACATCAAACTCACCGGCACCGCCGGGCAAAGCCTGGGCGCCTGGCTGGCCAAGGGCATTACGCTGGAAGTGGAAGGCGATTGTAACGACTACGTGGGTAAAGGCCTGTCTGGCGGCAAGATCATCGTCTACCCGCCAACATCCAGCACCTTTAAAGCCGAGGAGAACATTCTCATTGGCAATGTGGTGATGTATGGCGCCACCTCGGGGGAATCCTACTTCCGGGGCATTGCCGCCGAACGTTTTTGTGTGCGCAACAGCGGTGCGACTGCCGTGGTGGAAGGTATTGGCGATCACGGCTGCGAGTACATGACCGGCGGACGCGTGGTGGTGCTGGGCAAGACCGGCAGAAACTTTGGCGCTGGCATGAGCGGCGGCATCGCCTACGTCTGGAACAAGAGCGGCGACTTCGAGCGCATGTGCAACACCGAGACATTTGCACTGGAGAGCGTAGATTCTCTCGATGACATCAAGGAACTGCGCACCTTGCTTGAAAATCACCAGCGCTACACTGGATCAACAGTAGCGGGGCATATTCTGAACAATTGGAAAACCGAGCTCGCCCGGTTCGTGAAAGTCATGCCCACTGAATACAAGCGCTCGCTTGAAGAAATGGCAGGCGCAACAGTAGTCACCGCAGCAGTCGGTTCCTAGGAAGATTATTG
>JANPDE010000429.1:0-4286 GCA_031431315.1 Haliea sp.
TTACATAATGGACGAGTTCGTTAAAGCACGCTGACAGTTCGCACGCGTCAGGGCTCACGGGATAGTCGATGGCAGCAGGCACACAGGAGCACAAGACTGACCAGACGGTAATGCCGTATGGCTCGGTGCTGACTGCCCTGGCTGACGTCGCTCCCGATGCGGTGGCGCTGGTTTGTGATGGTGCCGAGGGCAGCGTGCAACTGACGCGCGCCGCACTGGACGCCTGGGCCAATCGACTGGCGCGGGCCTATGCCGTCCTGGGACTGGCCAAGGGAGATTTCGCCACCATTGCGCTGCCCAACGGGCCCGAATTCTTTGCCGCTTGCCTCGCCATCTGGAAACTCGGAGCGGTGCCCAATCCGGTGTCGCACGGATTGCCACCACCGGAGCGAGCGGCCATCATCGCGCGCGCGAATCCGGTGCTGGTGATAGGCGTCGACGCCGGCAGCTACGCAGGGCGTTGTTGTGTTCCCGCCAATCTCGCGGTGGATGACTACTGCGCGGAACCCTTGCCCGCGCAGACTTCGCCCCACGAGCGCGCCATGGCCTCGGGCGGCAGCAGCGGATTGCCCAAACTGATTGTCGCCGCCAATCCCGCAACCTACGATGCGCAGCACGCATCTGCGCTGTTCAAGGGCCGCCACGCAGTACTGGTGCCTGGTCCCTTGTACCACGGTGCGCCCTTCAGTGCGGCGTTTGGTGGGCTGTTTTGTGGTTGCAAGGTGGTGGTCATGCAGCGCTTTGATGCGCTCCGCTGCCTGCAACTGATCGAACGCCACCGCGTCGATCGCATGACCGTGGTGCCCACCATGATGCAGCGTATCTGGCGCTTGCCAACCGAGCAGAGGGAGAAGGCCGACATGTCCTCCCTGGAATTTGTGCTCACCGGCAGCGCACCGTGCCCGGCGTGGTTGATGCGGGCCTGGATTGAGTGGCTGGGCCCGGCAGTGATGCACGAAGCCTTTGGGCCCAGTGAGCGCACCGGCGGCACTTTCATTAGCGGCACCGAGTGGCTGGCGCATCCGGGTTCCGTCGGCAAGCCTTCCGGGGGCGTCCGGATCAAAATCCTCGATGAGAGCGGCTGTGAACTGCCCCCTGGAGAGATGGGTGAAATCTATGTGTTACCGCCCGGCGGTCAAGGTTCCACTTACCATTATGTCGGCGCGAGTGCGCGGTTGTCGGAAGATGGCTGGGAGTCCTTCGGCGACATGGGCTATTTCGATAGTGACGGCTACCTGTACCTGGGCGACCGGCGCGGCGACATGGTCTTATGCGGTGGCCGCAATATTTACCCGGCTGAGGTGGAGGCGGTCATCGATTCCCTGCCTGGCGTGCGTTCCAGCGCCCTGATTGGTTTGCCGGATGATGACCTCGGCCAGCGCCTGCATGCGATAGTGGATGTCGGTCCGGATGCGCGCGGCCTGGATGAGGCGTGCATTCGAGCGCACCTGGTCGAGCGGCTGGTACACTATAAGATCCCGGCTAGCATTGAAATTGTGACGACCCTGTTGCGCGATGATGCTGGCAAGATGCGCCGGTCTGCCCTGCGTGCTGAGCGCTTGCCATGTTGATCGGTGATGTACAACTTGCCGGGCACCGCAACCTGGTAGATGTACGCTGTGCCGAGGGTCAGATTACCGAGGTGGGTCCATCCCTGCGGCGTCGGGCAGGGGAGTCGTGGCTCGCGGGCGACGGAGCCGCGCTGCTACCGGGATTACACGATCACCATATCCACTTATTTGCCCTGGCGGCCTTGCGCAATTCCGTGCAATGCGGTCCGCCCGGAGTCTCGAATCGTGCGCAACTGGCAACACTGTTGCGCGCTGGTCGCGGCCGCGGTTGGCTGCGCGGTGTGGGTTACCATGAAACGGTGGCCGGCGATCTGGACCGGTGGCAACTGGATCGCATACGCAGCGACCGGCCGCTAAAGATCCAGCATCGCAGCGGCAAGTTGTGGATAGTGAACTCGCAGGCGGCGCAGCAGTTGTCGCTGGACGAGCACGCGGGCTTGCCGGGTATTGAGCTGGATTCGTCAGGCCGGCCCAATGGTCGGTTGTTCCGGCTCGATGGTTGGATGCGGGAGCAACTGGCACAGGCAGGGCCGGCACACCTGCCATCCCTGGCGGGTATCTCCCGGCTGCTGGCGAGCTTTGGCGTCACCGGTGTCACCGATGCCACACCCGACAACGGCCGGTTCGCCATGGCGCAGTTCGCCAGTGCCGCAACCTCCGGGGAATTGTTACAGGCCGTGCGTGTGATGGGCGCAGAGGATCTGCCAGACTCCGGCAGCGTGCAAGTGCAGCGTGCGGAGCGCAAGGTCATGCTGGACGAGAACGCGCTGCCCGAGTGGGACGAGCTGTTCGCTCTATTTGACGCGGCGCACCGCCAGGGCAGGGCGGTGGCGGTACATTGCGTGACACCGGCTGAACTGGTACTGACTCTGTCCGTGTTGCGTGCCGTGGGACCGCATCCGGGTGATCGGATCGAGCACGCCTCGCTGGTACCGGTGGATGTCGTGCCGCTGCTGCGGGAAGTGGGCGTGCGGGTTGTTACCCAGCCGGGATTCATTCATGAGCGCGGTGACCAATACCTGGATGCTGTCGCCCAGACGGAACACGGTGATCTCTACCGTTGCCAGACCCTATTAGCACACCATATTCCGCTTGCAGGGAGCACCGATGCACCCTACGGCGATCCCGATCCCTGGGCGGCTATGCGAGCGGCCGTTGCCCGTCGCAGTCGTGCGGGTGTCATGCTGGGAGCGGACGAGCGGCTCAATCCAGAGCAAGCGCTGGCCCTGTTCACCAGCGCTGCGGGTGACCCCGGCGGTGCCTGCCGCCGTATTGCTGAGGGTGAGGTAGCGGACCTGTGTTTGCTCAGGTGCAGTTGGAATCAAGCACGTGAAATCCTGTGCAGCAGCAATGTACGTGCGACGATTCTCTCTGGCGAACTGATCCACCACGATGAGCCGAAGATAAATACACGGGGGCAGGATGCAGCTGCCAGCGCCTGAATCTGGCCATGTCGAAAGCGCCACCGGGTTGAGCCCGCTGCTTAGTGTGTCCGATATCCTCACCCTGAGTGGGACGCCTGGGGGGCTGGATGGCTATTCGCCAGTGCTCGAGCACAACTACCTGTTGCTGGATGTCGCGGACGCCGCACAGTTCGTGGACACTGCCCAATGGGCAGCAGTGGCACTGCGCCTGCGCCAGTTACCCTGTCCGGTCATCGCTGTGGGCGCAGTGACGGCGCCAGCATTACTTCGGGGCGTGGATGCCGTCGTCGCCAGTATGCAGGAGGCGGCGGAAGTGATTCGCAACGTCAATAAGCATCCGCTGGCCGCTATGACACTGGTGCAGCTGCTCCGCCACAATGAGGATGTCACACCCGAACAGGGCCTGTTGGCGGAGTCATTCGCTTACGCCAGCTTGCAAGGCGGTGTGGAATTCGCGCAGGTCAAGACGCGGCTGCACGCCACCGGGCAGAAACCGCGGGAGGCGCAGGATTCACACAGTGCGGTGCTGTTAGAGCGCAGGGGTGATGCATTGCACATCACCCTCAATCGCCCACATGCGCGCAATGCCTACTGCGCGGCCATGCGTGACAGCTTGTATGAAGCACTACAACTCTTGCGTATGGACGAAGGTCTGAAACGAGCGGTGATTAGCGGTGCGGGCGGTTGTTACTCCGTGGGCGGTGATCTCGCTGAATTCGGTACAGTGCCTGATACGGCAACCGCGCATGCCATTCGCGTCAGTCGCAGCGTAAGCCATCTGCTGCTGGAATTGAGTTCCCGCCTGGAATTTCGCTTGCACCGCGCCTGTATTGGCTCCGGCATTGAATTGCCCGCGTTTGCCGCACGTGTCGTGGCCGCAGGCAATACGTTCATACAGTTGCCCGAAATCAAGCTGGGCCTGCTGCCGGGTGCCGGCGGCACTGTCAGTATCCCGCGCCGTATCGGTCGCCATCGCACGGCCTACCTGGCGCTTTCTGCGCGCCGCATCAGTGCCGCGACCGCCCTGCAGTGGGGATTGGTTGACACAATTATTTAACGCAGGGCAATGGACCCTGCAACTAACAGGAAAACAGGAGAGTGAAGTATGAATCAGTTTAAGCCCGGAGTGCGTTTGCGCAGCGCAGTATGCACAACCGAAGTGGTCATCATTGCTATCCCCACCGCGGAAATTGCGCTCAGTTGTGGTGGTGCACCCCTGTTGTCGGAGGGCGAAACAGCGGCCGCAGGCGTGACATTGGATGGCGCTGCGGCGCAGGGCACACTATTGGGT
>JANPDE010000430.1:0-1849 GCA_031431315.1 Haliea sp.
TTTGACCTGGGCGACGAAGCTCACCAGATGGCCACCGAACTCAATGACTTTTTCAATAAGGCCCTGACGCCTGAATTGCGCGCCAAAGCGCACTATTCCTTTGACGGCTTTGATGCGGGTGTCCACCGCAAACTGGCACAGGCAAAGTTACTGTTCCCTGAGTGGCCGAAGGAGTTCGGTGGTCGCGAAGCGCCCCCTTACGCTATGAATGCACTGCGGCAGGTCTGGGAGGATCATGGCTGGAGCAGTCATGCCGTCAGCACGACCAGCATGGTGGGTACCATGATCAGATTGTTTGGCAGCGATGAACTGAAGGCGGAGGCATTGCCGAGGATCGTAGCGGGTGAAGCTATTTGCAGTCTGGGTTATTCCGAGCCCGGCTGCGGATCAGATGTGTTCGCGGCGCAAACCAAAGCGACCCGCGACGGTGCTGACTGGCGCATCGATGGTTCCAAGATGTTTACCAGCGGTGCCAATATCGCCCAGTATGTGCTGATGCTGACACGCACCAACCCGGATGTGCCCAAGCACAAGGGCTTGACCATGTTCATCGTGCCGCTGGACGCGGACGGGATTACAGTCCAGGCCGTCCACACTTTCCAAAACGAGCGCACGAACATCACCTTTTATGATGGCGTCAAGGTCAAGGACAGCTACCGCCTGGGCGAGATAGACGGTGGTGTAAGAGTCATGACAGGTGCACTGCAACTCGAACACGGTGGCGGTTTTGCCAAAACCCAGTGGGCAATGCTGCGCGCGGCTGAGCAACTGTGTCGCGATGTACGGCGCGATGGCTATCCGCTGATCGAAAATGTGGACGCGCAAAAGCGGCTGGCGCGATCCACTTTACATGTGTACTTGTCTGAGGTTATTGCCAACCGGGCGATGTGGGCGGGTGTGCAGAAATTACCCAACCTTGCTTACGGGCCGATGGCAAAACTGTTCTCGTCCGAAAAATTTCTATCCGATGCCGCGGACCTGCTGGATTTGACGGCACCCCATTCGTTGTCGAAACGCAAGGGTCCAGCCGGATTCCTAAACCAGTGTTATCGCCACGCACAGGGCACCACGATCTATGGCGGCACCAGTGAAGTTCATCGCAGCATGATTGCCGAACGCGCGCTGGGATTGCCGCGCACCCGCGCTTAAGAGGGAGATATCCATGTCTGAAGATCCTCATTTGCTGACTAACGTGGATGGTGCGATTCTCATCGCCACGCTCAATCGCCCCGACAAGCTGAATGCGTTGACTGCGCAGGCGATGGCGTTGTTCGAGGCGGCATTGCACCGCTTTCGCGATACGCCGGAGTTGAAGGTGATGCTGGTGCGCGCAACCGGGCGCTACTTTTGCAGTGGTGTAGACCTGCGCAGCGGTACGCCTGAACTGAGGACCACCGGCTCCGCCATTCGCGAGGAGCACCGCCGACAAACCATGGGTATGCATCGGATCTACGACGAAATGGAGGCTATTGAAAAGCCCATTGTCGTGGCCCACCAAGGGCCTTGCGTGGGCGGTGGCCTGGAGCTGTCGTTGTCCTGCGACTTTCGTCTTGCCGCCAAGAGCGCAAGTTATGCCTTCCCCGAGGGCAAGTTCGGTGTACTACCGGCGTCGAATGGCGTCAGCCGCCTGGCCAGAATCATCGGTACGCACTGGACGCGTTACATCATTATGGCCAGTCTCACCGTGGCCGCCGATCGGGCGCTGATCATGGGGCTGGTGCATGAAGTCTTTCCCGATGAAAGTTTCGAGGAGGATGTCATGCGTTTTTGCCAGCACCTGGCCAAACAGAACAGCGAGTCGATGGGCCTGGCCAAGATCGCCATCGAACTGGCCCACGATGTGGGCCTG
>JANPDE010000431.1:0-1937 GCA_031431315.1 Haliea sp.
GCAGGGTGTAGCCATCGGGCCGCGCCCGCATCACGGCTTCAGTGCCGATGATATCACGCTGATCGGCGACCTATACGACGAGCGCGATAGCGCGGCCGGCACCTTGGCCCGCGCCCGAGACGAAGGCGATCTGGCCACACAGGTCTAAGGGATCTGGTCCAATCATTCGGCTTTACCTCCGATTGCTGAGTAGGTATCGTCAGCCGCACTTGTCTGGCACAGCATTCTTAATTACCTGGACTGTTGCTGCAATTGACTCGCGCAAATAACAAATGAATCATAACAAACAACGTGGCCCAAGTGGGGCTCACACAGCAGGAGAAACATTTTGGCCACATTTGTTCTGGTGCATGGCGGTGGTCACGGTGGCTGGTGTTATCAACCCGTCGCTCGCATCATGCGTGCACAGGGACAGGATGTGTACACGCCGACCATGACCGGGCTGGGCGAACGGGAGCATCTGTTAAGTCCCGCTGTGGATCTGAACATGCACATTACTGACATCGTCAAGCTGCTGGAGTTCGAAGATTTACGGGATGTGATCCTGGTGGGTCACAGCTACGGTGGTATGGTCATTACCGGCGTCGCCGATCGCGCTGCTGATCGTATTGGCCATATCGTTTATCTGGACGCAGCCAACCCCGAGAACGGGCAGTCCCTCGCCGACCTGGCCGGAGAAATCATCACCATGACACGCGACGATGGCCGCATGGTAAATGGTATAGAACTGGTGCTGTACCCGGGTACTGACCCGATGAATTATTTTGGGGTGACAGATCCTGAGCAGTTAGCCTGGATGAAACCCAAACTCACACCCCATCCCTGGAAGTGCTTTGAGCAGAAACTCGTGCTCAACAATGAAGCCGCCCTGCGCAAGATTCCGCAGACACACATTATCTGCTCCATGACCATACCGTTCAGGGATATTGAATCGCTCAAGGCCCAGTCAGAGGGGCGCGTCTGGGATGTCGATACCGGCCATGACCTGATGATTTCAGAGCCGCAAGCGGTCGCAGATCTGTTGTTACGCCTGGTATAGCAGCCGCATTTCGAGCATGACCGAGGCTGGTATGCTACTCATTGTAATGCGCTCGGCACTAGTGGTTTGTGTTTCCATCGTGGGGCTCGAACGTACGACGCACAGCCGGTATGTCCACTTTCATTGAGGGCGTGCGCGGCAGTTCGTCAATAAGGCGCCATGCGGTGGGAATATGGGTCGAGGGCAGGTGATTGCGCAGGTGAGTTTCGATATCGGCGATGGAGGGCCTCGCAACTCCCGTCCTGAACTCAATGGCAGCAGCTGGCACTTGTCCCAGTCTGTGTTCCTCAATACCTACAACAGCGGCTGCGGCAATGGCCGGATGCAGCAGCAGCGACTGTTCGATCGTTGCGGGTAACAACTTGAAGCCACCGCGCATGATCACGCCATCAGTGCGGCCACGATGGAACAGAAAGCCGTCCTCATCGATCAGGGCGATATCGGAGGTGCGTATCCAGTCTGGCCCTATGCGGGGTGAAATGACTTCCAATCTGCCCTCGGTTCCGGGGGGCAGGATTACTCCGGTATCCTCGTCGACAACACGCAACTTTACGCCCGGCAAGGCGTGGCCGACGCTGCCAAATTTTCTGCTGCCCCAGATGTCATGCAGCTCGGCCGTCATCCGGGTTACCGGGCCACCAAACTCGGTGGCGCCGTAGGCGAGCAGGATGGGCACGCCGTAGCGTTCTTCGAATGCACGGTGCGCGCCCGGATCAAGCGGCGCCGCACCGGTCCCGATGCCGCGCAGGCAGGACAGGTCGGCGCGGGGAATGCCGGTGTCCAGTATCATTTGAATGCCCGCCGGCGGCAGACCGCTAGCCTGTGGGCGAAAACGCAGTAGATGGTCGTGCCAGCCGGCCACGGTGAATCGCTCCAGCAATACGATGCGCTGTCCGTT
>JANPDE010000432.1:0-3448 GCA_031431315.1 Haliea sp.
GACCGCCGCCATAAAGCAGACCGGCACCCTGGTTATTTTTATCAATCAGTTTCGTATGTAAATTGGTGTGATGTTTGGCAGCCCGGAAACCACTACCGGTGGTAATGCCCTCAAGTTTTATTCTTCGGTACGCCTGGATATTCGCCGCATTGGCGCTGTGAAAGATGGAGACGAGGTGATCGGCAACGAGACGCGAGTGAAAGTGGTCAAGAACAAGGTGTCGCCACCGTTCAAACAGGCGGAATTCCAGATTATGTACGGTCACGGCATTTACCGCATGGGCGAAGTCATCGACTGGGGTGTGAAACTGAACCTGGTGGAGAAGTCCGGTGCCTGGTACGCCTACAAGGGCGATAAGATCGGTCAGGGCAAAGCCAATGCCGCCAAGTTCCTGGGAGACAATCCCGCAGTTGCGAGTGAGATAGAAGGGCAGATTCGTGCGCAAATGCTAAATGTAGGCGCGCCGGTCAAAGTTGCCGCATCGGTTGCTACCGCAGCCGCTGATGCGGCAGCCGTGGATGTCGACGCGAGTGTCGAGGAGAGTACGCCGGAGGAGTAACACGCCGGCCGCCGCACCGCCCTTGAACGTTTTCCACTGGCGCCGGGGTCCCGCTTACCCCACTCAAGCCCCCGGCGCCTTTTTTTATTATGCCTGAGCAAGAATCTTCCAGTGCTATAGAGAACAATCCTGCAAATATCCGTCTCGCGGCAATGAACCTGCTGGCGCGACGTGAGCATTCTGTACACGAACTGCGCACTAGACTGCAACGCCGATTCCCCGATGCTGCAAGCGTGGATGAACAGCTGTCACGACTCATCGAGCAGCGCTTACAGAGCGATGTGCGCTTTGCCGTAAGCTATGCCCGGCAACGCAGCAGTCGCGGATATGGGCCGTTACGTTTGCGCGAGGAACTGCGGGAGCGCGGAGTGTCGACCCCCGATGTGGCGGCAGCCATGGCGGAGTTGGACATAGACTGGTGCGCAGTGGCAGCGGAGGTGCTACATAAAAAATTCGGTGCGGGCGCGCCGGATGACCTAAAAGAAAAAGCCCGGTGTGTACGCTTCATGCAATACCGTGGCTTTTGTGGCGATCACTATAAGGGTCTGTTGTAACACCAAAGCTCCGCAGTTCCTACGTTTACAAGCTCTGGTTTGCGCGCTTGATATTAAGGGTCGGAGTCGAATGGCACTTACTTAAGCTGAAGAGCAACACATCGGCGTCAAACCAATTAGAGCTTGACGGGACCGTCTGAGGCCATGGTTGGCCGAAGCGAGCCTACATGGACGTATTTAAGGCGTGTCCCGACAAGTTCTACTTGGTTTGGCGCCGGTCTAGCCGCTTAAGTAAGTGCCATTCGACTCCGAACCCAAAAAAAATCCGCCGTATTAGCGCAGCAGCAGTATCAGGCTGACAATCTGTGTGACGACCAGGACGACGCAAAGGATTTTCAGAGCTTTTAGCGGGTCGCGCGCCAACAGCGGCCGCTGGTGATATTCCAGATAGTGCGGATTGGGATGCTGCAACTCGTAGACAAACTCTGACACATCCGCGTGACGGCGTTCCTCATGGAAGCGCAGCGCCTTTTTTAGCGCGCCGTCGATCCACAGAGGCACTAGGGGATTCAGTTTGTAGCTTTCGGTATAAGTGGTGGCGAGAAAGTCCCGTTCTGTCTTGCAGTGCTCCAGCTTACCGCCAAAGGGTAGTTTCCCGGTCAACATCTCGTAGCTGATAACCGCCAATGAGAACAGGTCTGCTTTGTAATTGGCTGGCAGCCCGAGGGTGTATTCCGGTGCGGAATAGGTGGCGGTGCCCAGGGCGATATCGCGTTGCAGCGGAGTCGCAATCTCGGCAATCCCCGCTACGTGGCAGGCGCCGAAGTCGACAATTTTTACCTGGCCATGGTGGTCGATCAAAATGTTATCCGGCTTGATGTCCTGGTGCAGGGTTTCGCGCCGGTGCATGGCGCGAATCCCCTTGGCGATCTGGTCGATCAGAAACACCGCCTCGCCCACGGCTGGTTGGGGATTCTCCCGCATCCACCGGGACAGTGTCATACCATTGACATACTCGGTCAGGTAATAGAGGCAGCTTTTGGGGCGACGGGGCGTGATGACCCTAACCACATGCGGACTATTGATGCGTGACCCGATCCAGCTTTCCATGACAAAACGTTCGATGTAGGCCGGGTCATCTTCAAAATTGACCGATGGTGTTTTCATGCAATAGTGTTCGCCACCGGCCGTATCCTCTACCAGATAGACCTGGCTGCGGGTGCTGGCATGCAGTTCCCGCACGATACGATAGCCGTCCAGAATCATTCCTTTCTCGAGAAAGGGAGGGAATTGCAGCTGCGTGAGTTGGCTGATGACCTCGTTGATCTCGGCTGCGGGTAGTGCTTCCACGTGCAGCAACTGGCAGCTGAGATTGTCCTGGCTACCCGCCTGCAGCGCCGCTTCCGCCAGCTGCTGGCACACGGCAGACAGATCGGTGCTGCCCTGGATGAGGATGCCGCGAATGGCGTGGAGACTCAAGACATCGTGTAGGCCATCCGTGGTTTGCAGGAACAGGTCGTCCTGCTGCAAGGGAACGGCCTGGTAGTCAACTTCCAGGTGCACATCCAGGCCCATGGCTCTAACCAGATAGGCGTGCTGGTCAGACACGGGTGTGCTGTGATCTTTTGTCAGTTGTTCCAGTACACCGTCGCGCAGGCGGTAGACCCTGCTGTCCCCCACGTGAAAAATGTGTGCAGTATGGGATTTGAGCACCACCGTACTCATGGTGGTGATGTAGCCCCTGCGGTTGTCGTGGATGCCCTGGCCGCAGCTGTACAGCCAGCGGTTGAGGGCAGCGAGCACCCGCTGCGCCGACAGCTTCACACTCCACGACTCCGGTGTGGAAAAATAGTCCGACAGAAAATTCGACACGCAGGTGTGACTGGCTTCGCGGCCGGCTTCGGCCGCGCTGACCCCGTCTGCGATAACAGCGACAGCCCCTTTGGTGGTCAGCAGGTTGCCATCGGGAATACGAATACCGATGGCGTCCTCGTTCTGCTCTTTACGGCCCGCCACACTGTATTGCCCGACATTGAGTCGCAGTTTGTCCAGTGGCGGCGCGGGCTCTTCAGTTACAGGTTGTGCGGCGTTCATGTCAGGTAAGCTCGATCAATTGTACCGTACCGTCCGGCAGCACTTCACGCTGCTGGCCGGCCGGTTCCTCGATGAATTGCACAATAATACGGCAAACGACGGCACTGCCGGCGATGATGGTAAAGAACGTGGAGACATCGACGAAGGACAATACGGTGAGATAGGCCACCCCTCCCACGTTGCCAAACGCGCCGGTCATGCCGGCAATTTGCCCCGTCATGCGGCGTTTGATCAGCGGTACTATTGCGAAGACCGCGCCGGCCCCCGCTTGAACAAAGAGCGAGCAGAATGTGGTGGCAAT
>JANPDE010000433.1:0-8750 GCA_031431315.1 Haliea sp.
TGGATTTTTCGCTGGGTGCTGGCAGCTATGCCACTGCACTGCTTGCGGAGTTCGTGCAGTATAAAGAGGGGTGTATAGACAGTGGTATCGGTAGTGAACAGGATTGATCTCCATGGCATTGGGATGACTTCCCAGCGCACGCGGGAGCGTTTAGTCCAGCGACTGGTGGAGCAGGGTGTGAGCAATGCGGCCGTGTTGGATGTCATGCGCACGACGCCGCGTCACCTGTTCCTTGATGAAGCCATGGCGCATCGTGCTTATGAAGATGTTGCACTGCCCATAGGCTTCCAGCAAACCTTGTCACAACCCTATGTTGTAGCGCGGATGACAGAATTGCTGTTGGCGGCAGGACCGCGTGCGCGGGTCCTGGAAATTGGCACTGGCTCCGGCTATCAAACCGCGATACTGGCGCAACTGGTTGATGAAGTGTTTAGCGTGGAGCGCATCAAGGCTTTGCAACAAAAGGCACGCCAGCGCTTGCGTCAGCTCAAGCTGCGCAATATCCATATGAGTCATGCGGACGGTGGTATGGGGTGGGAGGAGTGCGGCCCCTTTGACGGTATCGTCGTGACGGCTGCCCCGGATCGAATCCCCGAGGACCTGCTTTTACAGTTGGCAACGGGCGGTCGCATGGTGATACCCGTGGGCGGTGAGATACAGCATTTGCAGGTGGTAACGCGCACGCACGAGGGTTACGAAACAGAAATTGTAGAGGCCGTGTATTTTGTGCCGCTACGCTCCGGTAAAGAAAAGTAATGGCCCGCATCTGGCTGGGACAATCCCATTGGGTTCATGCCCGCTCTCGGTGATACCCCTGTTGAGGAAAGCGTTTGCTAGCGAGGATTTTATTGAGTCTGGTGTTGTGCGCTCTGGTGGCGTGTGGCGGTAATACGCGCGCGCCCGTGGAGGACCGGTCGACACAGCCGCAGTATCCTGCCTACAGCGTAAAGCGCGGAGATACGCTGTATTCCATTGCATTTCGCTATGGCCTTGATTTTCGCAAGGTGGCGGCGGCTAACAAGATCATGCCGCCCTACACGATTTATCCCGGCCAGCGCATCTATTTGAATGAGGCAGGCTTGCCCGGCATTGCTGTTGCCAAGACACCCGCTACGGCACCCACTAGGGCTCCCCCTAAGGTAGGCGTAGCACCTCCCGTGCGGGCGCCTTCGCCTGTGTATACACCTGCCCCAGGTTCTGGCTCATCCGGCGCAGTCGCACCGCTCATGGTCCCGCGCAGCATACCCACTACGCCTGGTCCAGTTACGGCACCCGTGCCAAGCCCCTCTATTGCTGCGACCAAACCAGAGACTGGCACCGGTAACTATGTGGGTGCCAAGGTCGGGTCCTGGCTTTGGCCTACATCGGGTCCGGTGACCCGGGACTTTTCTGAGAGTGTGCACAAGGGAATTGATATCGGCGGCGCGCGCGGAGACCCCATTGTGGCTGTGGCGGCGGGTAAAGTGGTCTATGCAGGGACGGGTATTGTCGGGTTCGGCGAGTTGCTGATTATCAAGCACAACGAGATTTATCTCAGTGCCTACGGGCACAATGAGCGTTTACTGGTCGCAGAAGGTCAGGCGGTCGTGGCCGGGCAAACCATTGCAGAAAAAGGCAGTTCTGGAACAGACATGGTGAAACTGCACTTTGAGATTCGCAAGGAAGGTAAGCCTATTGACCCGCTAAGGGTACTGCCGCGGCGGTAGCGGTCGGGCAAATAGGGCATTATTGGGGTGCTAGAGACCGCAAAATACTAGCGAAAACTAGAATAATAAGGCAGTTCTGAAGCTTGATTGCAATTTGCAATAGTCCTGGGTTAGTCTGGTGAGCCCGGCGAAAAATACTCTGAGTATTCATACAAATAGAAGAGTGGGCTATGGCCATGGATGTGGATCCGACAATCACAGGCTCGAAACGGAATTCGAAATCAGGCTCTGCCGTAAAGCGGTCCGTAGTCGTGCGTAAAACAGCTCCTGTCAGTACTCGCTCCCGACATTCCGAAAATCATGCGCACCTCCACTCCGAAGATACAGGGCAGGAAACGCTGGCTATTTCAGAGTGGCTTGAACCATCGATTGATCTTAGTGAAGACGATTTTGATCGCGTCAAAGGCGAAGTGTCCCCCAGAGCGGAGAAGTCGCTCGATGCCACCCAGTTGTACCTGAATGAGATCGGCTACTCTCCGCTGCTGACCGCCGATGAAGAAAAGTATTACGCCCGCCAGGCGCGCAGTGGTGATGAGTCGGGACGCCAGCGCATGATTGAGAGCAATCTGCGCCTGGTGGTAAAAATCTCACGCCGCTATATAAACCGTGGACTTACCCTGCTGGACCTGATTGAAGAGGGCAATCTCGGGTTGATCAGGGCGGTTGAGAAATTCGATCCCGACCTGGGTTTTCGTTTTTCGACCTATGCGACCTGGTGGATACGCCAGACCATAGAACGGGCAATCATGAACCAGACCCGAACCATACGCTTGCCCATTCATGTGGTGAAGGAACTCAACATCTACTTGCGCGCCGCGCGCCAACTTACGCAAAAACTTGATCACGAACCGTCTGCCGAAGAGATAGCAGAAATGCTGGATCGTCCAGTCGCCGACGTGAAACGTTTGTTGGGACTTAACGAGCGCGTCATTTCGATGGACACCCCCGTGGGTCCTGATTCGGACAACTCCATGGTGGATTTGATTGCCGATATCCAGGTCTGTGATCCCTCCCAATTGTTGCAGGATATGGACATCAAGGACAATATCGCCGTCTGGCTGGAGGAGCTTTCAGACAAGCAGCGGGAAGTGGTGTCGCGTCGCTTTGGCCTGCGCGGTTACGAAAGCAGTACGCTCGAAGAAGTGGGCCGTGAGATTGGCCTGACCCGGGAACGTGTGCGGCAAATTCAGGTCGACGCGCTCAAGCGGCTGCGCAGTATCATGGAGACGCAGGGACTGAGTGGTGATTCGCTGTTCAGTTAAGTGTTAACGATGCCTGAAGACATTCGCCGGCAGTTGGATCTGCCTGATCTCGACCAGGTGGGTTTCGTGGTGCGCAACCTGGAGCAGGCGCTGGCGCTCTACGAACCCTTGTTCGGACCCTTCTCCACCCTAGATCCCGGCCCCATGACCTATGACTACCGCGGAGTGCAGGAGGAGTGCAATATGCGCATCGCCTTCGGCAAAAGTGGAGACATAGAGATCGAACTGATTGAGTGGGTGTCCGGCGGCTGTCCCCACAAGGAATTTTTGGACGCCGGTCGCGAAGGCATGCACCATTTGCGGTTTATTGTCGATGAATTGGAAACAAGTATCGCGGCAGCGCAGGCGGTGGGCTATAAGGCCTTTTGGAGTAAGCGCTACCGTGAGGGTATGGCGGTGGCGTATCTGGAACGGTCGGGTGATCCGCTACTGCTGGAGTTTTTCGAGAACCACCCCAGGTAAGTTGGCGGCCGCCAATGGTGCAGTGTTCAATCATGATCAGGAATATCGCCGCTGGCGTTCTCTGTATCGCGCAATTGGCCCACGCTGACCCCGTTACGCTGTTCGACGGACACAGCCTTGGTGGCTGGCAGATTGCAGGCGCCGGACAATGGTCTGTGGTGGATCAGGCCATCGTGGGCAGCGGCAACGATGATGGTTTCCTGGTCAGCGAGAAGGACTACGGTGATTTCTACCTGCGGGTGGAATTCTGGGTGGACGCAACGACCAATTCAGGCATCTTCATCCGCTGCCGGGATCGTTCCCGTATTCACCCCGAAACCTGTTACGAGCTCAATATCTGGGACGAACACCCACAGCAGGAAGCTCGCACGGGAGCTGTCGTAATGCACTTTATGCCGCCCATGGCCAAGGTAGAGACGGTGGGGCATTGGAATACCTACGAGGTGACGGCCAAGGGCGCTGCCATTGAGGTGAAGGTCAACGGGGTCACTACCGCTGTGATTGATAATGCAAACCCGACGGCCGGTTTTATCGCCTTGCAGCACTGGGCAGACGGTACAGTGAAATTTCGCCAGTTGGAGCTGAACGCGCTCTAGCCGTTTGGGGGAGCCCCCATCGGGGGCGGAGTCACTGGACCGAGGGTCATGTCCAAGCGCCCCTCTCCTTTTGCATGGAGGATGATGCGGTATAGCAGTCCCTCTGCGGATCCGTTGAGCAGGGCATCCGTGACCATATCGTCTGTATCAACGGCGCGTGCCGCGCCCAACAGTTTTTTAAATGTCCTGCTGTAATTTTCTGTATGGCGGGTGCGGACGGCGGTACTAAAGAAAATTTCCTGCATTCTGTCGTCGTTGTCTATGTCGCCGGCGATCATTCCAATCATTTTTCGGATAAACCATGCGTGATCACCGCTCGCGGCGTGAGCGCGCTGTTCCATAAATTCCACTGAGCTAATCTCGCCAGTACCCGTTGGACCGCAGACCGACATAAAGTGAAACCCAGCGATCGCACCCAGTTGGTCCTGTACCAGACTCAGCAGCTTAAAATAGCTATCCTGGCGCGAGTGTAACTCCAGTCGCCTGGCGCTTTGTTCCTGCAGTTTGATGGCCCTGGTGTTGGAACTGATCTCTCTCTGTTGCATGAAGTGGCCGATGACCAGCCAGAGAAAGGCCAGGGGTGCAAAGGCGCCTTCCAGGAAACTGCCGATATCCGCTGTCGGCAGGTGGATAAATTTGTCTGCCCCCACAATACCCAGCAGGTAAGCCAAGCCCGCGCTTATCCACAGTACGGTGACGGTCAGCCCGAAAGCGATACGCCAATCCAGGGTGAAAGGAGGTTGGGGTTCAGTCATGAACGCAGTCTAGCAGAGTGAATAAAAAGAACCCCGGTATGTTGCCATAACGGGGTTCCCGGATGTCTGTGTGGCGCTTAGCGCTGCAATAACGCCAGTTTGTTGGGTTTGCCTGCCCACTCTTCCGCGTCGGGTAGGCCACCCTTCATTTCGGTAATGCAGGGCCAGATTTCAGCAAGTTCAGCATTGAGCGCCAGGAAGCCGGCCTGGTCTTCAGGCAACTCGTCCTCGGAGAAGATGGCGTTTACAGGGCACTCCGGTTCGCACAGGGCGCAATCAATACATTCATCGGGGTGGATCACCAGGAAGTTGGGCCCCTCGTAAAAGCAATCAACCGGGCAGACCTCTACACAGTCGGTGTGCTTGCAGTTGATGCAATCTTCGCCTACAACAAATGTCATTCCTGAAATGCCTCTGGGGTGATGCGGTTGCGACGGCTGTCTGGACTACGGGGCGGTAGTTTACCTGCTGGAGGTACAGAAATGAAGGCCTGACAGCGTGATATTCCAGGCACTGTGAGGGCTGTCACACCCAGCGACGAGGCTGGATCGTCCCTTGAATCCGACGTGGAATTAATCCAGTTGTGCCTTGAGTTCATAGAGTTTGTCGAGGGCTTGCCGGGGAGTCAGTTCATCCACATCCAGGGCATATAGCGAGTCAACCACCGGGTGTGGCTGGGACGGACTGAACAGATCGTTTTGGGCTGCGCTCACCGGCTCCCGCGCGGCACCGGCTAGTGCGCCGTGCTCCAGTTCCTTGAGCTTTTCCCGTGCTGCCTGCAGTACCGGGACCGGGATGCCGGCCAGCTTTGCCACCTGCAGGCCGAAGCTTCGATTGGCCGGCCCTTCCTGAATATTGTGCAGGAACACCACGTGATCCTGGTGCTCGGTGGCGTCCAGATGCACATTGGCCAGGGTGGGGCACAACTCGGGCAGGTTGGTCAGTTCGAAATAGTGCGTGGAAAAGAGGGTAAACGCCTGGACCGTCCGCGCCAGGTGCACCGCAGTCGCCCAGGCCAGGCTGAGACCGTCGAAAGTGCTGGTCCCACGCCCGACCTCATCCATCAACACCAGGCTGTGGCGACTGGCGTTGTGCAGGATATTAGCGGTTTCGGTCATTTCCACCATGAAGGTGGAGCGGCCACCGGCCAGGTCATCGGAGGAGCCGATGCGGGTGAAGATGCGATCGATAGGCGCCAGTTTCGCGGCGCTGGCCGGCACATAGCTGCCGATATGGGCGAGCAGGGCAATCACCGCGTTCTGGCGCATATAGGTGGATTTACCGCCCATATTGGGCCCGGTGATAAGCAGCATGCGCCTGTGTTTATCGAGCAGCGTATCGTTGGCGATAAACGGTTCCTGCAGGACTTGCTCCACCACCAGATGGCGCCCGGCTATCACCTCAAACACCTGTTCATCACAGAATTGTGGTTGGCATAAATGGAGCGTGTCAGCGCGCTCCGCGAGGTTGGCCAGGACGTCAATTTCAGCCACTGCAGCGGCAGTATCCTGCAATGGCGACAACCGCTGGTTGAGGCGTTCCAGCAGGTCTTCGTACAGGAATTTTTCCCGGGCCATTGCGCGACTCTTGCTGGACAGAGCCTTATCCTCGAAGGCTTTCAGCTCGGGAGTGATGAAGCGCTCTGCATTCTTTAGCGTCTGGCGCCGCATATAGCTGGTGGGAGCCTTGTCTGACTGGGCACGGCTGATCTCTATGTAATATCCGTGCACGCGGTTGTAACCGACTTTCAACGTGCTGATGCCGGTGGCTTGTTTCTCGCGTGTTTCGATGTCCAGTAAAAAGTCACCCGCATGGCTGCTGATCTGGCGTAGTTCATCGAGGTCCGGGTCATAGCCGTCGGCAATGACCCCGCCATCGCGGATAACGACAGGCGGGTTGTCAATAATTGCACGCTCTAACAAGCGGCAAAGATCAGGATAGTCGCCGGCCTGTTCACTGAGCGTACGCAACAGCGGTGCGTCGAGTTGCGACAGTGTCTCGCGCAATTGTGGCAACGCCTGCAGTGAGCTGAGCAGTCGCGTCAGGTCTCGGGGACGGGCGGAGCGCAGGGCAACCCGAGTGAGAATGCGTTCCATATCACCCACGCCCTTGAGCGCACCGCGCACCGCCTCAAACGAGTCGTTCTCGCACTGCGCGTGAATCGCCGCGTGCCGTGATCGCAGTGCCTCGACATCAGTCAACGGCCGGTGCAACCAGCGCCGCAGCATGCGGCTGCCCATGGCCGTCACACACTGGTCCATCACCGACAGCAGCGTATTGCTGTGGCCGCCGGTCATGTTGACGTCGATCTCCAGGTTGCGCCGTGTCGCGGCGTCGAGGATAAGGCTGTCCGCACGGTTTTCCTGCTGCAACGTGCGAATGTGCGGCAGATTGCCGCGCTGTGTATCTTTGACGTATTGCAGCAGGCAGCCCGCGGCGCCAATGGCCAGGTCCAGGCTGTCGCAGCCAAAGCCCTGCAAATCGTGAGTCTGGAATTGGGTGTTGAGGGCCCGGCGGGCACTCTGTGAATCAAATTCCCAGGCGGGCTGGCTGCGCGCCCCGCGGCGCGTATTAATGGCCGGGTGATAGATGGATTCGTGGTACAGGGTCTCCGCCGGATCCAGTCGCTGCAATTCGCCGGTCAATGCTTCCTCACCACTGATCTCCAGCACCCGAAATCGCCCCGTGCTCAGGTCCAGGTAAGCGATGCCGTAATGCTGCTGGCGCTGGGTTATGGCCAGTAAGAGGTTGTCGACCTTGTCGTCCAGAAGTGCTTCATCGGACAAGGTGCCCGGCGTCACAATCCGCACCACCTGGCGATCTACGGGCCCCTTGCTGGTGGCCGGGTCGCCGATCTGCTCCGCAATGGCGACTGAGACTCCGGCCTTTACGAGGCGAGCGAGGTAATTTTCGGCGGCGTGGTAGGGGACGCCGCACATGGGAATGGATTCGCCGGCGGATTTGCCCCGCGAGGTAAGCGTGATATCCAGCAGCTGCGCCGCGCGCCTGGCATCCTCATAAAACAGCTCGTAGAAATCACCCATGCGGTAGAACAACAGGTCTTTCGGGTGATTTGCTTTGATGCGCAAGAACTGCTGCATCATGGGCGTATGCGCGTTCGAGTCTGTATCTATTTGATTCATCAGGACAAAAAATCTCAACCCACGCTGCGGATGGCAACGGGCATTGTACGCAAATCGGGGCAAATCCCCAAAGAATGCCGGTACTTGTGGCATCTTTACACCATTTTTATATTCGTGCTGACACAATGGGTCTGTACTGATCGTGGGTATCCTCGATCAGCTTAGGTGGAGTCGTCATGAAGCTAGTCCGGAATAAAGTTTGGCAGCCTGCAACACGTTATATGGTCGCCGTGTTGCTCGGTGCCGCCTGTGCTGTACTTTGTCTACCCCTGCTGGGTCGGTTGGATCTTGCCAACATCGTTATGCTTTTTCTGCTGACGGTGGCGATAACGGCGGCCTGGTTGGGACAGGGGCCTGGCATTCTGGCTGCGTTCCTCAGTGTGGCGTTGTTTGACTTCCTGTTTGTCGCGCCGCGCTTTTCCTTTGCCGTGCACAATAGCCAGTATCTTGTGACCTTTGTCGTGATGTTGCTGGTGGCACTACTGATCAGCCATTTATCCAGCATGCTGCAGCGACAACTGTACCAGGCGCAGCAGCGCGAGCAACGCACCAGGGTGCTGTACGACTGTGCGCGTAACTTTGCCGGTGCCATGACCCGAGAACAGATCGATGCAACGCTGCAGGCCTGTCTTGCAGCTAGTGTGCATGCACAACAGGTCGCCCTGTATTTGCCCGACGCACAAGAACATCTCGACTTTTCAGCTTCCAGCACTCGCGCCACACCTTCAATACCGGAAAGACTGGTGATTCAGTACTGCTATAACAGTGGTCAACGGCAAAACAGTGCTGAGTTTTCAGCGGCAGGATGCCACACCGCCTATTTGCC
>JANPDE010000434.1:0-4339 GCA_031431315.1 Haliea sp.
GCCGCAACAATGTGCGTGCTGCGGTCAGTGAGTTGGTGCGGGCCTATCTCTAGCGGACGCTGGACAAGAGAGTAAACCATGAACATGTTGAGTGATGAGGTACTGCGGGCAACGGCGAATAAACTGATCGCCGCCCACGAGGAAGCCTCTCGCAGCAACGACTGGCTGTTCTTCGTGGACGAGATCTACGCGCGTGACTGTATCTACACTTGCCAGTATGCCGGGGTGATGGACGTGACTGCCCACGGTATTGACGAAATTAAGGCCACCCACTATGGGCGCGATATGAAGGTGGGCTGGGAGGGCTGGACCTTCCCCTACATGGGGGTGTACACGGGGGCGGGTAACAAGCTGGTGACCCACTGGATGAACCGTGGTCCGGGCTTGCGTAAAGAGGGTTCCTATTTTGAAACACCCGGCATTTCCTTTCTGACCCTGGACGATGACGCCAGGATCTGTCGCCAGTTCGACCTGTTCGATTTCACCCACCAGATGAAGCTGTGTGACGAGCTCGAGGATGCCGGCCTGTTATCTGCCCAGCTCAAGGCGCAATGGGTGTTGCCGATGAAGGCAAAGCTTGAGGCTCAGCTCGCACGCAATCGCTAGGCGCGAATACAAAGGCCATGGAGATGCCCTCGACCCGCAATATGGCTGTAATTCGATTCCTGATGGTTGTGCTGTTGTCCGTTGTTATCGCCCCGGCATTTGCTTCGGATGCGCGCAAAAAGTTTCAAGTGAAGTCGATAGATGCCATAGCGAGCTGTCGCGGGCTGAACAAAGCGCTGGCAAAAGCCAAGCAGCAGGACGACTGGGGTGACCTGTACGGATTCTCGCTTTACACCATCGGGTATCTAACGGCCGTCAACAGGCTGGCAGCCAACACTTACGATATTGCGGGGAAAAAGAATAGTAAAACCATCATGGTGTGGCTGGAAAAATACTGCGCCGCACACCCGGACGATGGATTTGACGACGCCCTCTATCAGTTGACCGTCGAGTTGTATCCGAACCGCAGCGTGGCTGCTCCGTCGTAGACGCAATTATCCCAGCGACTAATTACAACTGCACGATGTAGTGACAGCACAGGTGCAGGCAAATGTATTGTTGGGATCGCAACCACCAGCGACACAGGACGCCTGTTCATTCTCCTGGCAACAAATATCGCAGGCCCCGCCGCACTCGGGAACGCCTTTGGTGTGGCAGCATGGACCAGTGCGTTCTTTGGCCTTACTGTCCTCCGCTTCAAGTGCATCGATATCGGGAGCGGTCAGAGTTGGAGTGGCGCCAGGCGTGTTGCCCTGCTGCGCTACCGCAGCGCAGGTGTATCCGAAAATGAAAACAGCAAGCATAGCCAGACCAGAAAAATATTTTCTTATCGTCACGCGAATACCCTCTCTTTCGATTTTTCGACCCGTTGTAGGTCGTTCCGCCATTATATTGCACAGATATAGGGCGCGCACCAGCCCAGCCAGGGAGTGGGTGCCCCAACACCGATGGTGTAGTGTTTACCGTGGTCACACCATGAACACCGTCACACTTGAGAAACTCTCACAGTAAGAAATGAGACCTGCTTCACCGTATTCTGGCCATTCGATGGCGACACCTTTCACGCTGAACTACTCTAAAGATGCCGGGTCCATGTTGCGATTCGGCTACTCCTTAGGTAGTTTTGCCCGCCTTGTGCGGGCTTTTTCATTTGTGACCAGGGGGCAATCATGAAGTTGATCACACCTGAGCAATACTCGCAGTTGGAAATGTGACGCGCTTCACCATATCCAGATACTCCAATGGCAGCCCACGTTACGCTGATGTACTTTAATGAACCCGGGTGCTTGCTATGACCCGGTTTCTACTAGGCAATCTTGCCCGCCCGGTGCGTGGGGGCCGCTTCAACTTGCATCATAAAGGAGCTGCTAATGTCTAACTTAAATTTCGTAACAGACATGCAGTTAATCGATCCTCCAGTGACGCCTTTTTCCCCGCCGCACGAAATCAAAGCTTGGATCAAGGAGCTTGAGACGGTTTTACTTCCGCACGATGGTCATCGAGAGGCCCTAAATTTTGCTCGAGAATGGTTGAGATTTTCGGAGCTTCGAAAATGGAACAAACCTAAAAAGATTTTCTAAAAATAAAGGATGTCGCGATCTGACAATCCCATAGCTATTCCTGCCCGCCCTGTGCGGGCTTTTTATTGTCAACACCGCTAGGTTATGTGCCAGGAAAGACAAAAACCGTAGGCTTAATTGACTTTTTCCAGTTGCTGGTCGAGCAGCTTTATCAGCTGATTCCGGTTCATGGTGTGTGGCTGGTCCTGATTTAGCTGCAGTATCCTCACCATAGCATTACTAAGTGTCGAATGAACGGTCAAGGCGCCTGCTACGAGGTAACGTCGCTTTGGCGTAGCTGAGAACAATGCATGCTTTACAGCTTGGGCGACTTCAACGGGGTCCTGCTTTATCCTGGGCGGGCCGCCGTCTTTCGGCGACTTAAAAAACTTCAGCTCTTCGGGATATGACGTGTCCGAATCCCAGTATTTTATTCTATCCAGCCTTTCAAGCGCGGCCGCACCGGCATTTGATTTGAAGCTGCCCGGCTCGACCACGCTTACGTTCACGCCAAACCGCTCCATCTCCGCCGCCAGGCTGTCGGTGAATGCTTCCAGCGCGTGCTTGCTCATACTGTAATGGCCGCCAAAAGGATGAGAAGATATTCCGTGAATTGAGCTGATATTGACAATGCGGCCCTTGCTTTCAATGATTAACGGAGCAAAGGCTTGGGTTAACCGATAAGGGCCATAGACATTTACGTCAAACAGCCACTGTAACTGTTCAACCGGGACCTCAATCAACGGCCCTGTCACTAGAACGCCGGCGTTGTTGACAAGCCCGTATAGCCCGCGGCCCCTTTTTCTGACGAGTTTAACCGCAGCATCAATGTCCGATTGAACGGTGACATCCAGGCGGACTGATTCTACATTTTTCATCGCATCCAGTCGTTTCAAATCCTCCTCTTTGCGCGCTCCCGCGTACACAAGGTAGCCACTCCCGGACAGTAACTCTGTTATTTGAAGGCCGATACCCGAACTGGCGCCTGTAACCAGAATGGCCTTTATTTGAATGTCGTCGGCGAATGCTGAAGAAGAGTTAAGCAGGGCCAGCAGGCTGAGAATAAGCGTAACGACTTTCATTGCAGCTTCCAGAAAAAGTGCCCTTTTTGTTAGACCAGTGTATGCAGGCTATATTAAACTGGAGAATTGCTCAATTCACAAAACAGCCAGGGAACTCACTTGGCTGGTGTAAGAGGTATATGCCTGTTTACAACCAGGCCGATAGCGGCATACTCCCAGTGAGGGCTATTTCGTTTTAATTGGAGATAAGAATGCGCTCCGCGGTATTTGGCGCCCTGGGTTTGATCATGGTGGGTGCGCCGTCTTCTTACGCCAACGGGGTCGCTGCCGGTGATTGGCCTCATTTTAACCGCGATCCTGCAAGCACCAGGTACTCACCGCTTGATCAGATTACGGTGGAAAATGTCGCGAAATTGCAGCTGGCCTGGACATATCCTTCTTTTGGAATGCAACCCGAGCAGGATGAGGCTGAAACCCGCGTCGGTATCAAGGTCGTTCCAGTTGTTGTGGACGGCGTGATGTATGTGGCCGCGGGTAGCATGGTAGCGGCAATCGACACAACAAATGGTAAGGAAGTCTGGCGGTATTCTCTCACCGGTGACGACCAGGCCAGCCTGTTTGGCGTCAATTATTGGCCTGGCAATGAGAAAGAGGCGCCGAGGATCGTCTTTACCTCAGGGCGTAAACTTATTGCCCTCGACGCGGCCACGGGACGGCCTGAGACCGAGTTTGGACAGTCTGGTGTCGTCGATACGGGGATGCTCTGGCGTGGCGTTCCCGTAGTGTTCGGGGATGTGATTGCTGTTGGCGCCACGGTTATGGAGACGCCCCAAGACCCCAATCAGGCTGGAGACACGCGAGCGTTCGACGCAGTGACCGGCGCCAGGAAGTGGGTGTTCCACAGTGTGCCCAGGCCTGGTGAAATGGGTCATGAGACATGGCTGGACGACGGGTGGAAAGATCGATCCGGCACCAATGCGTGGGGGCCGCACATGACGGTCGACAACGAGTTGGGGCTCTTGTACTTCACTCTGGGCAGCCCTTCTTCCAACTACTACGGCGGTGACCGCCCCGGAGAAAACTTATTCGGTAACTCGATCGTAGCCGTGGACGGGAATACGGGCGAATACCGGTGGCACTTCCAGGTTGTACACCATGACCTCTGGGACTACGACCTCCCCCCGGCTCCCGCGCTCGTCGATGGCCCGCTCG
>JANPDE010000435.1:0-2700 GCA_031431315.1 Haliea sp.
AATGTCGTCGCAATGGGCTGTCCAGTTGTCGAAGGCGCCGAGGCAGTTATTTTTACGCAGAACGCCAATCTAGGCGTGCTACCAGATGGCAACTACACGTTAGACTGGTCTCAGACTGACATCGCGCCAACGTTTAAAGTAAGAAAACAGTTCTGGGTGAAGGCCGGCCTCCTGTCGTTACCAAACCCAGAGGCAATACCGTCATCATCGCAATGGTCGCTTTTCTTTTCTGCATTTCTGGTGTGCTGCATTGGACTAGTCTTCAGGCGCGTTCGAATACGGCGCTAACCTGGATCTTCGCCAGCGGGCTTTTGACCACGCCCTGCGCACCTCTCACTGCCCCAGAGCGGCCACGTGGCGGCAAACTCCAGGCGGGGCATGGGTGGCCTCATGGGGTGAGCCGGTGGTACAGACTGGGGCGCAGAGGTGGGAGATGGAATTGTGTTGAGAGAACCATATTTCCATTGTTGATGATCTGGGTCATGGCGCAATCAATCAAAGCCATGTCGAATAAGCTACTTACAAGCCAAAGAATTGATAAAAGGAGAGTATTGTGACTCAACAAAAATCAAGCACGACAAAGAAAGCACGCAAAATAAATAAGGAACCGAAGTTAACCCGACTGGTGGAGGAAATTATCGAAAAAGGGGCCAGTACTGCTGAAGAAATAAATCGCGCTATTTTGGATCTTCCCGTCACGATGCTAGACAGCTTGGGCTTGGAAGAAACTGCGGCGGATGTCAAAAAGGTTCAAGACAGATCCATTGGTGCCATCTATAAGCTCATTCGTGACATCAACCACAAAGTTGCTGACCTGGCTAGCGACCTGCTCGAGCAGAAACGGAAAAAGCGGAAGTAGCTTTTGTGGCCATCCCCTCGGCTCCAGGGTACTCACCTCGCGGCAAATCTCGAGCGGGGCATGGGTGGCGGTCATAGGCGACTCAGAATCTAATTTCTCAGGTCATCCAAGCAGTCGCGAACCGACTATACTTGCCTACACATCTTCACGGAGGAATGAGCTATGTCTATGCGTTCAGAATTACCTAATCAAGATGAAATTGTCTTCAAACTGAATGAGATCGTGGAGCACGAACTGGCTGGCGTGGTCAGGTACACACATTATTCTTTCATGATCTTCGGCTATAACCTGTCCCTGGCGAATTAGTAATTCATCAATAGTATCAGAAGGTTAGCTATTGCGGCTTTTTCTTATGGATACTACCCTCTACGGCATGAAGGACCTCATTTATCTACTGCTTCACCTGGTTACTACACTGGCAAAGATGATCAAACCCGGTGGCGGTCGCGCCGTCATGGCCGAAAATCTCCTTCTGAAGCAGCAACTGATCATCCACAGCAGATCACGACAACGAGCACCGAATCTGACTACCCACGACCGTGTCTTACTCGGCTTCTGGACACGGTTCATGAATCCCAGACGGATTGCTCGTTCAGCCATTATCATCAAGCCTGCAACCCTGCTTCGATTTCACGGCGCAATCCACGTTATGGCTGCCCTCGCATTGCGCAACAGATCAATCTGGCATTCGGCTTCGACTTGGATAAAGACACTGTTCGCCGCTTACTCGCCATCCACTACAAGCCAGAGCCTGGCGAGAGGGGCCCTTCCTGGCTAACCGTTATCGGTCACGCGAAGGATAGTCTTTGGAGTGTTGATCTATTCCGCTGCGAATCGATTTTGCTGAAAAGTCATTGGGTGATGGTAGTTATGGACCAGTACACGCGCAGAGTCATTGGTTTCGCTGTCAATGCGGGGAATGTCGATGGCCCCACTCTCTGTCGCATGCTCAACGAGGCTACTTCCGGTCAAGGCTGGCCGAAATATCTCAGTTCAGATAACGATCCTCTGTTTCAATACCATCGATGGAAAGCAAACCTGCGAGTGTTGGAAATTGAGGAAATCAAATCGATTCCGTATGTGCCCATGTCTCACCCCTTTGTGGAAAGATTGATAGGAAGCGTTAGGCGGGAATTGTTGGATCATACATTATTCTGGATTGTGACTGACCTGGAGAACAAGCTTCAGGATTATCAGTGCTATTACAATGAGAACCGGTGCCATTCTAGTCGGGATGGCGATATCCCCGATAGATCCGGCGACAGCAATGTCGTTGATATAAACCACTACCGGTGGAAGAAACATTGCCAACCATGCATGGTATACGTTCTGGTATGTGATACCGACGTTACCCATGTTTCTGGTTTTCCCGTGGCTGCTGCAGCGCGTTGGCTTCTGGCCCAGCATGATGGCCTCAATGCTGCTTGTGATTATCTGTTTTGCCGGATTTGCACTGGTGATGAAACGCTTTGGTATAGAATTGATATAACACCGGGCTGCTATAACTCCCACAAAGCACTAAATAACTCGGCGCACTTGACGAACACCCGACGCCAACCAGAGGCATGGACTCTTAGGCGGCGCGGGGCGCTATCTTAATTAGCTCAGGTTGCAGAGCTTCCGCAGTGCATTCCAACTCATAAGTGGTCTGCAGGTTAACCCACAATTGCGCGGTGGTCCCGAAATACCGCCCCAGCCGAAGTGCGGTATCTGCAGTAATCGCTCGTTTCCCTTTTACTATTTCATTGATACGGCGCGCGGGAACATGAATTTCCTTGGCCAGGCGGTACTGACTCAACCCCATGGGCTTAAGGAATTCTTCCTCCAATATCTCGCCCGGG
>JANPDE010000436.1:0-6822 GCA_031431315.1 Haliea sp.
TTTCGGCGTTTATGGATGAGGGGTGGGGACGAAATCTCAGAAAGTCTGTACCAAACTGGTCAGAAGCGATCGTGGCGTCCCTCCCACCCCGGCGCCTTGATCATCCTGATACAAGACGCCTGTAACATACAAGCGATCAGGCCTTATCCCCAGAGGGACGGTTCGTACGTGCGTGCCACTACCCATAGACATCGGCTGTGAATCAAACAGTTTGTACTAGACAACCGTCTTCAACAGTTTGAGCAGCAGATCGCGAATGGGAATCTGGCGCGAGATGACAAACAGCATGGGAAGAACGATAGGGATCAGCACCATCATGATCGAGCTCTTGCCAATAGGAAGCGGGTTCACCTTGGCCACGGCATCGTAGATGGCAGAAATATCGACGACGGGGCCTAGCTCCGGTGCATCGAGTATGTCCCCCACATCCGATTCACTGTTGACGTTTTGGCCGAGAATCCAGCGCTGGTGAACGAGTCGACCGTGTGCGCCGATCAATGCGCCATAGCTCAGCAAGGCCTCGCGTTTCATCGCGGCTATGCGCGGCGCAAACAGCAGTAATGGGGAGAGCATCATGGCGCCCCACACCACCACAAACACGGCGGCGGGCGCTTTGAAGGATGCCAGCGTATAGCCGTGATACAACTCGTCGTGCATCCAGCGCGAGGCGATAACACAAGACACCGCCAGCGTGACCAGGAAAAAAGCCATCGGCAACTTCTTGAGGAAACCGAGCCCGCCGCAGCGATCGGGATGCGAAGGCACCAGCGACAACTCCATACTGGCGATACGTTTAAAGAGGAGAATGACCAGCCCGATACGCCAGAACCAACCCAATAACAGGATAACGAAAATCGGCTTGACCACGTAGAGAAACCACCAGCCGCCGAAGCCGAAATTAGCACCCTCTGCGGCCCATGTCAGGTCATGTGAATCTGAATGCACCGGGCTGCCAAGTATCCAGATAAGCGCCAGCCCGATAACAATAATCCAGGGGAGGCTGGCATCGCGCAGACGCACCATGCCGGCCAGCATGGCGGCAAATGCCGTTTGCTGTGCGTCGGAAACAATATCGTTCGTCCGAAACTGCTGGACGATGTTGTGCAACACACCGCCAGCCATCGCTTCGGCCAGAATAAATAGCGGAATGGCGACCAGGCAGCGCACATGAATGCCAAAATGCTTGAACAGCGGCTCGCCTGTATCGACATGGAGCAGTCGATCATTCAGCACAGCCCAGATTACAATCGGCAACCAGGTGAACAGGGCAAAAAAGACGGCGCGGCGCACCACTCCCAACCCTTGCTGGGGGGCTATCCGCAGCTTGCGCTGCCAGCGCAGAAGCAAATCGTTGCGCAATAAGTCGAAACTTTCGTCGGTTGTTACTGTATTACCTGGATTCATAGTGTCGCTACCGGGATGGCTTGCAGATTGCACCTGGTGCATTGACGTTGACGGATGCTAGCACGAGGACATTGCGCGGTTAAGGTCGTTTTTGATAGCTCTTCAAACTGAAAATGCGGTTGTAAACCACAGTCGATCTTGCTATACATAGCGAAGCTATGAAACTTTCCTCCTTCACACTGAGTCGCTACCTGCGCCTTTCGCTGCTGCTATTGATGCTGGCAGCGCAGGGTGTCGTGAATGCGCATGAGCTTGGTGACAGCCATTCTCTGCAGTCAGATCCGTGTACAACTTGCCTGGTCGGCCATGGCCTGGGCGCTGCTATCAGCGTCAACTATGAAGCACCGCGGGTGCAGATCAGCCATTTAATCATCTCGACCTATTCGATCCTCGACATACAGCTTTCTCGCACTCAATCCCGTTTCGCCCGGGCCCCTCCCGGCACTCTCTGGAACACCCAAAACCCCATCTGATCTTATCCTTTTGGTGTTCTCACGCATCGGTGATGCGTGATCTATGAGAGAGTCAAACCATGCTTATTTCAATACGATGCGGCGTCGCGCTGGCGCTGTGCACTAACCTTTTCACGACAGTCAGCCTCGCCCAGCAAACCCCGGCCAATGGAGCAGCACCGGCCCATAAACACGAAACCCTCGAAGAAGTAGTGGTCACAGCTAATCCTCTGGGCCGCGATTCTTCTGACCTATCGCAGTCCGCCACCGTGCTGAGAGGCGATGCGCTGCGCAGCCAACTATCCAATTCATTGGGTGAAACGCTGGCCCGCATGCCCGGGTTGTCAAATGCAAGTTTCGGCGAGAACGTTGGCCGACCGGTGATCCGTGGATTACAGGGAACACGCGTGGGCGTCCTGAGCAACAACATGGCGGTCAGCGATGCGTCAGGAGTCAGCCAGGATCATGCCGTTTCGGTGGAGCCTTTCCTGATGGACCAGGTTGAAGTATTGCGCGGACCCGCCACCCTGCTGTACGGCTCCGGCGCCATCGGTGGCGTGGTCAATATGGTCTCACCCTCGATACCGCAGACAGTCCCGGAAAAAGGCTATAGCGGACGCGCGATTACACAGGCCAACACGGCTGCCAACGAAGAGTTCGCAGCCGGCAGGTTGGACTTGGGTGCAGACGCGTTCGCGTTTCATGCCGACGGCTTCCATCGCCGTACTGATGATTATGAGATTCCTGACGGCGCAGACCTGTACCCTGATGAGGACGCCTCACAGGAAGATGATGATAGCGGCGTGTTGGAGAACAGTTACCTGGACAATGAAGGTGCCACCGCAGGGGGCAGCTGGATCGGTGAGCAGTGGCGCTTTGGCGCGTCGTATACAGACTATAAGTCCGACTACGGTATTCCGGGTGCTGAAGAAGAAATACCGGAGGACGGCGGGGAACCGGAGTTGGTGTTTGTCAATATTGAACTGCAATCAAAGCGCACCGAGGCCGAACTGGTGGGCAGCGACCCCTTCCGTGGCTTCGAGCAGTTCAAGGTGCGTTTTGCCGACACCAATTATGAACACACTGAATTCGAAGGCAGTGAGGTCGGTACCGTTTTCAACAGCGATAGCAAGAACACGCGCATTGAGTTGAAACATAACCCATGGGGAGCGTGGCAGGGTGTTTTCGGAATGCAATACACAGACCTGGATTTCTCTGCAGTTGGGGCGGAAGCCTTTGTACCGGGTTCAAACACCAAGACAGGCGCGATCTTCTGGATCGAGCACGCCGAGTTCGGCGCGTGGCAGTTTGACGCGGGCCTGCGCTACGACGATGTCGAGACCAAGGTGCCCAATACCCTGGTGGTGGAGGAAGGCGCGGTAGGTCCAAGCGCAAACGCCCAGTTCAATCCTTTCAGTGCATCCACCGGAACAATCTACAGCCTGAATGACAATATTGACCTCACCTTTACCGTGGCTCATGCCGAACGGGCACCGGGTGTGGATGAGCTGTTTGCCAATGGTCCGCATGTTGCCACGCAAGTCTTCGAAGTGGGCGATCCGTCACTGGACAACGAATCCAGTCTGCATGTGGAAGGTGGGGTGCGCATGGAAATGGGCGGTCTCACTGGCAGCGCAACCGTCTACAGCGACACCTTTAACGATTATATCTACCAATCGGACACTGGCCAGGAGGAGGATGGTCTTCCGGTGCTGTTCTGGTCGCAGCAGGATGCCGATTTCATCGGCGCTGAAGCCGAGCTGCGCTACAGCTTTGAGCCGAACAGTTCCGGCCACTGGCAGTTGTTCAGCTTTGGCGACATCGTCGATGGCGAACTGTCAGACAATACCGACGTGCCATTGCTGCCGCCCAAGCGCATCGGCCTGGGCATCGATTGGGATCATCAGGGCCTTGCTGCCAATGTTCTGTGGATTCACGCCTACGATCAGGACAACATCGCACCGTTTGAAACACCGACACCAGGCTACGACCTGTTAAATGCAGAACTGGCTTACACGGTACCGACTACCAGTCAGTTTGACTGGCAAGTGTACCTGCAGGGTCAAAACCTGCTGAACGATGACATTCGTAACAGTACGTCCTTCCTCAAGGACACTGCGCCACAGATTGGACGCAACGTCATTCTCGGGGTGCGGGTCTATTTCTAGTCGGCCCGTTCGCTTGGGAGGTCGGCCAGGTTCCCGATCTCCCTTTTTTTGAGGGCAGGTGTGGCGCGCCAATGCTCGGAAAATGTCGCCGGAAACACCTGTACTTCCCGATACGGCCAGTGGTGCCCGCAGGCAGCATACACCCAATCGATGCGCTCGCGTCCGGAAGCGTGAGCCACGACTACCACGTGCCGGACATTCCGCAGCCTCTCGCACACTTGCGGTACGTCTTGCTCCTCATTGACTGCCACCATGTGTGATCGGCTGTCCTCCCCGCGCAGGCGGTCCAGGTAGTAGCGGTAGAAGTCACGGTTGGGTGCCCAGGGATACAGATAGACCGCGTCCTCATCCGTATCCGTTACGGCAAACTCTGTCATTTCCCTGTAGGCTTCATGAAAATCGAGCGCGGGACTGCGCATACCAGGCAACGCCAGCGCAACGATGACAATCGCGGCCGACACCCTCTGCCAGCGCCGTTCAAGTTGCGCTAACACCAGGGAAAACGCGACCAGCGCCGCGGGAACGATAAACAAATAATACCGTGGACTGGCCACGCCAGCTTTGCCTGCTATCGTGCCTGCGATGGCGACGTATGCCACAATCAGGCCAACCAAACAGAGCAGCGCACGCGTGTCGTCCCGGGCCGGACTCCATCGGCGGGACACGTGCACGGCTGCGCACAAGAGCAGGATAAACACCAGCCAGGGTGGATGCAGTGACGCGCTCGCGTCCCGTATCGACTGAACTGTCGACTGCATGATATAGCCACTCGTGCTGTGTTGGCTCACCCCACCGCCCGCGGTGATAAAAATCACATGCGCGTTGAGGTAGAGCCACACAGCAAATGTTCCACCCACCACCAGCAATCGCCGCCATGCGACAAGCGAGCGATTCAAGGTCGCCAGTACCGCATCCGCGCCCAGCAGCAGCGCGACCAGTGCCGCAGCGTGGTAATGGCTATACGTGGCGAGGGTGAACAATGTGATTTCGCCCCAGCCGGGAGGCGACCACTGCCGCCAGCCCGTGCGCCAGCGCAGCATCCACAGCAATCCGGCCATGCCCAGCAATGACGTGCCCAGGCTAAAATTCCGCGCGTCCTTGCTATATACCAGCAGGGATGGCGACAGCGCCAGCAGCAACAGCGCCCACAGCAGAGTTCGCCTGACTCGTGCATCAGGGTGTGTCACTGCGAACCAGGCGAACCAGACCAGCAACACCGAGGACGCGACTGCGCCGGGCAAGCGGGCCGCGAACTCGGTTGCGCCGAACACATTGACTGAGGCTTTTACGAACAGTTCCTGTAGGGGTGGGGACTCCTCTCCCGCTTTTGCGGTCAAAAACGTATCGCCATCGCTTATTCGCAGTATGGTGATCCGCTCGAACCATGGCTGGCCTGGTTCCGGGACGATCGGGTGATGCTGGGCGATTGCCATGGTGAACAATTCATCGGACCACAGGCTCTTGGTGCCGAGATGGTAGAACCGCAGCGCAAAGCCCAGGGCAAGCAGGAGAACCATGGCCACCACCGTTACAACACGGTCAGTACCCATCCAGTGCCCTCGCTGTTGTGGAACATCCATGTGAAATCTCCTCGGCCCAGCCTAATCCCGCCGCAGTGCCGACGGCGTGGTGTTCGACCAGCGCTTGAAGGCGCGGCGGAAGTTGGTGGTATCGCTAAAGCCCAGCAAACAGGCAATTTCAGCGACGGGTAACGTCGTCCCGACCAGATATTCATGGGCCAGGCGGTAGCGTACCTGGTCGAGCAACTGCTGGTACCGGCAGCCTTCCTGCGCCAGTCGGCGTTGCAGCGTACTCTCACTCATATGCAACGCTTGCGCGACAGCGGCAGCGGTGGGGAATTCTGAACCGGCCTGCAGCAAGACCTGCTGCACGCGCTCACTCACCCGGCCGCGACGACCGTCCAGGGACGACAGGCGGTCGCACTCGCGGCGAAAAATATCCTGCGCCACCGGGTTGGCCGTGGAGATTGCAATGCCCAGGCTAGCTGCATCGAAACTCAGCGCGCAGCGATCACTGTTGAATTGCACGTCCAGCCCGAATATCTGTTGATACTGCGCGGCGGCGGTGGGTGGATTGTAGTCAAACTCCAGCCTGATGGTCGCGGTCCTGTCGCCGATCAGCAAGCTGCCACTGTGGATGATGGCGGCGTAGAGTACTTCGCAATAAAACCGTTCCAGATCCAGCGGCAGATGGGAGGCCTCTACCAACACATCTACCCTGCCATCGTGTTGCTGTACCTCGATATGAACACTGGGCAGTATGGCGCGGCTGTAGCGAATCAATAATTTGAGTGCGTCACCGACCGTGGCACTGGTCATCAAGGCGTAGCCAAATATGCCCTGGGACGAGATGTTGATATGAGAGCCCAGTCGCAGCCCGAACTGTTTATCCTTCGACAACTCGATGGCATTGCTGGATACGGCGTCCATTTGCTTGGCGCTGACACTGAACTCACCCTGCGACTGGATGGATTCCAACCCGGTGTTACGCAGCAACTGGCGCTCGCTGACGCCCTGGTCTGCCAGTAAACCGATCATGGTAGATAAATAGTAGGCGTGCATGGTGACGGTATTTAACCCTAAAAATGACTGTTTATAACCCTGTATTTGATGGTATTTGACCCCTTTGCGTCCCCTATTGTCAATTACGATCACTCCGTCAGTCATCCACCCGACTTTTATGGAGAACCGTTATGGAATCAGCAGTCGCGCAATCCGCTACCCAATCGAGCACGCAATCGAGCACACCGAGCGGAGTGCAGATTAAACCCCGCAATC
>JANPDE010000437.1:0-5776 GCA_031431315.1 Haliea sp.
GCACACTGGGGAATCGGCGTACCCGGCCCAAAAATACACTTCACGCCAGCCTGGTACAGGAAATCGTAGTCCTGCCTTGGAATGACACCGCCAGCGATAACGATAATATCGTCAGCGCCCTGCTTTTTGAGCTCCGCCACCAGTTGTGGTACCAGTGTTTTGTGTCCCGCCGCCAACGACGAGGCACCGACCACGTGTACATCGTTTTCAATGGCCTGGCGGGCCACTTCTTCCGGTGTGGAAAACATCGGCGACAGATCGATATCGAAGCCGACATCGGCAAACGCGGTGGCGACTACCTTGGCGCCCCGATCGTGACCGTCCTGTCCCATCTTGCACACCAGCATACGCGGCCGGCGACCATACTGTTTGACGAAAGCGTCTATTTCCTCACTGATGCGTTGCCAGTTTTCGTCCTGCTCGAAAGCAGCGCCGTAGACCCCCGAAACTGTTTGCGACTGGGCTTTAAAACGACCAAATTCACGTTCCATGGCGTAAGAGATCTCCCCAATGGTGGCGCGGCGACGCGTGGCCTCGATGGCCAGTGCCAGCAGATTGCCTGAGCCTGCGACCGCACACTGGTAAATATCCTCCAGTATAGCCTCGACGCGCGATTCATCGCGATTGGCGCGAACACTGGCCAGTCGCGCCAGCTGCGACTCGCGCACGGCGTCATTGTCGATCTCAAGGATATCGACATGGTCCTCCTGCTCCAGAAGGTATTTGTTGACACCGACGATGACGTCCTCGCCGCGGTCAATGCGCGCCTGCTTGCGCGCGGCAGCTTCCTCAATGCGCAACTTTGGCATGCCGGTTTCGATGGCTTTGGCCATGCCGCCGGCTGCTTCCACTTCCTCGATCAGATCCCAGGCCTTATCCGCGATTTCCTGGGTGAGATTCTCCATCATGTAGGAACCACCCCACGGGTCCACGACCCTGGTGATCCCGGTCTCTTCCTGGATGATCAGTTGCGTATTGCGCGCAATGCGCGCTGAAAACTCCGTCGGCAGACTATCGCCTCGTCCAGCGCATTGGTGTGCAGTGACTGTGTGCCGCCGAATACAGCCGCCATGGCTTCTATAGTGGTGCGCACCACATTGTTGTAGGGATCCTGTTCAGTCAGTGACCAGCCGGAGGTCTGGCTGTGGGTACGTAAGATGGAGCTCTTGGAATTCCTGGGATTGAACTCGGCAACGATACGCGACCACAGCAGGCGCGCCGCGCGCATCTTGGCGATCTCCATGTAGAAATTCATGCCGATGCCCCAGAAGAAGGACAGGCGCGGCGCAAAGTCATCGATGCCGAGTCCAGCGGCAATGGCGGTACGAATGTACTCTTTGCCGTCGGCCAGTGTGTAGGCCAGTTCCAGTGCGGCGTTGGCACCCGCCTCCTGGATATGGTAGCCGGAGATGGAAATCGTGTTGAAACGCGGCATGTGCGTGGAGCAGTAGGCGATGATATCGCCGATGATTTTCATACTGGGTTTGGGCGGATAGATGTAGGTGTTGCGCACCATGAATTCTTTCAGGATATCGTTCTGGATAGTGCCGGTTAACTGCTTCTGGGCCACACCCTGTTCCTCCGCGGCCACGATATACCCGGCGAGCACCGGCAGCACGGCACCGTTCATGGTCATGGACACTGACACCTTGTCCAACGGAATTCCGTCGAAGAGGATTTTCATATCCTCCACCGAATCAATGGCCACTCCCGCCTTGCCGACATCACCGGCGACGCGCGGATGGTCGGAGTCGTACCCGCGGTGCGTGGCCAGGTCGAAAGCCACGGATATACCTTGCCCACCCGCCGCCAGCGCCTTGCGATAGAATGCATTGGACGCTTCGGCCGTGGAAAATCCCGCGTACTGGCGAATGGTCCACGGACGGCCGGTGTACATGGTGGCCTGAGGGCCACGCAAGTAAGGGGACATGCCGGGCATGGTATCGGTGTACTCCAGGGATGCCATGTCAGCGGCCGTGTACAGCGGCTTCACCGCGATGTCTTCCGCGGTGTGCCAGACCAGGGCATCCGGACTCTTGCCGCCCGATTGTTCGGTGGCCAGCGCCGCCCAGTGTTCGGGTGTCGCTGCGGCCTTGTCGTAAATCTTGTCGCTCATTGGTATGACCTCAATGCTCCCCGGCGGGCTGGCTGAGCTCGATCAGTACACCGTCGCAGCTTTTGGGATGAATGAAAATGACTCGCGAGCCGTGGGCGCCAGGCGTAGGGGCTTCAGAGAGGAACTGATAGCCCTTTTCCCTGAGCCGGGCGACATCCGCGTCGATGTCGTCAGAGCGAAAGCACAGGTGATGCAAACCGCCACCCTTTTTCTCCAGATACGTTGCCACCGGGCCCTGGCCGTTGAGTGGGTGTACCAACTCAATATTGGTGGGGGGCAGTGGCAGGAAGGCAGCGGTGGTCTTGGCCTCCAGTACGTCTTCCGTCCCGCCGAGCGGGAGGCCAAAGTCCGTCACAAAACGCCGGATCGCTTTTTCCAGATCCGGTACGGCGATGGCAATGTGGTCCAGTGCGGTGATCATGAGTCGTCCTCTCTCTATCTACAACTTTTACAACTTCTACAACTACAACTGCTGCAGGAACTCACTGGTGGCGGCGCGACGCCGGGCGGCAATTTCTTCCGCGCTAACCTGCACCGCGGTTTCATCCGGCACAATTTTGAAAATCGCCTGTCCCTTGCTAATGATACTACCATCGGTATTCACCAGCACTTTCGCAATCGTGCCGGAAAATGGCGCATACACCTTGTTAAACATTTTCATCACTTCCACGATAAACAGTGGATCGCCCGCGTCAAAATGATCGCCTTCATTGACATAGACGTCGTGCGCGGGAGTCTCGCGAGAGTAAAACATGCCGCCGCTTTCCGCGAGGATTTCGTCGGACCTGGCCAACGGCGGCGGCACCAGTACCTTAGACATGGCAGTCTGCAATGCATCATCAGTGAGGCGCGCAGGGATATGGATGCTCAGGTCGGGATTGACCGTCAGCTCATAAAAGCCTGTGGCCTCGGCAATGCTGGGCAGTATGGCGAGGATATCCGACCCCGCCTGATAACCCCAGTGGGCACCGCGTACGCGGTTCCAGAGCAGCGCATCAAAACCCTTGGGAGGAGCGTTTTCATCAAGCGCGGTACACAATTCCACCCAGTCTTCCGCTCCGAGTCTTGTTGTGAGTTCACTGTAGAAAGCCAGCGCGTCCCGCAGGATCGCATCGTCATGATCCCAGATCATCGCCGCGGCGGGCGGTTTATCCCCCGGTATAGAGTCCATGTTGAGGAAGTGGTAGGTCTGCATCAGCAGTTCGAGGGGGTTTTCATTCCAGCAAATCTTATCCTCGATGACGGTGTAGCAGTCGCGGTTGATGCTCAGCCAGCCACTGAGCATATGCGGCTCCTCCAGCAATTTCACCAACGGGCGCAGCAGCAACGTCTCCTTCAACTGCAGTGTCTCCGCGAGTGCATTGCGTGCGTCACCCTCGAGCTGCGCCAGCGCTGTCTTGCCGATGTGATTGTAGGCGTACTCAAGGTCCAGGTTATTGGCGCGCTGCTTCAACTCACCCACGGCTGTCAGGTAGGGTACGATAAAGCGTGTGGTCGGCCTGGCATTGATATTCTGGCCAATAAACCAGTTCACCAGCCCATAGTGGAATTCCAGGTTGGTCGCAAGATCCAGGCCCCGCATGCGAGTCTGGCGAATCGTTTCCGCCATCCGCTGGTAGGTCTCCAGGCGCGAGTCACCCACAGTCAGTAACAGTGCGATGTTCGAATCGTAGGCCCCGGCCAAAGTGTATTTCATGAACACGTCCGTGTCGGGGTTGTGCAGGCTGATACCCTGGTCGTCCCGGATTTCACCTTCAGTGGCGTCGCTCCAGGATTCGATGACGCCGCCGGCATGCGGTTGCAGAGCCTGGTTGGTCGCATTGAGCCGGGCCTCGACACTGTCGTTCATGCGCACCAGACGCTGGGGCCTTGGTAATTTTTCACCGTGTACGGCCAGTAACACCATGGCTTCCACCAGCGATTCAACCACAAAATACTCATCCGCATTGTCCGGATTGCTGAACTTGAGGGAGTAACACAGCTCGGTGACGCGATGCTCAACCTGGATGCGGGTATTCATCTCCATGAAGAAATGCTTGTCGCGATCGACGATGCACTCGAAGGTCGACACGGAATCCAGACCGACTGCCTGGCCAAATGTCGCGGCTTCCGCTTCCATCGCCTTGAGTGTGGCGATGTCCTGTTTCAGCACCCGCGCTTCTTCCTTGCATCCGCTAGCCTGAGCATGCTCGAGTGCCTGTTGCAGGGACTCCACTGTCACCGAGACTTCCAGCAGTTTCTGTTCGTGCATCTGCAGGGAACAATCGCGGCCGCCCATGGTCATGCACCACTGGCCATTCCCGATCACCTGTATCTCCTGGTGGCGGGTGGTCTCGATATTCAACTCAACCAGCACGTTCTTGTTGTCACCGACACCGGTGGTTTTCACCTCGTTGAGGATCTCGCGCACCAGTTCCGCAGTGCGCGCCGATTCACCGATGCCAAGAATGCGCTGGCCCTTGCCGCCACCACCCCCGATCGCTTTCAGGCGCACGCGGTTCTTTGGATATTCAGCACTCATCCTCGCCACCGCTTCCGCCAGGGTGGCGCACAATTCGTCGACCGTATAAAGATCTATGCCTTTTTTGTAGGATGCCGCCAGCACCAGATCCGCCTTGTCTTCCAGGTTGATCGACTCGTCTTTCAGGCTGGCCGCATCGACGTCCAGAGCGTGTTCTGCCACCAGGGCCTTGAGTGCGGACACATCGGGATGTTTTTTCAACAGGGTCAGGGCGGTGCCATTGTCTATTCCCGGTATGACGGACACACCGCATTTCAACGCCGTGCGTTTGGCTTCATCCTTCAGCCCCGCACCGTGCACGGTGCGTGAGCAGGGCCCTATAAAGTTGAGCCCCGCCCGCTCCATGGCGGCCACCATGGTCTCGTCCTCAGCCATAAAGCCGTAACCGGCGAAGATGGCGTTGTAATTATTGTCCCGCGCAATGTTGATGATCTGCTGGATGCGCTGCTCGCGCTCCTCCTTATTGGCGCCGCTGTAGTCCGGCACGCGATGTACGCGGTCCGGATCGGTCAACGAACGCAGCTCAGGTGCGATGGCATTGCGATAGACGATCGAATCTTTCTCGGAAAGCAGGATGCCGAAGTTCACGATACCCATTTCATAGAACACATCCATCGCTTCCTTGCGGATCGGGCCACGACAGATAATAAGCGGTCGCATGTGCGTGCAATCGAACTGCCGCTCCCACGCTGTGTCCCTGCGTCCCAACCTGCGATCGCGATGGATCAAGGGGTTACTCAGGTAAAATTCATTGGACACACCTGTGCTCCTTTAAAGTGATAATGCCGGAGGTAGTTCTAGTGGAACTCGCGTTGTACTGACTGCAGCGGTTCGGGCCGGTAGCGGCGCAAATAAAATGCCATGTTCTCCGCCAGCACCTGGCGCAGGTCCGATGGCATGACGATCTGGGAAATCGAGCCGAGGCTCAGGGCCTCGTTCGGATTCATCAATTCTCGGGTGTAACGTTGCGCCAGCAGGGCCTCTTCGGACTTGACCCAATCCCCGACCAGCTGCTGCGCGGCATCGACGGCCTGTGCAGCGGACAGGCCCGCCTTGACCTGCGCCTCGGTCTCGACCTTCAGCTTGCCTGCGACCGCGCCCCGAATTTTGCGCAATTCATCCTTGTAGACGTACTCCAC
>JANPDE010000438.1:0-8472 GCA_031431315.1 Haliea sp.
GAATGGTGTTTGCTGATTCTGGTCATTACCACGGTGTGGGTGGCGGAAGGGGTCAATACGGCGTTTGAATTCCTGTGTGATGTGGCGTCTCCGGATTTTCATCCCCTGGTGAAGAAATCCAAGGATGTCGCTGCGGGTGCCGTCCTGTTGAGCGCCGTAGGCGCGGCTGCGGTCGGCCTGATCATTTTTATTCCCTATGCGATGGCATACTTATAACCATGTCTACACCCTCTGTGATAATTATTGGAAGCTACCTGTCTCCCTACGTCAGGAAGGTGCTGGTTTGTCTGGACCACAAACAGATCGATTACACGATAGATCCTATCGTGCCCTTCTTCGGTAACGACGAATTCAGCCGGATCAGTCCGGTGCGCCGCGTCCCGGTCTATATCGACGAATCCGTCACGCTGTCCGATTCCACCGTGATCTGCGAGTACCTCGAGGAACGGTATCCGCAGCCCGCGTTGTATCCGGCGACACCCCAGGCTAAGGCCCGCGCCAGATGGCTGGAGGAATACGCTGATACCCGCATGGGAGAAGTCTTCGTCTGGCGACTTTTTAACGAACTGGTGATCAAGCGGGTTGTGTGGGGTGAGCAGGTCGATCAGGCCGTAGTCAAGCGAGCGTGGGAATGCGAGGCGCCGCAAGTGCTCGACTATCTTGAGCAGGAATTTTCCCGCGAGCGTCCATTTCTGTTCGGCAAATTAGGCATAGCGCATATCACCGTAGCGTCGTTTATGCGCAATGCCGGTTTTGCCGGATACACGATTGACGCCGCGCGATGGCCAGTCCTGCATGCGGTGGTGTCGGAAGCCTCGGAACTCCCCGGTTTCGCCAGGCTCAGGGCCTTCGAAGAGCTCACGTTGAAGACCCCTTTGGCGGAGCAACGCGAAGCGCTGATTGCCGCGGGCGCACCCATCTCCTCGCAGACCTTTGCTACTGTGTCACCCCGCCGCGGGATTCTTGGGACATAATCATTCATCCGGTGCTGGTGTCAGTTATCTTGGGAGCCTCTGAGCTGGGTGACGTTAAGGCCAGTGAACATGGCAGGACCCCCGCGTCACCAAAATTCAGCCAGCAGGGACGCTGCTGACTGTTTGCGATCGCGTACCTACAGTCCGAAAGCGTGCACATTCTTCCAGGGATTAGTGGCATAGTTAGCAGGCGTTTGCTGTATCGTGACCTCAGCGGGGCGTGGTTGGATGAAATCGTCCCACGGCGTCGTAAGTTCATTGATCACAACACCGCCCGCATCCATACGAGTGACGGGCTGTACCAGGATCTGTCCGTCATAAAAGTAGTGGTCACAAACGCCGTCCAGGGAGCAGACCTGATCGCCAGCTTCAATCCAGTCAAGCCCTGACAATACATCTTCGCCCCGCGTTACATCAAGCTGTGCGGCAAAGCGCAGAAAAGGCGAAGTCAACCGAGTGTGAAGTTGCTCTTCATCAGTATTGTGCTCAACCACTGCGGAAAGGCCCAATAGTGACATGGCATCGAGACAGGCGTCACTGTTCAACGTATCCAGTTGCAGTGTTTGTGGACGACCCTGCGGACCGGCAACATAGGTGACCCACTCCGCCCGCAGACCACAGGGATCGTCCTTGCGTCCGTACACCCCAAGGCTCAGGTAATAGTCAGGCGTATCTCCGTCATGCAGGGCAATCGCAAGGGGTGTGAACTGACCATCTGCACCGATGCTAGCGAGCAGCGCTGCCGGATCGTTGAGCACGAAGTGAAAACGTGCTGTGGGCACCGAGTCGCCCATGGTAAATGCGCTTAGTGGCGAGCCCTTCCCGTGCATGGCCGCCTCGGCTAAACCAACCACGGTCATTGGGTAGAAATTATTTTTGAAGTTGATCAACTCCTGTCGATAATCTTCCGTCACATCCAGATAGTCGGCGTCCAGATTCCACCAGGGGGAAATAACAATATCCAGAGGATTGCGATAAACCACAGTGTGCACTGGCTCTGCATTGATGTATTGGGACCAGCGACTGTTGTCCACAAGACTGATTTGATCAGATTCAATCAACACCGCATTCCGGTTGTGCACCGTAGCATTGTGCAGGCCGCGGTCGGCCACACCGTTGCCCCAAAAAATATAATCGTTTGCCGCTACGAACTCACGATGAAAGGATACGAGACTTTCCGGCAGTTGCGGCCAGCGAATGCGGGATGAAAAATACGTGGTCTCCACATCTGTCGCCTTATCCACAACACCCACATAGCTGTCAATGGCGTCTGCTGCCAGTATATGACTGACGGGTTCAGGGGGTGTCAATAAGTTCACCGAGTCTGCCGCGATCGACTCCGCCGCAGCCTGTACGACAAGGAAGCGCGGTTCATCGCCAGCAGGGTCATGGACAAAGACCGACCATTCTGCTCGAGCTCCCTCGACCAAACCGCCGGATGACTGGTATATATTCAGTACCAGGAAATACTGCGGTACGTCCGTGTCAAGGATTCGGATCGGGGCGAGAGTAAACCCTGCGGGCAAATGCTCCGCCGCAAAGGCTTCCCTCTGGGCCTGGTCTCTGAATTCAAAATTGACAAACAGGGAATTTGGATTCTCGCCGACTTTAAAGTTCATCCACGGCACATTGCCGCCGTGAATAACGGCCTCGCTATAGTCGACGGCATCCATACCGATGAACAATGACTTCAGCAGCGGACGCATATCCTCTGACGCAGACAGACCGGTGAGGTCAATATTGATCCTATCCTCGATCGCTGCAATTGAAGCCGGGTGCGTCTGGGGCAGCAGACCCAGGAGGCGCTGCGTATACCCCACCGCGTTGGCACTAACGAATTGCAGATGCCCATCAAGTCTATCGTCCTGAACGCGCAATGCGCCCCTGACCACTGTAGCCTGGCTCAGGCTGTTGGCTCCGCTTCCTGGGGGCACTACTGGCTTGTAAAGTCCCGGCAAACCATAGACGAAGTTGATCGGCTGCTGTCCATCGAGGCTGTCGAGGTAGTTGGCAATGGCGCTTTCATAAATATTGGCGCGTGTACCAAGGTGCACTTCTATGACCTGCTCCAGACTCGACCGGGGCGCAATCACCCAGGTCCGGTCATTGAGTCGGGCCAGCAACAGCGCTGTACCCGATATGGCTTGCAGCGAAAAACCCTGATATTGGCCGGCGCTCACCAGTTCCACTGTGTTTAAAAGCACCTCGCCCCTAACCTTGCCAATATCAACCAGCAGCACATACTCGTCGCCGACGTTGGTCGGCTGCGCCAGGAGCAACTGATCGGCAGTGGACACCAGGTCCATGCCGCCACTGTAGTAACGCAGGATATCTGCCGGGCTGTGTCGCCAGGGCACGCCCTCATCACCTGCCAACACCTCCCCACCGGTCTGTGCAGACCCTGCCTGGGGAGATAGCTGGAGAAATCCCCGCGTCGTGGCGGGGAGTAGGTCAACCAGTACGGTATTGGGTGCCCAATTGTGGGAACTGGAGTTACCGTCGCAGCCGATTAACAACCCCTGCAAGAGGATATACAACAGCCAAAGGCCAAGACGGGGTTTTGCACGCATCTTTTTTACCCGAATGATTCAACGATAAGCGAATAACAATCGATGTTTGAGTATGCAGCACTATGGTGGTTTAATCCTTGACTCCAATCAAGCAATCACGCCACTACAACGAGCCAGCACCGCTTTACCCAAAGGACTCCCCCGTGTGCGCGTGCAGCACAATATTTGTGCCCTTTGCCTTCCTGTCCTTGCGAGAGCCATTGAAGCTCGACTATCTATGAGCCGGCTTGTGCCTGGTCGGGGCAGTTTATTTCGCCTTCAGACGCTGATCCTTGGCGTGCCTGGTGGCATTTCCTCTGCTAGAATCCTCGTCTTTGCGGTTCAACGCTGCCTCGGCACCCGAGTTATCCTACTGACATGGATACAGGACAATCACCATGAGTCTTGCCGATAAGGTATTGGCCGTTAACAACGATTTACCCATTCGCACTGATGCTGCTGTGCACAGTGGCAAGGTGCGTTCGGTGTACTGGTTGACCGCCGCCGACAGCGCTCGCCTGGTGGCGGAGCGTGGCTACGCCGTGGCCCCGGACGCACCGCTGGCCATCATGGTCATCTCGGACCGGATCTCCGCTTTCGAATGTATCTGGCACGCGGAAGGAGGAATGCGCGGCGTACCCGGCAAGGGTGCGGCTATCAATGCGATTTCCAATCACTGGTTCCGTCTGTTCCGGGAGCGGGGTCTGGCGGACAGCCACATCCTGGAGATACCTCATCCGCTGGTGTGGATTGTGCAGAAGGCCAGGCCAGTGATGATTGAAGCCATCGCACGGCAATACATAACAGGCTCTATGTGGCGCGCCTATGAAAAAGGTGAACGGGAATTCTGCGGTATTACCATTCCGGATGGCCTTCAGCGCGACCAGAAACTACCAATGTTGCTTATCACCCCCTCTACTAAAGGAATCCTGCATGGAATCACCGGCATTCCGGCCGTGGATGATGTCAATATCACGCGCACTGACATTGAGAAGAATTTCGCAGTCTTTAAATTTCACAGTGTGGATGACATTGCTCGTTACGAGCGGTTGCTGCGTGAGGGCTTCGATACGATCAGTAGCGAACTGGCTCGGCTGGACCAGATTTTTGTGGATACCAAATTTGAATTCGGCTACGTTAACGACGTAGACGGTAGGGACAAGCTGATCTACATGGACGAGGTGGGTACACCGGATTCTTCCCGAATCTGGGACGGTGCTGCATTTCGCGAGGGCCGGGTAGTGGAGAATTCCAAAGAAGGCTTCCGCCAGCTCCTGCTGCAGCATTTTCCTGATCCGGACATACTGCTCAACAAGAATCGCATGCCGGAGCGCCAGGCGCTGGCCCGCGACAACGCGCTGCCGGTCGAGGTGTTGATGACGGTTTCGCGTACCTACGTGGGCCTCGCGGAAAAAATCATCGGTGGCCGCCTGCCACTGGCGGATAATCCCAAGGCGGAAATCATTGATGTGCTGCGCAATGAGTTCGCACTCATTGATTGAGGCAGGCCTTGCTCACTGATACGTGGTTTTACCTCGCCAGCATCCCGGCCGTGCTGTTATACGGTATCTCCAAGGGTGGGTTCGGCGGGTCGATATCGATCATTGCGGTACCCATGATGGCGCTGATGATGCCGCCGACCCAGGCCGCCGCGATTCTCCTGCCGATACTCGTCGTGATGGACGCACTGGTGGTGAAAACCTACTGGGGCGTATTCGACAAAAAGGCCCTGTACCTGTTGCTGCCCGGCGCCCTGGTGGGAGTCGGTATCGGCTATCTGTCCGCCGAAGCGATGAACGAACACTACATGCGGATACTGATCGGGGTCTTGTCGCTGGTGTTTGGCCTGCAGAGCCTTTTTGGTATGAAATCGCTGGCAAGCCGGGAGCATCATCCCGTCAGTGGTAGCCTGTTCGGAGCGTTGGCAGGTTTTACCAGTTTCAGCATTCACGCCGGGGGCCCACCTTTCACTCTGTATCTCATGCCCAAGCAGTTGTCCCCGCTGCTCTTTGCCGGGACCGCGGGCATTTTTTTCGCGGTCGTCAATGCGGTAAAGCTGGTGCCTTACTATTCCCTGGGCCAGTTCACCGCAGACAACTTGTTGTATTCGCTGGTGCTGGTACCGCTTGCACCGTTGGGTGTGAAGCTCGGTCATGTCCTGGTGCGCAGCTCAACACAAACGGTCTATTATTCGGTGACCAGTGGTGCGCTGGTGCTGGTGGGTGCAAAACTGCTGTGGGACGGCATTGCTGCACTGGGCAATTGAAGAGAGCGAGTTGGTTTTGGTATAAACGAGTCGTGCACGGGAGATGCCATGAACATTGTGAAGTTGACTGACAGCCTGGCCGTAGCGGGTCAGATTACTGTGGACGATGTAGCCGACATTGCGGCGGCGGGCTACCAGGTACTGATCAATAATCGGCCGGATGGCGAGGAGGGCACCCAGCCCAGCGGCGCAGCGATCGCCGCCGCCGCCCTCGCCGCGGGTCTGGAATACCACCACATGCCAGTGACGGCCGCGAGTTTTCCCGGTGTGCATTTTGACGCGATGAGTGACTTACTGGATGAGCCCGCTCGCCCGGTGTTGGCGTTCTGCCGCACCGGTACACGCTGTGCCAATTTGTGGGTGGCGGGCTGCGACGAAGCGACGCGCGAGGAGGCCATGCGGGTGGCGAGGCAGCGCGGCTTCGATCTGGCTATGGCCGCGACGTTTATCGCCGGGCTGGCGCCACGCAGTTGATGCGGTCCGACACCCAACCGCTGTGGGATATTCCCACGCGAGTGTTTCACTGGCTAATCGTGTGCCTGCTGCCACTGTCCTGGTGGAGCGGTGAAATGGAGTACTACGGTATCCATGAGTGGTCAGGATATACCGTACTCGTAGTGGTGGTGAGCCGTATCATCTGGGGATTTATCGGCAGTCGCCATGCGCGGTTTGCGGATTTTCTCGTTGGCCCCACTGCGGTGCTGGCTTACTTGCGGCGGCAGGGCGCCGCCAGCGCCGGACATAATCCGCTGGGCGGCTGGTCTGTCCTGTTACTGTTGTCGCTGCTCCTGCTACAGGCTGGTAGCGGCCTCTTCAATACTGATGACGTGCTGTTTTCCGGTCCGCTTTACTATGCGGCCAGCACCGCTTTTCGCGATGCCATGGGTGTGGTGCACGAGGTGAGCTTCAACGCGTTGCTGGTGCTGATTTGTCTGCATATTCTCGCGGTGCTGTATCACCAGTTGCGCTTGCGGGAAAAGTTGTTGCAGGCCATGCTGCACGGCAGTGCAACCGGACGGGAGGGACGGGAGGTCCCTGTGCCCTGGTGGCGGGCTGCGGTGCTTGTGGCGCTCGTCGCCACGGCCTTGTGGTGGGGCTTTGAGCAGGCGCCCCAACCAGCACCAATGGACTGGTAACACGCTGGGCTATGCTCTCAGCATTCTCCTGACTATCTCATTAGATAGTAGATTTAACGTATTGAAATATAAATAAAAAGTATCAGATAAAATAGGAGCGAAGGAATGACGGAAGGTGGCTGCCTGTGCGGTGCGGTACGCTTCGCCGTCGAGGCGTTCAGCTCGTCTATCTTCAAGTGCCATTGTTCCAAGTGCCGTAAGGCGTTTGGGGGTGCATCCAGTGCCGCCGCACTGAGCAGTGAGAACGCTTTTTCATGGCTGCAGGGCAGTGCAGGTATACGACAATTTCACACTGACAGCGGGTCCATTCGTTGTTTCTGTCCTGACTGTGGTTCCATCCTGCCGCATTTTCTCCCTGCCGTTAAACAGCATTGGATCCCGGTCGGCTTACTGGATTCTGACCCGGGTATCCGCCTCAAACACCATATCCATGTGAACTCCAGGGCGGCTTGGGAAATTCTCGATACCCAGGCGCGGCAGCATGGGGAGGGGTTTGATTCCTAGTAGAGGTATTCTTTCGATTTGTACTCGTCATGGCAGGCCTTGCATGCTTTCCCCGTAGCGGCAACTTTCTCGGCAATCGCCTTGCGATCCGTACCCTGTTCGGTAACCACCTGCAATGCGTTGACCGCTGTCTTCAGGTCATCCATTTTTTTCTGGAAATCCGCTTTGTTCTGCCATATTTCCGGTTTGGCCCGGGTCGTGCCCTTATCGGAGCCGTCGGCGAAACCGCGCATCACATCCAGGGTGACCAGCGCCGCCAGTTGGTCGGCGAAGCCCGCCATTTGCATTTCCTCCCACGGGATCTCGCCCTTTACCATGGACGTCATGGGACCGAAGTTGAAGGCCATCATGGCAAACCACGACTGCCGGTAGGACTGGGGCATCTCCTTGTCGTTGAAATGGGAGATCGCCAGCGGTGAGAGGGCGAAGCCCGCGAGCGCGACAATTACCAGAACCGTATTGCGTAAAGCGTGGGGCATGTGAAACTCCTGTTATGGGCGGCCATGCAGCGTGGTCACAGTGTATGGACCGTTTTGCGCGGCTGACAAGGAAAATTTTCGCCTTATTCCAGAGAGACGCTGACACAGCACGACCAACATATTAAACCTGTCGCTCATTCAGGCCACTGCGCCGCTGTAATACCGCATGATTGCGCTACCATGACGCCATCATTTTGGGGATTGGCGCATGAGTTCACAGCAGCAGTGGGATTACAGTTTCGATGTGGTAATTGTAGGCTCCGGCAACGGCGGGATGACTGCGGCCCTGTGCAGCTACGAAATGGGTACCAAGGATGTGCTGGTCATCGAGAAATCCAACCTCTACGGCGGCACCAGCTCGATCTCCGGCGGTGGCGTGTGGATACCCTGTAACCGCTATGCTAAAGCTGCCGGTGCGGACGACTCCACGGACAAGGCCAGGACCTACCTGCGCCAATTGATTACCGAAGAAGAGGTGCCTGAATACCAGTTGGAGGCCTACCTCGAAAATGGCCCCAGGATGGTGAATTTTCTTCACGAGCGCACGCGCATGCGCTACGTGAC
>JANPDE010000439.1:0-5658 GCA_031431315.1 Haliea sp.
ACCCCGGGGGTTTGCCCCGCCGGGCCTGCATACAAGCTAGCCTAACCAACCAACGACTACACCAACACCAGGTTGTCCCGGTGGATGAGTTCCTCGTCCACCTGGTAGCCGAGAATGGTCTCAATCTCCCGAGAAGATGAGCCCATGATGCGTCGGGTTTCATCGGCGCTGTAGTTAACCAGCCCGCGCGCTATCTCACGACCCTGAGGATCACGGCAGGACACCATGTCACCGCGCCCGAAATTTCCGCCCACTGCGCGCACACCCACCGGCAACAGGCTGCGACCGGATTCGCGCAATACGCGAACCGCCCCCTCGTCCAGTTCTAAACTCCCCGGAGTTTGCACCATACCAGCCAGCCATTGTTTGCGAGCATTTTGAGGCTGCTTGCCGCTGCGCAGCCAGGTGCCGATGTTGGCACCGGCGACGATGCTATCAAGAACACGTTCCACCCTGCCTGACGCGATCACCGTTTCGGTGCCAGAGCGGGCTGCCAGGCGCGCCGCGCGCAGTTTCGTCACCATGCCGCCGCGACCCAGACTACCCCCCTCTCCGGCCATGGCATCCAGTTGCGAGTCGTGTACATCACACACTGCAACCAGTTCGGCAGCGGGGTTACGGCGGGGATCCTCCTGGTAGAGACCGTGCTGATCGGTCAGCAACACCAGCACATCAGCATCGATCAGGTTGGCCACCAGTGCGGCCAGGGTATCGTTATCCCCGAAGCGGATTTCCTCTGTGACGACAGTGTCATTCTCATTGACAATGGGAACCACGCCGAGCTTCAAGAGCGTCTTAAGCGTTCCGCGTGCATTGAGGTAACGATCCCTGGCAAGCACATCGTCATGCACCAGTAATACCTGGGCGGTGGCAGTATTGTAGCGTTTGAAGGAGTTCTCGTAGCTCTGCACCAGCACCGACTGTCCCACCGCCGCGGCCGCCTGCAGCTCGTAGATCAGGTGTGGGCGCGCCGACCAGCCCAGGCGCACAATGCCCGCTGCCACTGCGCCGCTGGAGACCAGAACTACCTCGCAGCCAATTGCACGCAATCGCGCCAATTGATCGACGAGAGAAGAAATCACGCCGTCGTCGAGGCCGCGGCCGTCATTGGTGAGTAACGCACTACCCACCTTCACTACCCAGCGTCGGGACTTGGCTATTTCGCTTCGTTCAGTCATTGGCTTTCCTACAGCCGGTACTCGACTTCAACCTCGAAGTCATCGTCATCATCATCGAAATCGTCTTGAGCTTCCCCCGCCGCGCGGCGCAACTCGGCGCGCAGTTCATCAATGCGCTGCCTCGCTTCCAGCTGCATACGGCTCTGCAGCTCCCGTTCCGCAGCCGCCAGTTGCGGATCCTCTGCCTCCCGCTGGCGGCACTCCTCCAGGTATTGCATCAGCTCGCCACACAAGGCGGCTGTACCTTCCGCATTGATCGCTGCGATGGAGTATACAGGGCCATGCCAGTCCAGTGCCGCCAGCACTGCGTCACGGCGCTGCGCAAATGTGTCTGCGTCCAACAGGTCACTCTTGTTCAGCACCAGCCAGCGTTCGCGCTGCGCCAGGGTCGGACTGAAGCGCTCCAACTCTCGCACGATAGTCAATGCCGCCTCCGCCGGCTCGACGCCGTCATACGGGGCCATATCCACCAGGTGCAGCAGGATCCGGTTGCGAGTCAGGTGCTTGAGAAAGCGAATACCCAGGCCAGCCCCATTGGATGCGCCCTCGATCAGACCGGGAATATCCGCCATGACAAAACTGCGGTGGGCCTCCACACTGACCACCCCGAGGTTGGGTACCAGGGTAGTAAACGGGTAGTCAGCCACCTTGGGCTTGGCCGAGGATACCGCGCGTATCAGCGTCGACTTACCGGCATTGGGCAGGCCCAACAAGCCCACGTCCGCCAGCACCTTGAGTTCGAGCTTCAGACTGCGGACTTCCCCTTCACTACCGGGGGAAGTCTGCCTTGGGGCGCGATTGGTGCTGGATTTGAAGCGTGCATTACCAAGACCGTGAAAACCGCCCTGCGCCACCATCAATCTCTGCCCGGCTACCGACAAGTCTCCCAGGACCTCACCAATATCCTCATCGATAATGGTCGTTCCGATAGGCACCCGCAGCACCAGATCCTCGGCGCTCCTGCCGGTACAATTGCGGCTTCCGCCGGATTCGCCATCCCCGGCCCGGTAATTGCGCTTGAAGCGATAATCCACCATGGTGTTGAGGGATTCATCGGCCTCAAAGATGACGCTGCCGCCATCACCGCCGTCGCCCCCATTGGGACCGCCCTTTTCAATGTACTTCTCACGCCGAAAACTGAGGCAGCCATTGCCGCCCTTGCCGGCGTAAACACTGATACTGACCTCATCTACGAATTTCACAAAACAGTCCCCGGAATAAAAAAAGCCCCGTCAAATGACGAGGCTTTCGATCGTTTGGCTGACACCGCTGACTCAGGCGCTCACCACCTGCACAAACGTGCGACTCTTGGGGCCACGGGAAATGAATTCCACCTTACCAGCAGCCTTGGCAAACAGTGTGTGATCCTTGCCGAGGCCAACATTGTTGCCAGCGTGAAAGCGCGTACCACGCTGTCGCACAATAATGTTGCCCGCCTTGACCGTTTCACCGCCAAAGCATTTCACACCCAGACGTTTACTTGTCGAATCGCGGCCATTGCGCGTACTACCACCCGCTTTCTTGTGTGCCATTGTCCAAGCCCTCCCTTAAGCCTTAATACCGGTAATCTTGACTTCGGTGAACCACTGGCGATGGCCAGTTTCTCTCCGATAGTGCTTACGGCGGTTGAATTTAATGATTTTGACCTTCTTGTGACGACCGTGGGCAATCACTTCAGCGGTTACTTTGCTGCCGGCTACCAGCGGCGTACCGATCTTGATCGTATCACCACCGACCATCAGGACCTTGTCGAACTCGACAGTTTCGCCCGTGGCCACTTCAATCTTTTCCAGCTTGAGGGTTTCGCCCTCAATGACACGGTGTTGTTTACCACCGCTTTCGATTACTGCGTACATAGTGTGCTCCGTTTAATTAGCCTGCTCGCATTCGCAATAAACCCTTGTAAATCAAGGGGGCAGAGCCAGGCACAAACAGTTGGGTTGACCCGAGACGGCAGGGCATGGGCACAGCACCGTCCAGAGGGCGGCGATTTTACGCAAATCAGACTGCCGGGGCAAGGGCTAATTTATCATTAAAACAATAAGTTGCGAATGCTTCGAGCAGGGTCTCCAAGGCGCTGTCCGGCTTGACAGGTCAGTGGGCGCATCCTAGCATGCGCGGGCACTTTTTTTACGCCACCGTACCCTATGGATCAGATACGCGCCACCGTCGCTAGCGAATTCGAGCTGGTCAATCAGCTTATTGTCGAGCAGCTTCAGTCTGACGTCGACATGGTGGAAAACGTCGGTCACTACATTGTTGATGCCGGAGGCAAACGGCTGCGCCCTTTGCTGGTGTTGCTCAGCGCCGCCGCCCTCGGCCGCTGTGATAATGCACATATCACCTTTGCCGCGATCATTGAATTTATCCACACCGCCACCCTACTACATGACGATGTGGTCGACATTTCCTCCCTGCGTCGGGGGCGACCCACCGCCAATGCGGAGTTTGGCAATGCTCCCTCGGTTCTCGTAGGTGATTTCCTTTACACCCGCGCCTTTCAATTGATGGTCGGGTTGGGTGACATGGATATCCTGACCCACATGGCCGAGACCACCAATATCATTGCCGAGGGCGAGGTCCTGCAACTGACGCGCATCGGCGACGCTAGTACCAACGAAGCGCAATACCTGGATGTAATCACACGTAAAACAGCGATTCTGTTTGCGGCTGCCTGCTATGGTGCAGCCGCCCTGTCGGGCGAGGAGGAAGCCAGTCGCAACATCCTGCGGGAATTTGGCCTTAATCTGGGTATCGCCTTCCAAATGATTGATGACGTCCTGGACTACGATGGCGCTTCGGCAACCATGGGCAAGAACGTCGGAGACGACCTTGCGGAAGGAAAAGTTACCCTGCCCCTCATACATACACTCCTGAATGGCAGTGCTGATGAACAAGCCATCGTGCGTCGCGCCATCACTGAGAAAACCGCAGATCAGATAAGTCAGATTACAGTCGCAATGAGGCGCTGTGGCTCACTGGATTACACACGTGGACGCGCCCGGCACTACCACAACCTGGCGCTGGAGAAGTTGCTGCTGCTTCCCCCCAGCAACGCTCGCAACGCCCTGGAACAGATCACTGAGCTGTCAATCCATCGCAACAACTGACGACCAAGTTAGGTACTGGTAAACACTACGGCTCCTTTCGATTGCGCCGGCAAACGGCTCTTTCTATACTCGATTCTCGGATTTCTGCCGGCAGGCTCCAATAATGACAATACGCACACTCCTACGCGATCTTCCAGCCTATGAGGACCTTGCAACTCACGCCGTGGCGCTCAAGACGGCGTCTATCGAACAGCTGTTCGCCGACGATGGTGGTCGCGCCGAAAGATTTACTCTGGCGGCAGCCGGCCTGCACCTGGATTACTCCAAGCACCTGTTACACCCGGACGCACTGTCTTCACTCCTAAGTCTGGCCGAGCAGGCAGGAGTACGCCAGGGTATCGCCGATCTGTTTGCTGGAGTGCATGTCAACAACACGGAGGATCGGCCAGCCCTGCACACGCTGCTGCGCGCGTCGAGCAATAGCGGGCAACCAGCCAGGTTCCAGGAAGTGGTGGACGCACGAAAACGCATGCAAGCCATGGCGCAGCGACTCTACCGCGGCGAGCATACTGGCTATTCCGGGGCAGTGATCACTGATGTCATCAATATCGGGATTGGCGGTTCTGATCTCGGTCCGCGATTGGTGACCGCTGCATTGAAGCCCTTCCACGGCAGCGTTCGCTGTCACTATGTCGCCAACGTGGATCCCGCGGATATGCAGGACGCGTTGTCGAATCTGGACGCGACTTCAACTTTGTTCATCATCTGCTCCTAATCCTTTCGCACGGAGGAAACCCTTGCCAACGGCTTGGCAGCCCGCACGTGGATGCTGGAGTCGGGCGCGACTATTGTGGATCTGGACAAGCACTTCCTGGCGGTCACCAGTAACCTGCAGGCGGCACAGGACTTCGGCATACCGGCAAAAAATTGCCTGCCCATGTGGGACTGGGTGGGGGGTCGATACTCGGTGTGGTCCGCTGTGGGGCTGAGTTGTGCCATTGCGGTCGGATGGGAGAGATTCGTCGAATTCCTGGCCGGGGCCGAAGCAATGGATGCGCATTTTCACAACAGCGAACCGCATGCCAATATGCCTTTGTTAATGAGTCTCCTGGAACTGTGGTACTGCAATTTCCTCGGGGCAAGTACGCATGTCGTGCTGCCCTACGACCACAGCTTGCGGCGCTTGCCCGACTTTCTGCAGCAATTGACCATGGAGAGCAATGGCAAACGGGTAAGCACGGACGGTCGACAGCTGGATTACGCGACCGGTCCGGTGCTGTGGGGCTCAGCGGGGACCATGGGCCAGCATTCCTTTCACCAGTTGCTACACCAGGGCCAGCTGTTGTGCCCGGTGGACTTTATACTGCCGCTGAATACCCACACCGCTATGACCGAGCAGCATCGGAATATGGTGGCCAACTGCCTGGCAC
>JANPDE010000440.1:0-7598 GCA_031431315.1 Haliea sp.
GTCACCGATCTTCACGCCCTTGAGCAAATCAGCCGTGATGGTGGTATTGCCCGCCGCCGCCAGGAGTGTCGGGAACCAGTCGAGCCCGGACATGATACCGTTCTGCACGGTGTCTGCCGGCACCTTGCCGGGCCAGCGCAGGATCGCTGGGACGCGGAAGCCGCCTTCCATGACCGTCCCTTTGCTTTGTGCGAATGGGGTCATGCCGCCATCGGGCCAGGTGAAGAGCTCCGTGCCGTTATCGGTGGTGAACACGACGATGGTGTTGCCTTCCTCGCCCATGTCTTTGAGTTTCTTCAACACCAGTCCGATGTCGTCATCGAGCTGGGCCATGCCGGCTTCCTGTATCGACCAGCCATTGTCCGAATTGCGCATTGCTTCATACTTCGGGGAGAGATGGGTGACGATGTGCATGCGGGTTGGGTTCAGCCAAACGAAAAACGGCTTGCCGTCTTTCTTGGCCTTGTCCATGAAGTTGATGGCGAGGTCGCGTATCTCATCGTCTACCGTTTCCATCCGCTGTGGGTACAGCGTACCGGCATCCTCGATCTTCTGCTTGCCAACCTTGCCCCAGCGCGGCATCACCGTCGCGTCGTCAGTGTCGGTCGCCCAGCTATGTACCATATTGCGCGGGCCGACAACGTTCAGCAGTTTCTGCGGGTAGTTGGGATGCGCCGGATCTTCCATCGCATCAAGGTGGTACAGGTAACCAAAGAATTCGTCGAAGCCGTGAACGGTGGGCAGGAACTGGTTCTGGTCGCCAAGGTGGTTCTTGCCGAACTGGCCCGTAGCATAGCCCTGCGCCTTCAGGGCCGTGGCGATAGTTACGGCCTCTGCAGGTAGCCCGGTTGATGCACCCGCCTGGCCCACAGTGGTCATGCCGGTGCGGATGGGCAGTTCGCCGGTGATAAAGTTCGCACGACCCGCCGTGCAACTGGCCTCGGCGTAGTAATCGGTGAACAACATGCCCTCCTTGGCCAGTTTATCGAGGTTGGGCGTGCGCCCGGCCATCATGCCGCGATGGTAAGCACCGATGTTCCACATGCCGATATCATCGCCCATGATAACGACGATGTTCGGTTTTTCACTGGCCGCCTGTGCCATGAAAGGCAGTGTTAGCGCCAGTGCCGCGCCCGCAAGAAATCTCTTGAATGCGATTTTCATAATGTGATTCTCCGAGTATTTAACATATAATTACTTCATTAAGCCCTACATCCCTGTAGCGCGCCCGATCGAAGTAACTCATGATGAGTCCGCCCATTGGCCGCATTCCGGGAATTACTTCATATTGCACTGCGTTTGGATTGCAGCAATTTTTGTATCCAGTTTTCTATTGTACTCGCCGGTGCCAATCTCAAGGCCTTCCTTCTCGCTGCCTCCAAACATATGCGCTACCGCACCTATTGGAACAATGGAGCTGACACCGTCCTTGATTTCCTGGGAGGTGCGGGCTTTCTCACTGGTCAAGGTTTTAATGTCAGCAGCTGCGGTCGAGCAATCTATCGGTTTGGCGAGATTCGCCTGTACCTGATTGGTCGGAGCGGGTGCCTGCGTTGAGCAGCCAGCAATACATGCGAGCAAGAATACAAGTGATGTAAATGCCTTCATGAACAATCTCCAATGGGTGTGTTGAATGGGCATTGGCTGAGTGCATCTGTTAGACAACAACCGACTACGACTCTGGCAACGAAAAAAGTATAGCCTACAATTTGGCGCTGAATACAGTGTCCCGCGATACTATTTGGCCCCATTCTGTTCCTGCATGACCTCATCCGGTCGCAGGCACGTGACACACCCGATGGGCATGCCCGCATGAAGGATGAGGGCTGGCCATAAGGCGATGACCGTCGGTGACACCCAGCGTGCGCCACTCCGGCGACGCGGCCAAACGGACGATTCCTAGTCCGTGGCTTTCTTGACGGCTGCAGCTGCGGCCTGTTGCTGCGGCGCCGACATCTGCGACGGCCCTAGCTTGTAGGTCAGCTTGTCGATGGTGCCGGTAAACGTGAAGGGCAGTTTGTAACTGTTATCCACGCCAGTGCGGGTATCGCTGCCGATGTCGAGAGACTCGTCAATGGTCATCAACAGTGGGATGGAGTGCGCCACGGTTTTCCTCGCCAACTCTTTGCCATCCACGGTGAAGACGCCAGTGCCGCCTTTGCCGGGTCCCGGGCCATCGTATTTGAAGTCAAAGACCAGTGTGTGCTTGCCGGGCGCCAGTGCCTTGCCCAGCACATCGGCACCCACCAGGCCACCGACACCGCCTTCCCAGCGGAAACGTTCCAGATCCAGCAAGTTATAAACGAACACCGGTTTGCCGTCCTGCAGGAACATACCGTAACCACCAAAGCGGCCGCCAAAGGTGACGATCATGCCCTCCGCGCCACCCTTAGGTACGGTGATGTCGGCCGTGATGGTGTAATCCTTGTTCAGAATTTCGGGTGCGTTGCCGATAGGAATGCCGGAAATGGCACCCGTATAAGTGAAGAGCGACTTGCCAGCGGTTGCGCTGGGGCGCGGTTCCAGCAGGCGCACAAAGGCGGAATTATCCAGTGGTAGCACCTGGTATTTCTGTGCCTCGCTCACGAACACGGCCTGCATCTCTTTCAACTTGTCCGGCATCTTGGCGGCTAGATCGTTGTTCTGGGAGTAATCGTTGGTAATGTCGTAAAGCTCCCACTTGTAGTCTGCCAGCGCCGGCATGGTGGCACCCAACACCCATGGCCCGACCGGAGGGGTGGTGGTGGCAACCCAGCCATCGTGATAGATGGCGCGATTGCCCAACATCTCAAAATACTGTGTGCTGTGTGTGGATGGCGCCTGGGCATTGGCCTTGTCAAAGGTGTAGGCCATGCTCACACCTTCGATCGGCTTCTGCGCGATACCATCCACTGTCGTGGGCGCCGGTATGCCGGTGACTTCGAGCAGTGTCGGCACGATGTCAATCATATGGTGGAACTGCGTGCGGATAGCGCCCGCATCCTTGATGTGGCCGGGCCATGAAATCGCCATGCCCTGGCGGGTGCCGCCGAAGTGCGAGGCCACCTGCTTGGTCCACTTGAAGGGGGTGTCGAATGCCCAGGTCCAGCCCACCGCCATGTGTGGGTAGGTTTTGTCAGAACCCCAGTCTTCGTAATGCAGTAACTGCAGCGGTTCCGGGATCGTCAGGATGCCGTTATAGGCGGTCAGGGTATTGAAGGTGCCCTCCAGCGTGCCCTCGGGGCTGGTACCATTGTCGCCGCTGATGTAAATGATAATGGTGTTATCGAGTTTGCCCATGTCTGCAACGGACTGGATCACGCGTCCTATCTCGTGATCCGTATAGGCAGCGTAGGCGGCAAACACCTCAGCCTGGCGGATATACGTCTTCTTCTGAATCTCTGAAAGAGAGTCCCACCGGGGTATCTTGGCACCACCGAATTCTGCCTGTCCATCCGGCCACGCGGTCAATTGCGTATCGGCGGGAATGACGCCAAGGCGCTTCTGGTTGGCGAAGATGGTTTCCCGCAATTTTTCCCAGCCATCATCGAACAGGTGCATGGCGTGGATTTTATCGATCCATTCCTGCGTCGGGTGATGCGGCGAGTGTGTGCCGCCAGGCACGTAATACACGAAGAATGGTTTATCGGGAGCAGCGGCATTGAGGCCGCGCATGTACTCGATGGCGTTATCGGCCATATCGGTAATCAGGTTGTAACCGGGATTTCCAATCCAGGGAGTAACCTGGGTGTGATCTTTGAACAGATAGGGCGTCCACTGGCTCGATTCGCCGCCCATAAAGCCGTAGAAATAGTCAAACCCCATGCCTGAGGGCCATTGGTCATACGGACCGGCAAGGCTGTATTGAAAGGTTGGAGTGTTGTGGTTCTTGCCGAACCAGGATGTGGCGTAGCCGTTGTCGCGCAGGATGGTGCCAATGGTGGCGCTATTCTCATCGATGACCGAATCATAGCCCGGGAAACCGGTGGAAATTTCGCCAACAACCCCAAAGCCAACGGAGTGATGATTGCGTCCGGTAATCAGCGCCGCCCGCGTGGGCGAACACAGCGCGGTTGAATTGAACTGCGTGTAGCGCAAGCCCGCCTTGGCGATGCGGTCCATGGCCGGCGTTGGGATGACGCCGCCAAAGGTTCCGGACACGCCATAGCCCTGGTCGTCCGTCATGATAAGCAAAATATTCGGAGCGCCCTTGGGCGGCACCACGCGTGGTTGCCACCACTGTTTGGAATCCAGCGCGGTTTCCTTGATCACTCCGCCAAATGGTAGCGACGGCGCAGGGAGTTGCTTCCCATCCAGCGTGATCGTGGCAGAGGGTTGGCCTAGCGTGCCGGTGACGGTCTGTGCAGTGGCTGGCAAGGCGGCGAACAGCGCCACAGACGCGAGCAGCAATAAACGTCTACGCACATGGATTGTGGATGTGATTTGCATGTTCGCCTCCAGGCGGATTGTCGGTTGCTTTAATCGACGTACATTACGGTGCAGCCACCACGCGGTAATACACACCATTGGCGCCAGACGCGGGCTGGAACCAGGTGTTGTTGCACAGGAAATAGGTCGCGCCACCGGCGACCGGCGGCGACATGCAACCCGAGGGTAGCTGCGGGTACACGTTGCCTATGACGAATGAGGTGGTCGCTGCCGCAGGCGCATTCGCAGCCGCTGCTTCACTGCCGGCCACAACCGCCCCTGCCGCCAGGCCGACCGCCGCTCCTGTGAGTGCTGCCGCACCCTCTGGTACGCAGTTGTAACAGCCGGAGCCATAGTAATTGACCGTAGCCGGGGGGTGGTAGCCCGCGTACGTGGCACCGTAATAGGGGCTGTGGTACGCGGTCGCACCATCGGCGCCGGTATAGGTGGTGTAACCGGAGCCCGCGGCATGATACGCGCTGCCGCCATAGGCATTGGTGGCAGAGGTGCCTTCGCCGTAAGTGTGCGTGGCCGAGTCGCCGTCTTTCGAGAAGTCGGTCTGTCCGGAACCCTCTGCATGGGAGGCGGTGCCGCCGTAGGCGCTGGAAGCCGTAGTCCCTTCGCCGCGGGTATGCGACATGCTGCCACCCCAGCGGTCCGACATGCTGGTCGAGCCCATCGAATGCGATGTCGTACCGCCCCAGCGATTGGCCCCTGAATATGCGTGCGCCGTTACCGGCAGGCAGAGCGTAACGACTAATCCGACCACGCTGACATTAATGCTGTTCATTATTTACCTCCTTTGGCCGGTGCGGGCGCCGGTGCTTTCTGGTCGGGCCGTACAAACGGTATGCGTTTTGCGGCGGCAGCTTTCTCAGAGGCGAATGATTCGCCCTGGGCCACGCCATTCAACTGCCAATCGCTGAATTCCACCTGGTGCCGCAGGCGCAGCGGATCGTCGGCAAATACCGCGCGCATCCTGCGTGGCAGGTGGTCCTCGGCCCCGATCCAGGCCTGCACGAACACGTCCTCATTGGCATAGGCGATCATATCGGTAGTGGTATCGCCGATAACGTTCGATTGCCCGATAAAAAACGCCAGCTTCATATCTGCGGCGATCATGTCATACGGATCGTCAACGATCAGATCAGTGAAGGGGTAGTAGATCGCTGCCGTATCAAAGGCAAATTTCAGTGCGCCGGTGATCGTCGGTGGTGCGTCGGCGGATGCGGCCAGGTCCGCTGCGGGCGCGTAGGTGACGATGGACTTGCCGTCATAGTAAAACTCGCTGGCCGGGCCATCGCCGGGGGTGATTACCTTCAGCTTGTTGGGTCGTTGCAGGACCACATTGGAGCGCGTGCTATACACCAGGGCGGGGCCGAGCCGACTTGGGAACTCTTCCGACACCAGCGCAGTGAATGCGATGCTTGGCGCATCCGCCAGACGTGTCGACATCGCCTTGATAATCTCGACCGCACGCGGTTCCAGCACCATTTTGGCATCGCTCGCAGATTTGTTAGCAGCGACGGCGGCGGCACGACTGGCGACAGTCTTCGCGGCCTCGGCATTCACCTGCGCCACCAGCAGTAAACTGCAGGTGCCCAGCAATAGATTTCGAGTGAGTGTGTTCATTATGGGATCATCCCGCAGCTGAACAGTTTATTGGCGATGGGCGCTGCGATCTTGTTGATAAATTTCTCCTGCATCTGCGGGTCATTTTGCAGCATCTGAATGACCTGCTGCTGCTCTGCCGTCTTGGGTTGGCCTTTCTGCTCCCACAGTTGTTCGCAGGTGGCGTTCTGGTACCTCGCAATCACCTTGTTGGCAACCATATCCAGAATGGGGGTATCTTGTGCGCTGGCGGCACCGGCTATCAGCATAAGCGTAGCGACCACGCCGCCGCGCAAGGTATCTAGCGTCATATAAACCTCCTCGAGGGTAACAATAAGACAGAGTGCCGCGCAAAAAGCGGGCAACGAAAATCGTACAAGACGAAGCCTCGCAAGACAACCCGAATCAATTTTTTATTCCGAACGCAAGGCCTCGATAGGGTCCAGCGCCGCTGCATTCAGCGCTGGTTGAATACCTGCCGCGAGGCCCACACCGCAACTCAACGCAAGAGACGCCAGCATATAGCCCGGTTGCAGCGATACTGGCAATCCGGGTGCGAAGGTGTTTAGGATGACGACCAGCACCGCGACGATGGCGAGCCCCAACAGCCCTCCCATGCCCGATAGCAGTACCGCCTCACCGAGAAACATCCACAGTATCTGGCGACGTGTGCAGCCTACCGCGCGCAACAGACCAATTTCCTGGGTTCGCTCTTTGAGTGCGGTGGTCATGATGGTCAGCACTCCAACACCCCCGACCACCAACGAGACGCCGCCGAGGGCGCCCACGGCCACCGTCAGCATGGACAGGATTTTGTCCAGTGAGCTGAGCATGTCTTCCTGGGTAAACATCGTAAAGTCCTCATCGCCGTGGCGGCGAATCAGCGTCTCCTTGATCCGCTCGCGCATTTCCGTGGCAGTACTGGTTTCCTTGAACACGATGTCGATTTCGTTCAGGCCGTCCTTGTTGAACATCTGCATGGCCAGGTCGACCGGAATGTACACGGCATCGTCCAGATCAAAGCCCAGCATTTGCCCCTTGCTGGCCATTGCGCCGATCACGCGATAGCGGGTACCACCGATGCGCACGTAGCTGCCAAGCGGGTTCTTCGTGCCAAACAGTTCGTCCTTGACCTTGGAGCCGAGCACGGCGAAATAGCGCGAGTTCTGCAGATCACCTGCTGGCAAAAAGCGGCCCTGGGCGATGGTGTAATTCCAGGCCCTGGCCATATCCGGACCCACGCCGTAGACATCCGTATCCCTGCTGAAGGTGTCGGCTTCAATTTTGGCTGTGCCCTGTAGCGTTGGCACTACCGCGTCGACGTGTGGCAGTCGGCCGAGTTCGCTGGCGTCCTCCAATGACAGTGGCCGAATGGAGGTCAATAAACCCCCCATGCCACCGGTGGTGGTCTTGCCGGGGGTGATCGCGATGATGCGGGTACCGAACTGGGAAAAACTGTCCAGCATGTAGACGCGAATACCTTCGCCGATCGACGTGAGCAGGGTCACCGCGGCGATACCGATGCTGATGCCCAGCGCCGTGAGCAGGCTGCGCAGGCGCGCGGTGGTCACCGCCTGAAA
>JANPDE010000441.1:0-11679 GCA_031431315.1 Haliea sp.
TACCCGCCGCCACAGCCGCTACCGGATCGCCGCGCCCACCGCCAATATCAATGCCCTTGTGCACGCTTTCAGAGTATCCACGGATCACTTGTCCCGATGTCGGCCAACGCCAGGATTTGACTTCATCCCCCGTGTAGGCAACAGCTCCAACCTGCGTGTTGCCCACAGGGGTCGGCGCCGCGCCCACCGGAGCGGGAGACGGCGCAGCGGACACACTATCCACCCCGGGAGATGGCACAGTGGACACGCTAGCGGATGGGATGGGCTCGGGGGTGGATGTGTACACCGTCGTGGGTGGGGGTGCGTACTCAGGCTTGGAGGGAGGTGTGTAGATAGGAGAGGGCGGACGCACAGGTGTATTTGCGGGCGCGGCAGAGGGCGCGCGAGTTTTGCCAGGCGGAGTCGCTCCGGGCAGGCTAGCCCGGGGCGGGCCTGCCTCATCCAGATTGATTTTCTGCCCGGGATAAATTGTGTAGGGCGCCGCTATACCATTGGCCGCCGCCACCTTGCGATAGTCCAGACCATAGCGAAACGCTATAGAATAAAGTGTATCGCCGCGTTTCACGCTGTAAGCTGAAGATTGCGGCTGTGTTATCCGATCTTCAATAGGTGCGCGCGACTGACCGCTACACGCAGCAAGACCGCACAACACCATGCTCAACAAAATCCTTGCTAGCAAACACTATCCTCAACACGGGTATCACCGCGGCCGGGCGTAACCCTAAAAAGCCAGTAGCGATGGGATACGGGACACTACTTTTCCTTACCGGCGCGCAACGGCACAAAGTAAACCGCCTCAACGATTTCGGTTTCGTAACCTTCCTGCGTGCGCGTCACCACTTGCAAATGCTGGATCTCGCCGCCGACCGGTATGACCATGCGACCACCGGTAGCCAGTTGCAACAACAGTTCTTCGGGAATGCGCTCCGGGGCGGCAGTGACCACGATACCGTCAAAGGGTGCGCACTCCTCCCACCCCATGCCACCGTCGGCATGATTCAAATGGATATTGCGCAGTTTAAGCTGACGCAAACGCTGACGCGCCTTTTGCTGCAGGGCCTTGATGCGCTCCACGCTGTACACTTCATCAACCAATTGCGCCAGAATCGCCGTCTGGTATCCAGAGCCGGTACCGATTTCCAGGACTCGTGCTCGCGGCCCCCCCGCCAACAGCAACTCCGTCATACGGGCTACTACATAGGGCTGTGACAAGGTCTGTTGGAACCCTATAGGCAGCGCAACATCCTCATAAGCGCGATGCGCCATGGCTTCGTCAAGGAACAGGTGACGTGGCGTAGTACGCATAACGTCCAATACTGCCGCATCGCTCACTCCCTGTTCCACCAAACGCTGTACCAAACGCTCCCGTGTGCGCTGGGAAGTCATCCCAATGCCGTGTAGATCAATCCTGTTCACCACCGATACCACTCTCTACTCATCCTTCTTTGTACTGCACAAGTTCGGCCAACAGTGCAGTGGCATAGCTGCCAGCACCCAGCGAAAAATCCAATTGCAGTGTCTCATCATCACAAAACTGCCAGCAAAAGTCATCCGGCAACATGCGCGCCGGGCGCCAGGCCAGATCCAGCGAGGACTCCTCCAGGAAGTCACAGATCTCCCGGTACTCTGCTAGACTGTCTGCCGCTCGAGCGCCGAACATGGCATCAACACTGGTCGCTCCACGCCCCCACAGCGGCAATCCAGGGTGAATATCGCCACTGGCCGCACGCGCTTGAATATCGTCGCTGACCTCGTCGCAAACGAAAAAACTCCTGGTCCCGTGCAATAGACACACATCACCGGGGTTCACCGTATTCCAGTCCCCATTTTCTACCCGCTGCGCCAGCAGGTGGTTGAACACATAGCCACGCAGCGCCGAGAAATACAGGCTGCGCTTATCGCGCGACAAACGCTGCCTGCTGCGCATCCAGCGTTTGGCCTGCACCAGTGTCGAGCCATTGCGACCAAAGCGCTGCTCGCCAAAATAATTGGGGACACCCGCGGCGCGCAGTTTTTCCATACGTTGTTCCAGCGCTGCCCTCTCACCTGTCAACGCACGCAACACCAGCGTAAATCGATTGGCGCGATGTACGCCGCGTCTGAGCTTGCGCAGGTGCCGCCCAAACGCCACGACCTGCACATCACCGTCGGCTTCCAAGGCGTGCCAATCGGGCTCGGCGCGTCCGGCCATACCAACACTGAACCACTGCCGGGTAACGGCATTGCGGTCTTTCAAGCCGCTGAGACCGATATCGCGCGGCGCCGCGCCGCTGAGTACAGACAGACGCTGTAACAAATCCATACTGTTGAGCTGGCGTTTCTGCAAATACAGAAAACAGTGCTCGCCCGCACCCGATAACTCGAAACCCAGTTGCTCGCTGACTCTGAAATCCTCGGGACGACAGCGAATCAGGGCGCTGCCGGGGAGAACCCCCCAGGCCTGCGGCCACGCTGGCATCATCGACCTGCAGTCTGCAGCAGTACCACCGCGTGGACTGCAATACCCTCCTCACGGCCGGTAAATCCAAGCTTCTCTGTGGTGGTTGCTTTCACATTCACTTGCGCCACCGCAGCGGCCATGTCGGCGGCCAGGTTTTCGCGCATGCTCACAATATGCGGTGCCATGCGCGGTGCCTGCGCAACGACTGTGACATCCAGATTGCCCAGTATCCAGCCCGCCTGCTGCACCAATTGCATTACCCGTCGTAACAGCAGGCGACTATCGATACCCGCATTGGCCGGATCGGTGTCGGGAAAATGCTGCCCAATGTCACCCTGGCCGAGCGCACCCAACAACGCGTCGCAGACCGCGTGAATCAGCACATCGCCGTCGGAGTGGGCGACCAGGCCGCGCTCGTGTGGAATACGCACCCCACCGAGTACCACTGTGTCGCCCGACCCAAAGCGGTGTACGTCGTAGCCATGGCCTATGCGCATCGGTGAGCGCTCCGGGCTCCATTACTCACGCCCGTACACCTCCGGCGCGCGCCTGCAGATACCAGGCTGCTAACGGCACATCCGCGGCAACGGTGACTTTGAGATTGCCTGCTGATGCGGCAATCAATTGAACGGGATAACCTGCCATCTCCATGGCGGAAGCCTCATCTGTCACGTCCACACCTCGTTCCTGCACCTGAGCCAGTGCGCGCTGCAATTCAGTAAGGCGAAACATCTGCGGTGTCTGTGCGCGCCACAGCGTGGCGCGATCCAGGGTGCGCACCACCAGCGCATCCTGCGAAGCCTGCTTGACCGTATCCACAATGGGCTCAGCCAATATTCCGCCCGTCCCACTGGCAGTCACTGATGCGATCAGTCTCTCGATATCGTGCGACTGCAGGCAGGGCCGCGCCGCGTCATGCACCAACACCCAATCCTGTGGCGCCGCTCTCAATTGCAGGTGCCTGAGCCCCGCCAGCACTGAGCCACTGCGCTGCGGCGCGCCGGTGACGGTTTGCACCCTGGGGTCCTGGAAAATTGGCAGCGCGGCAGCGCGACTATCCGTAGCATGTAACGCCACAACGACACCGGCGAGCTGCTCACAGGCCAACAGGGCGCGCAGGCTGTGCTCAAGCAGCGTGGCACCAGCGACCTGCAGGTATTGCTTGGGCACATCACCGCCCATGCGGCTGCCGATGCCGGCAGCAGGTAGCACTGCCCAGCACTGCACACAATCCTGATTCATGGTTTGTCGTCCGGTGCCGGAGCTTTCGCAGGACTCTCGACTACCTGATAAAAGGTTTCACCCTCCCGCACCAGCCCCAGCTGTTCCCGGGCACGCTGCTCCACGCCCTTGTTACCACTTTGCAGTTCCATGACTTCTCGTTCCAGGATCGCATTGCGCGCCTGCAACTCACTATTGATGCGGGTCTTTTCCTCGATCAGGATTTCCAGTCGATGCCGTTCCGCCACACTACCCTGTGCAAACCACAGGCGGTACTGCAGTACGCCCAGCAGCAACAATAGTGTGAATAGCAACCAGCGCACGGGCTAAATCTTCATTGGCGTGTGAACTCCGCCATGCCTCGGTAAGGTGCGCGTCCGGTCAGTTCCGCTTCGATCCGCAACAGGCGATTGTACTTGGCCACGCGGTCCGACCGACACAGCGAGCCGGTCTTGATCTGGCCTGCTGCTGTGGCCACCGCCAGATCGGCGATGGTAGTGTCTTCAGTTTCGCCACTGCGATGGGAAATAACCGCGGTGTATCCGGCCGCCTTGGCCATGGCAATGGCATCGAGAGTCTCGGAGAGGCTGCCAATCTGGTTAAATTTAATCAGGATTGAATTGGCCACACCCTTGTCGATCCCCTCTTTGAGAATTCGGGTATTGGTGACAAACAGGTCGTCGCCCACCAGTTGTACCTTGTCGCCAAGCTTGTCCGTCAGCAACTTCCAGCCGTGCCAGTCGGATTCGTCCAGGCCATCTTCAATGGAGATAATCGGGTGGCTGCTCACAAGATCTGCCAGGTAATCGGTGAACGCCTCACTGCTGAACTGCTTGCCTTCCCCGGCCAGGTTATAAGTGCCGTCCCGGTAAAACTCAGAGGCCGCACAGTCCAGCGCCAGGGTGATATCGCTACCCAGTTTATAGCCTGCCTTGCCCACCGCCTCGGCAATCACCTCCAGGGCCGCTTCGTTGGATGGCAGGTTGGGGGCGAAGCCGCCCTCGTCGCCAACGGCAGTACTCAGGCCACGCGCAGACAACACTTTCTTGAGCTGGTGAAAGATCTCGGCACCGGCCCGCAGGCCCTCAGCGAAGGTGGCCGCTCCCACCGGCTGCACCATGAATTCCTGGATATCCACATTGTTGTCGGCGTGTTCACCACCGTTGAGGATATTCATCATTGGTACTGGCATGGAGAACCCGGTGCTGCCGTTGATTGCAGCGATGTGCTGATACAGCGGCATCCTGCGTGCCAGGGCCGCCGCCTTGGCCGCTGCCAGCGATACCGCGAGAATGGCGTTGGCACCAAACTTCGCCTTGTTGTCCGTGCCATCCGCCGCGATCATCAGCGCGTCCAGTTCGCGCTGGGCCGTGACGTCTCGCCCCAGCAGAAGTGCCTTGATGGGGCCATTGACATGGCTGACAGCCTTAAGCACGCCCTTGCCCAGGTAGCGACCTGCGTCTCCGTCGCGCAGCTCCAGGGCTTCACGCGACCCGGTGGAAGCACCGGAAGGCGCATACGCCGCGCCGACTTCGCCCGACTTGAGGGTCACCTCGGCCATCACCGTGGGGTTCCCACGGGAATCCATCACCTCAAAAGCCTGAACGTTCGTGATAGATGTCATTCAATCCAACTCCGTAGTTGCTGATCGTAGTTACTAATCGCAGCTGCTAATCGTAGCTGCTAATCGATGCGCAGGGGGGGCAATGATTTCACCAGGTCATCGACCGCCTTCACCTGCACCAGGAAGGGTTCCAATTGCGCCAGCGGCAGGGCGCTGGGTCCGTCGCAGCGAGCCTTTTCGGGTTCCGGATGCGCCTCCAGAAACAACCCTGCCAGGCCCACCGCCATACCGGCGCGCGCCAGTTCCGCCACTTGCGTCCGGCGCCCACCGGATGCGGTACCCCCTGGGTCCCGACACTGCAGCGCGTGGGTGACATCAAAAATCAAAGGCGCATTACCGCAGTCGTGCTTCATCACGCCAAAGCCGAGCATATCCACCACGAGATTATCATAACCAAAGTTGCTGCCACGCTCACACAGCATGACGCGCGTGTTACCGCACTCGGCAAATTTTTCCACGACATTGGCCATCTGCGAGGGGCTGAGGAATTGCGGTTTCTTGATATTGATCGCAGCGCCCGTGGCCGCCATCGCCGCCACCAGGTCGGTCTGGCGCGCGAGGAATGCCGGCAGCTGGATGATGTCGCACACCTCGGCGGCGGGCGCCGCCTGCTCCGGGGTGTGCACATCGGTGATAACCGGGATACCAAACGTCGACTTCACCGCAGCCAGAATGGACAGGCCCTCCTCGAGGCCTGGCCCGCGGTAGGAGTGGATGGAAGAGCGGTTGGCCTTGTCGTAGGAAGCCTTGAAGACATAGGGAATGCCCAACCGATTGCACACCTCGACGTAATGCTCCGCCACCCGCAACGCGAAGTCACGGCTCTCGAGCACATTCACGCCGCCCAACAGGACGAAGGGGGCAGTGTTGCCAATAAGCAATCTGCCAACGGAAACGGTCTGGTCAGTCACGGCCGGTACTCCTGGTCAGCTTACCGGGTTCACGGCCTGGCCCCGGGCATGCGCGATCGCCGCCTGGATGTAACTGGTGAACAACGGATGTCCACCGCGCGGCCGGGACGTGAATTCCGGGTGGAACTGACAGGCAATAAACCAGGGGTGTGCAGGCAATTCAATCATCTCTACCAGCGAACGATCCGCAGACCAGCCGGCAATACGCATGCCCGCGCCCTGCAATCGATCCAGATAATTGTTGTTGATCTCGTAACGGTGGCGGTGACGTTCGGAAATTTCATCCCTACCGTAAATTTCCCGCACTTTGCTGCCCGCTTCCAGATGGCAGGGCTGGGCACCCAGGCGCATGGTGCCACCCTTGTCGGAGGATTCATCGCGCTGTACTGAGCTGCCATCGGCGTTCATCCACTCCGTGATCAGGGCCACGATGGGGTGCGGCGTGGACGGATTCATCTCCGTGGAATCCGCACCCGCCAGCCCGCAGACGTTGCGCGCGTATTCCACCAGCGCAACGTGCATACCGAGGCAAATGCCCAGGAAGGGGATGTTGTTCTCTCGTGCATAGCGCACCGCAGTAATCTTGCCTTCCACACCGCGGTCACCAAACCCACCCGGGACCAGGATCGCATCCACGCCATGCAGCTCAGCGGTGCCATGCCGCTCGATGTCCTCGGCGTCGACATAGTCAATCTTCACGCGGGTCAGGGTTTGCAGGCCGGCGTGCATCAGCGCTTCATTCAGGGATTTGTAGGCATCCTGCAGGTCCACGTACTTGCCGACCATGGCAACCCGCACCTGGCCACGACCGACTGAAAATTGCCGCTCCACGACCTCGTCCCAGTCGGACAGGTCTGCCTCGCTTTTGCAATCGATACCAAAACGCTCCACGACAAACTTGTCCAGACCGAAGTCGCGCAACATACCCGGAATCTTATAGATCGAATCCACATCCAGCAGCGGAATGACAGCACGCTCCTCAACGTTGGTGAAGAGGGATATCTTTTTGCGTGCGCTCTCTTCTATCTCTACCGAGCAGCGACACAACAAAATATCCGGCTGCAAGCCTATTGAGCGCAGTTCCTTGACCGAGTGTTGAGTGGGCTTGGTCTTGATCTCGCCAGCGGTGGCGATATACGGGACCAGGGTGAGGTGCATCAACAGGGCGCGACCGGGCCCCATTTCCAGCTTGAGTTGCCGCGCCGCCTCCAGGAATGGCAGGCCCTCGATGTCACCCACCGTACCCCCTATCTCGACGACCGCCACATCGGCGTCGCCCGCTCCCAGAACGATGCGCCGCTTGATTTCATCGGTGATATGCGGAATGACCTGCACTGTGCCACCCAAATAATCACCCCGGCGCTCCTTGCGCAGCACTGCGTTGTAGACCCTGCCGGTAGTGAAATTATTGGTGCGTGTCATGCGTGTGTGGGTAAAACGTTCGTAATGACCCAGATCCAGGTCAGTCTCTGCCCCATCCTCAGTGACAAATACCTCACCGTGCTGGAACGGGCTCATGGTACCGGGGTCGACGTTGATATAGGGATCAAGCTTGAGCAGAGTGACCCTGATGCCCCTGGCTTCCAGCACTGCGGCCATGGAGGCGGCAGCGATACCTTTGCCCAGCGAAGACACTACCCCACCTGTGACGAAAATATAACGCGTCATGAATTGCCTGTAATTATGCTGCATTTTAGGGCATACAAAACTCGCGTCCGGCACTCACGGGGAGTATTTTCTACCAGAGCAAGTCCTGTAAAAGATGGCTAATCAGGCTACCAGAAATGCGCAACAAGCTCAATCGGAACGAGAGCTGACGGGGCGCTCCCAACGCAGATTCCAACGCGGCTCGCCCTCCCGAGGCTCCGCATGCCAACGGCTGGACACACAGCACGCCAGATCACCCACGGCGAGCAACTCGTCCTTGAGATACAGCAGGGGTACGCGATCGCGCCACCAGGGCGGGACATCCCACTCCTGCAATAACATCTTCAGGCTGCGACTGCCGGGGCGCCCTGGCAAATGACAACGCTCGCCGCCCTGACGCCAGCGCAGCTCGAGCTGTTCACCGGGCGCCAGCGACAGGCCGGTACCAAAGGTGCGTTGCAGGCTGACAGAGCCCACCCCGGGCACGTCGCGATGGGCGTCCGGCGCAAGTGCAATCGATGCCGTCGGCGGCGGAACGTCAAACTCCGGCACCCGATAAATCCCGTCGCGATAGCGCTGCAGGGTGTAGGCGCCGCAGGCCAGTCTGGGGCTGGCATCGACAGCGGACTCGCGCAACTGACGCAGGAACTCTGCCAGAACGGCGCTATCCGGCGCCGGGTATCCCCGCGCCCGCAGCCAGGCCCGCAAGCGCGGCGCGGCCGCCTCACTCGTTCCCGAGATTAACGGAGTCAGCGCCAGACCGGGGTCTCCCAACGCACTGTGCACGGTGTCGGGTACACCCAGATGCTCACTCAGAAGGCTGGCCGCAGCGGCCATATGCCCGCTGGCCCGCGCTACGGTCTGCCGATACCCCGGCCAGCGCGAAGCCAGCAGTGGCAGTAACTCCTCGCGCAGGAAGTTGCGATCCATGGCCGTATCGCGATTGGAGGGGTCAGCCACATAGGCCAGACCGTGATGCTCGGCATAGAGTTCCAGTTCGCGGCGACTGTAATCCAACAGGGGACGCAACAGCAGTGCCTCGCCCAAGGCCCGCCTGCGCGGCATTGCGGCTAGCCCCTCTACCCCGGCGCCGCGCAACAGGCGCAGGAAAAACGTCTCCACCTGGTCGTCGAGATGATGCCCTAGGAACAATACGGCGCCGGGCGGTAGCTGCTCCTGAAAGGCGCGATAGCGCGCTGTCCGCGCCGCTGCTTCACCGCTGCCATGCGCGTGCACTGCAACAGTGCGCGTGATGAGGGGCAATTGCAGCGAGCGGCACACCGCCTCGCAATGCTGTTGCCACTGGGCCGCCGCCGTCTGTAGGCCATGATTCACATGGAGGGCACCGAGTGGAGGCGACCCGGGATTGGCCGCGCACCAGCTGTGCAGCAAGTGCAGCAGTACCGTAGAGTCGACACCACCACTGAACCCGACATACCAACAGGGCGCAGCGGGCAACTCGTTTAGTTGGCAATCAAGATCGGAGTGATTGAGCAATCCCGCCTGGTTTCCGTTATTAATTTCCGTAGCTAATTTCCATAGCTAATTTCCATAAGACATGAGGCGCTGATACCGTTTGGCCAGCAGATCCGCCAGCGGCAGTTGCTGCAGGCTTTCCAGTTGCGCCAAGATATGCGCCTTGATGCGCTGCGCGATCAGCTCCACATCCCGATGCGCGCCGCCCAGTGGTTCCGGAATGGTGGCATCCACAATTCCCAGATCCTGCAGGACTTTGGAGGTGACGCCCATGGCTGCGGCCGCTTCCGGCGCCTTGGCGATATCTTTCCAGATGATATTGGCACAGCCTTCCGGAGAAATAACGAAATAGGTCGAATACTGCAACATGGCCAGGTGGTCGCCCACACCAATGCCAAGGGCTCCACCTGAACTGCCCTCACCAATCACGATACAGATAATGGGCGTCGCTAAACGGGACATGACTGCGAGGTTCCGGGCGATCGCTTCGCTGATGCCGCGCTCTTCAGAATCGATGCCGGGGTAGGCGCCGGGCGTATCTATCAGGGTAACAACGGGGATCTTGAAGCGCTCCGCCGTCTCCATCAGGCGCAGCGCCTTGCGATACCCCTCGGGTTTGGGCATGCCGAAATTGCGCAGGACCTTGTCCTTCACCAAACGACCCTTCTCCTGGCCGATCACCATGACCGGCTGGCCGTCGATACGGGCGATACCACCGACAATCGCCTTGTCGTCGCCAAAGTGGCGATCACCATGCAACTCGTCGAACTCGGTGAAGATGCGGGAAATGTAGTCCAGGCTGTAGGGCCGCCGCGGGTGGCGCGCCACTTTGACTATTTCCCAGGCACTGAGGTTGGAATAGATTTTTTCCGTGAGCTTGGTGCTCTTGGCCAACAGGTTCTCGATCTCCGAACTGATATTGATCTCATTGTCAGAACCGACCAGCCGCAACTCCTCGATCTTGACTTCCAGCTCTGCAATAGGCTGCTCAAAGTCCAGGTAATTGGGATTCATGCGCGGGAAATCTCGACGGGTGGGCGTGGCGCACAGTGTACAAAATTAATGCGCCGCAGACCAATGCCCGATTGACGCTGACATTGCGGAGGGAATGATTCCCCGCAGGCATTGCTGTAAGCTGTGCGCCTGAATCAGGCAAGTCAGTCAGGCAGGTCAGCAGCCATGCAGGAACCACTCCCTTATCTAGTCCCGCACAGTACGGAGGAGATCGCCATACTGTATGAGGACAGCGATCTGTTGCTGGTGCGCAAACCTGACCTGCTGCTGACGATTCCAGGTCGCCACCCCCTGAATAAGGACAGCCTGATCAGCCGGCTGCAGCAGCATCACCCTACGGCAAGCATCGTGCACCGGCTGGACCTGGACACGTCGGGAATTATGGTGGTGCCCCTGAACAAGCCCACCCACGCGCACATCAGTCGCCAGTTTCAGGAACGTGAGGTGCGCAAGGCTTACCACGCGATCGTGTTCGGCGTCGTGGCGCAGGATGCCGGCGAGGTCGATCTGCCCATTACCTGCGACTGGGAGCGCCGCCCCCGGCAGATGATCTGCCATACGCGCGGCAGAGCCGCCCTCACCCGTTTTGAGGTGCTGGAGCGCGGGAGCGACCGCACCCGCGTATTGCTAAAACCGGTCACCGGGCGCTCGCACCAGCTGCGCATTCACATGCGCGAGTTGGGTCACCCCATCCTGGGCTGCGATATGTATGCCCACGACACCGCGCTGGCTATGGCCAAGCGCCTGATGCTGCATGCCACCACCCTGGAATTTACGCATCCCACCACGGGGCAATGGCTGCGTGGCGATTGTCCGCCGGATTTTTAAGACCTCGCCAGGAATTTCCCAATTCCATCGTTTGCATGGAATGGGTGGGGGTGAAATAGAGCATGTTGGGTGTCAGCTATTTTTACAAAGTGTCAATTGACCCTTTTCAGCGTTCAGACTAATGTCTTAAGTAGTAAATGCTTACAAAATCAGGCATGTTTATTGCTGCAATATTGCGCTAATGAGGCAGATTGCTAAAAATAAGGTCTCGACAAGGAGATAAGAAATGACCAGCTTTAAACGATATATATATATATAGGTTCTGCAGTTCTATTCTTGGCGGCGTCGATGGCGAATGCCGCGCTGATAGAGTTTCGACCATCCTCAACGGTAGTCGATGACGGAACCTCCTTCAATGTAGACGTCTGGGCCGCTGAGCTCACCGACGATTACGTCGGTGCATTTGATATCTTCGTTGACTACGACCCGCTAAAACTGGCGTTGTCATCGGTGACCTTCGACACCTTCCTCGATGGACCCCTGGACTCCATTAAGAATCAGATTCTCTCCAGCGGCTC
>JANPDE010000442.1:0-6314 GCA_031431315.1 Haliea sp.
GGTCGAATCGCCCTCGCGGGTCAGCACGCTCTTGATCGACAGCTCGGCGAACTGGCCCCACTGTCCGCCGAAGCGGCCCAGGCAGTTGTCGAACACCAGTTCGACGCTGGCGCGGCCGACGCGCTTGCGATCGGCGGCGCCGTTGAAGATGAAGTCCTGCATCGATTCGCCGCGCAACGCCGATGCCCTCGACTCACCCAGCACCCAGCGCACCGCATCGATCACATTGGATTTACCGCAGCCGTTGGGGCCCACGACCGCGCACATGTTGCTGGGAAAATTGACCGTCGTGGGATCGACGAAAGATTTAAAACCGGCGAGCTTGATAGACTTTAATCGCATATTACCTTAAATAGCTGATGTATCTCATTGTTTTTTATATCTTTATGTCGGTTTTTTTAAAAATCACCCCGACCACAAAACACAACATGTAGTGTATATAGTTTACGCGAACAACACTATGCCTGACCACGAGAAATGCAAAAGTTCGACTTTCTGCAGCTCGGCTGCGGCCAAAAAGCGGACTAAATCCTGTTGGCCTAACGCGGGTTGGGTCGCAAGATAATGTCCAGCGGCGGCGCGTCAACGGCAGGCGTCACCGGGCCAGACTGGCCCAGCCAACGGGCATTGTCCTCGCCAGGACGACCATCGGGGGACACCTGCACTGCCACTATGACAGACTGAGCCTGCGATAGTTTCTGGCCCGCCATGGAATTGCTGTCATCCAGCCGCAGGGTGACTGGCAGCTGCGCCCCGGTCAAACGCTGCACTGCAATAGGCATACGACTGCCGGACTCGGCGTTGCGCGCCAGTATGAACACGCTATCGGCAGGCCCGATATCCGCATCCGTCGGCGCCGTCACGCGTACCGTCACGCCAGCGCCAGCTGCCGCTGCCACCTCCGGCGCAGCAGTCACGGCTAAAGACTCGGCGGCAGCGGGGTCTGTCGTCGCCAATTGCCGCCTCGCGGTTTCAATGACCTGGGCAATCATCTGGCCACTCGCGGAGTCCGGCGCTTCCAACACCAGCAAGCGCTGCCAGTACGCGATAGCGGCACGGTACTGCTGCTGTTCGAAGGCGGCCATACCCAGCAGGCCCAGGGCAGTGCGTTGCTGCGGATCTGCGGCGAGGGCCTGCTCAGCCCGCAGCTTGGCGCGATCACTGAGCGTACGGCCAGCCGCCAGGTATTCGGCTTGCGCCGCATAGGCGAGAGCCTGGGCATCCCCTGGCACCGCCGCTGCCAGCACATCGTAGTATTGTGCGGCGCGCGCGTACTCCTCCCGCTCCATATAATGGCGACCCAGCAGCGCAATATAATGCAGATTGTCCGGGCGCTGCGCGGAGCGCGCCTCGACCTCCTGAACAAGGCTGTGCAATTGCTCTGGTGTCGTATCCGCCTGTACGCCCTGCAATTGCCCTGCGATGACAACGTCGGGGGCCGCACCGAGAAAGTAATACAGTCCACTGGCGAGCACTGCCACCAGCGGCAGTAACACCCACACGGGAAAGGATTGTCGCGCGGTCACGGGCGCCGGGAGGTGCCTATGCTCATCCTCGAGCAGCCGCAACTGCGCATCCTCCTGCAGCGCCTCTTTCCCCGCCTCACCAGCCTCCCCGGCCAATTCCGCCCTACGACGGCGGAACCACTCCAGGTTGGCACTATCCAGGTCTGCCTCAGCGGCACCGGGTCGCACCCGCGGGAACAGGTAGAACAGACTACTGAGAAGCAGCAGTCCGGCACAGGCCAGCAGGAAGGTCGTCACGCGTCCTGCTCCGCTCTCTCCAGCAGGGAGCGCAACCGCTCCTGCTCTTGTGCACTCAGGCCGGCTGCCCCCGAGACAGTGGTTCTCGTCGAGCGCGAGCGCAGCGTGAGTAGCAGCACTGCGATGCCGGCGATCAACAGCAGGACGGGGGCCAGCCAGAGTATCGCCGTCGCGCCACCGAAGCGCGGCCGATAGCGGACGAACTCTCCATAGCGGGCCACCATGTAATTGCGTATCTCTGCATCGGAAGCCCCCTGTTCCAATTGCTGGTGTAACAACCTGCGCAAGTCCTGGGCGATGGGTGCATTGGAATCGGCAATATTCTGGTTCTGGCACTTGGGACAACGCAGTTCTTCGCTCAGTTGCTGGTAGCGCGCTTCCAGTTCGGGCTTGCTGAACTCGTAGGTTTCAATCAGTGCCAGGGCGGGGCCCGCCACCAGTGCAAGGGTGATGACAAGCAGCAGGCGCAGCAGCCTCACGGTGCATCGCTCCGTGTTTTCAGCTGCTGATACAGCGGTTCCAGAATGGTGCGCCACACCTTCTCATCCACCACACCCACATGGCGATAACGCACCACACCTTCGGCATCGAGCAGGTAAGTTTCCGGCGCGCCGTAGACACCCAGGTCCAGGCCCAAAGTCCCCTCCCTGTCGGCAATATTAAAGCGGTAGGGGTTCCCCAGTTCGTCCAGCCAGTGCTGGGCCGCCGCGTCGTCGTCCTTGTAGTTAATGCCGAAGATGGGAATGCCCTGCTCCGCCAGCTGTTTCAAATAGGGGTGCTCCACCCGACACGATACACACCAGGTGGCCCACACATTCAGCAGGGCTGGCTGGCCCACCATGTCGGCCTCTGTCAGCGCAACGGCCTGGCCCAATGCCGGTAGGCTGAAGGGCGGCAGGGGTCGGTCGATCAGTGCCGAGGGCATCTCGCTGGGATCAAGGCCTAGGCCGCGAAACAGGGTGATCGCGAGCAGCGCAAACAGAATGAGCGGCAGGAACAGTTTGAGTCTAGGCCCCATGCAACAGCGCCTCGCTACTGCTGTGGACAGCATCGCGCTGGCGCCGATAGCGCTTGTCGAGCACTGCGGTGAAGGCACCCACGGCCATCAGGATCGCCCCCAACCACATCCAGCGTACCAGTGGCTTATAGTGCAGTCGCATAGCCCAGGCGCCGTCGCTGCCAACCGGCTCTCCCATCGCGACATACAGGTCGCGCAACAGACCAGCGTTGATAGCGGCCTCTGTCATCACCGAGCCGCTGGCCAGATAGCGTCGTTTCTGCGGACTCATAGACGCCACCAAGACGCCGTCGCGCATAACCTCAAAATACGCTTCATCTGCCACAAAGTTGGGCCCGCGAATCTGTGCCACGTCAACAAAGCGAAATTCATAACCCGCCAATACCTTACTTTCACCGGGTCTCATTTTGAGATCGTGCTCCACCGAGTACTGGCTGGTGGCCACAACGCCAATGATGCAGGTAGCGAACCCGAGGTGAGCAAGCAGCATACCGCAGTAGCCGGGTGTCAGCCGTCCCCGCCGCTGCCACAAATCCCTGGCCAGGCCCAGCACCAGCCAGGACGACAGCAACACAGCCATTGCCACCCAGATATTGTAAGGCGCATGCAGCAGCGGCAAGGTGAAACCGCACACCACCGCGGCTATGGCAGGGATTGCCAGCTCGCTGCGCCAGCGGGTAACTGCATCCTGCTTCCAGCGGGACACCGGGCCCAGCCCCATGAAGGGCACCAGCAGTGCCATCAAGGGAACAAAAACCGCATTGAAGTACGGTGGCCCAACGGAAACCTTGCCCAGGCCCAGGGCATCCACAATTAACGGAAACAGGGTGCCAAAGAGCACTGTAAGGGTGGCGACCAGGAACACCACGTTATTGCACAACAACAAACTCTCTCTGGAGACCCAGGTAAAACTCACGCGACTACTGACCGCCGGAGCACGGAAGGCATACAGCGTCAATGACCCCCCCACTACCACGGCCAGGAACACCAGAATAAATAAGCCCCTCTCGGGATCGGTGGCGAAGGCGTGTACCGACGTCAACACACCCGAGCGCACCAGGAAGGTACCGAGCAAACTGAGTGAGAATGCGAAGATCGCCAGCAACACCGTCCAGCTTTTGAACAGGCCACGTTTTTCCGTGGCCGCCAATGAATGGATTAACGCGGTGCCCGCCAGCCAGGGCATAAAGGAGGCGTTTTCCACCGGATCCCAGAACCACCAGCCGCCCCAGCCCAGCTCGTAATACGCCCACCAACTACCCAGCATGATGCCCAGGCTGAGAAACGCCCATGCGATATTGGTCCACGGCCTGGACCAACGCGCCCAGGAGGCATCCAGTCGTCCACCGAGCAGCGCCGCAATGGCGAACGCAAAGGCCACCGAAAATCCCACATAGCCCATGTAGAGCAGCGGTGGATGAATAATCAGACCCGGGTCCTGCAACAGCGGATTGAGATCGCTGCCATCAACTGGTGCGCCGGGCAGCAAACGGGCAAAGGGGTTAGACGTGAGCAGCGTGAATGACAGGAAGCCTACGGCAATTAAACCCATCACCGACAATACGCGTGACAGCACCAGTAACGGCAACTGGGAACTGAACAGAGCGACGGCCGCGGTCCACAGCGCGAGGATCAACACCCACAGCATCAGGGAACCTTCATGATTACCCCATACGGCGGCAAACTTGTAGATCGGCGGCAACAGACTGTTGCTGTGCGACGCGACCAGCTTTACCGAAAAATCATCCTGCAGAAAAGCCCAGCTCAAGCAGCTGAAGCTGATACCAATAAATACCAGCAAGCCAATAGCCAGGCTGGGGGCCAGCGCCATCGCTACGCTGTTGCCACGCCAGGCGCCCCAGGACGGCACTAGCGCAAGAATGAGCGCGAGGCACAGAGCGATGATCAAGGCGAAGTGGCCGATTTCCGGAATCATTGAGGTTTGCCTTGTTGGTCGTAACCCGAGTTTTCCAACGCATCGGCGACTTCGGGGGGCATGTAGTTTTCATCGTGCTTGGCCAGTATTTCCGTAGCCTCCAGTACCCCGTCCGCATTTAACACTCCGGAGGCCACGGCGCCCTGCCCTTCGCCGAAAAGATCGGGCAGGATACCGGTATAGACAACCGGTACGAATGACTGGAAGTCGGTGAGCTGGAACTCGACTTGCAGACTATCATCGGCACGCTGCACACTGCCTTTCACCACCATTCCACCCACTCGAATGGGTTTACCGACCGGCGCCTCACCTGCGACCACTCGGGCCGGTGGATAGAACAGGTTGATATTGCCGCGCATAGCGTAAACCACCAGACCTATCGCAGCGCTGGAAAACACTGCCACAAACAGCACCAGGTATAGTCGCTGCCGCCTCACCGGATGCATCAACGCTCTCCTCTGGTACTGGTACCCGATGCGCCCTTGGCACGTTTTAGTTCTGCTGCCAACTGGACTAAAAAATGTCTGCGACGTCGCAGCGGGGCGAGCAGCACTGTCGCTATTACCATCGTGGTTACCAGATACGCCGTCCACACATACGCACCGTGCCCCTCCATGGTCAGCAGCGCATGCAGGCTATCGAAGTACATCAGTGGGGCCGCACTGCGCTGGCGAGTTTTCGCACCCACTGCGTGCGCGCCTCGCGCTGCAACAACTCCGCACGCATATTCAGCAACAGACAGCAGGTGAACAGCGCGTAGAACGAGGCAATCATCAACAGCAGCGGGTACAACATACTACTGTCGATGGTGGAGTCCCCAGTGAACTTGATTGACGCAGGTTGGTGCAGGCTGTACCACCAGTCCACCGATTTGTAGATGATGGGAATATTCACCATGCCCACCAGACTGAGTACGGCACACGCCTTGCCGGCCGCTTCCTTATTGTCGAAGGCCTCATACAGCGCCACTACCCCCAGGTAAAGGAATAACAAAATCAACATAGAGGTGATGCGGGCATCCCATACCCACCAGGTACCCCAGGTAGGTTTACCCCAGACTGCACCGGTGAACAGGGCGATAAAGGTGAACGCAGCGCCGACGGGGGCCGCTGCTTTCATTGCCACATCGGCCATCTTCATACGCCAGATCAAGTTGATCGCACCTGCAATCGCCATCAGGTAATAGCCCGCCAGCGCTACCACCGCCGCCGGCACGTGAATATAGATGATGCGGTAGCTATTGCCCTGACGAAAATCCGGCGCGGTAAACAGCAGGCCCCAGGTCACACCCACGGCCAACGCCAATAACGTCAGTGGCAGCAACCAGCGCAGGATGACGCCGGAAATAGCGTACAACCAGGGCGGGGAGCCGAGCTTATGAAAGAAGGACCACATTGCGGTGGGAATTATACAGTGTACATAGCGCGGGACAAACAACTGTCCAGCGCTAGTGCACACCGCGTTAACGTATTATCAGGCATCGATGCTTATCCTCAGTCCAGCGGCTACCGCCAGCGGCGCCAACGCTATGGCCAGGCACAACATCGCTCCCAGAATGGCCAGGTACGGTCCCGTTGGCGTACCACTGACCGCAGCC
>JANPDE010000443.1:0-4707 GCA_031431315.1 Haliea sp.
GCACCATCGGCGTTGATCTCGCCTGGCCACGACGTACGGTCATCAGGTGAAGATAATTCCTGCCATCTCTGTGGCTCCGTTCAGAGTCATCGCAGTTGCCCTTGCCACTCATCAGGACGGGCAATGTACCGGCGCAACCGCTCCCGCTTCTGCCCCAGGGCAGTCTCTCGGGCCGTACCGGCTTTTGGTAACCCTCAATAGTTCACACCTGCATGCAGTGAAAAGCCGTTCGCCCTGGCCACCCGTTCCAGTCCAGAGTCCGCCATTGCGCCGTTATCCTACGTTGCTCTGCGCGGAATGACCGTTTTAATGGACATTAAAGCGTTTAGTGTCTATAGTAACGGTCAAAGAGGTTGATATGCGCACAACGCCGCCCATGCCACTGCCCGTGAAACGCGCCTTAGCAAAGCTGGGCGCGGACATCAAAGCTGCGCGCTTGCGCCGTCGCATCACGACGACGCTCATGGCGGAGCGCGCATTCATTGCGCGCAGCACCTTGCAGAAAGTCGAACAGGGCGATCCCGGCGTATCGCTCGGGGTTTATGCCACAGTGCTTTTTGTCTTGGGTTTGAGCGAGCGGATTGCCGACCTTGCCGATGTCGGCACCGACAGCGTTGGCTTACAGCTTGATGAAGCGCGGTTGCCGCAACGGGTGCGCGGCAGCAAGCGTCCCAAGGAATATAGCAGTGCGGGGCAACCATGAGCGACCGTGAACTCCTGGTCTATGTAGATTTGGCGGGCGTCGCGCATTTCGTAGGGCGCTTATGGGCGCGCCGCGCCCGCAACCGCGAAAGCGCCACCTTTGAATATGACGCTGATTGGCTGGCCAGCCCAGCACGGTTTGCGCTGGAGCCAGCCTTGATGCTTGGGCGAGGCCCGCAACACACTCAGCAGGGCCGTGCGTTGTTTGGTGCGTTCGGGGATTCTGCGCCCGACCGCTGGGGCCGCAATCTGATCCAGCGCGATGAGCGCCGCAGCGCGAAGGCAGAAGCGCGCGCACCGCGCAGCTTGGGCGAAGTGGATTTCCTGTTGGGCGTCGGTGACGATGCTCGCCAGGGCGCACTGCGTTTCAGGGAAGCGCCCGGTGGCCCGTTTCTGGCGAGCGGCGACGGGGCGAACATCCCGCCGCTCATTCGGTTGGGTGAATTGCTGAACGCCGCCATGCGTGTTGCCGCCGACGGTGATGACGACAACGATCTGCGCCTTATTCTTGCACCAGGCTCATCGCTGGGCGGCGCGCGCGCCAAAGCCTCCGTCCTTGATCTTCACGGTCAACTCTCCATCGCCAAGTTTCCGCAAACCGATGACAGCTATCCCGTCATGCAATGGGAAGCCGTGGCACTTGATCTTGCTCGCCGCGCTGGCATCGCGGTGCCGATATGGCGAGTGGAACAGGTGGCTGATCGCACTGCTTTGTTGCTGCGCCGCTTCGACCGCGACGGCGACATTCGCATCCCGTTTCTGTCCGCCATGTCGATGCTGGGTGCAGCCGATAACGAGAATCACAGCTATCTGGAGATGGCCGATGCACTGCGTCAGTTCGGCTCGCAGCCCGAGCAGGATTGCGCGCAGCTATGGCGGCGCATTGTGTTCAATATCATGATTTCCAACACCGACGACCATCTACGCAATCATGGGTTTTTATATGATGCCGCACGAGGGTGGCGTTTGTCCCCCGCCTACGACATGAACCCGACGCCTGTGGATGTGAAGGCGCGTGTACTGAGTCTTGCCATCGACGAGGCCGATGATACCGCCTCGCTCGATGTCGCATTGGGCATGGCGCGCCAGTGTGGTTTGAAGCAGCCCGTGGCCCGAGAGATAGTTGGCGAAGTTCAAGCCGCTGTCGCGCAGTGGCGCGCTTGCGCCGCGACCCACGGACTGAACGCCCGCGACATGACGCGTATGGCGTCGGCATTTGAGCATGGGGAGACAGGTGGGGCATAACGCCACATCCGTAATTTCTCGAACATACGGGGCTTCGAGAAGGTCGCACATGGGATCGTCACGTGGACATCAACTGCCCGCGCTGTGGTAAAAAGATGCTAAAGTCCTCGGATCCGAAGCAGAGCCATATCTGGTACGAAGTCTGCATAGATCACGGCATGTTCATGGATGCGGGAGAGTTCACCGACTACAAGTTCGAAACACTGAAGGATTTGTTCCGTGGTGTGATCAAGGGCAAACGCGATAGCAAGGCTCCTTGAGCAGCGCCCTGGTCGCTGGATATCGGCAAATTGCTCGCGCGGCTTTAAGTTCGTCTTGCAATGAAGTCTCCTCATAGTCGACTAGAGAAGTTCCCCCATCAAGCCTAACTATGACCGCAACTGAGTAGGATAGCGGTCGTCAGATGGTGAGCTTTTGAAGTTTGGTTTTGGACCCAAAACACCTCGCTGCGGACTTTGCAGGCATCCTGTATCTGCTAATCGATAAAGTTAATTTTTCAGTACGGCTACCAGAACTTGATGGACTTCACGCGGATGCCCAAGCGACGGTGGTCGTTTGAATCGGATCGCCAGGATGGGATTTGCACATGTTCCGTTTCGATTTGAAGGGAGAAATACTGATCCGGACGATCTTCGAGTCGTACTCTGGGAACTGCGGCCGTGTAGAATTGGGGACTACCGTTACACGGGATCAAGACTCCCTCGCCAGTTGTCTGGCCGAACCTGACCATGGTGGCTCCTGGTGTTTCGGGGCTCATGAATTCGATCTCGATTCCCTCCACGGAGTCGGTGACGGGAGCATGGATAATGGCACGTGGCTCCGACCAGCGAGTCGGCAGGGAACCATATTGCTCGATACCGTGCCATCCGGCCAAAAGAGATGGGGAATCCAAGTCAACTTGGCTGCCGGGTGCGAATGGTTGGGTCAATTCGACTGATTCGAACGACAGATTGACTCTTCGCAGCCGTGCATCCGATGCTCGCAGCATCATCATCCCCCCTCCTCGATCGTCCGAGGGGACACGGAACATTTGGAGACTGTTGAACGCGATACCAGAGGCGATGTTGAACGCACGACGTTCACTGGCTCCCAGCCAAGCCAGGTAAGTTTCCAACTCTGGGTCATAGTCTGCTCCGTAGAAAGATGCTTCCTTGACCATGTCGTTATGGGCCCGGCCGTGAATAAATCGGACCTCCCCGTCAGTATGGGCGAAGAACTTCCCAAATCGCTCGAGTATACTGCTTCGGGATTCCATGCCCACATGGCCGTCGACATGAACGAATTCACGGATCTCGTCGTCGGACATTTTATCGTAGTCAACGGCTCCACATTCGATCGCGTGAAGCATAATTCCATCCGGCTTCAACAGGCGCTTGAGTTCCCCAATGACACGATCCTTATCATCGAATTCGATGTGCCCGAAGACATCCGCGCTCACGACGTAGTCGAAAAGCGCCCAGTTCGGAGCATTGGCGATATCACCCACGAAGACGTCCTCATACCCCGCCTCCCTGGCGCGCTGAGCACCATCCTCTGACAACTCGACCCCAAATACCCGACAGCCTTTTGCGGACAGGAAACTCATCGATCCCGCACCGCAACCGAAATCCAGCACAGTTGTCTCTGGCCGGACAGCCCTGTCAAACCATCGTGACCTTGAGTGAGTTACATCGTATCGACGCAGCGGGTCGCTGAAGTAGCATGCCGCATTCGTCGTATCGACAAACTTTCTCGCGTAAAAAGCGGAGACGTCGTAGATGCCCGCTCTCTGGTAATTTGATCTCATCTGGCCGAGTATAAGTTGCTTACCAAGTTAAGTCACTCCGCGAGATATTGAGCAGATGAATACACACGAGCGACATCAATCCCCCATCTTGGAAATATGACTTATGCAGCCACGGCGTTAGTATTGCCGATAGGGAAGTGGTGCTAGTGCCTTTACGACCGTTTGTAGGTGCAGTTCCCATTCCAGGGGTACCAACGCCCCCTATCCAGCCGAAAGCAGCAGTAGCCAGGCGTCGTGCATGTTTTTCCGGACAAGGGCAGATTCGTTGGGACTATTGCTGCTACCGCAGGCTGATTGCTATGTCGCCACCCGGCCTATCTAAGAAGCCAGGCTCATTACCGACGCCTCCTCTTTTGTCAGGTCGCTGAAACGACTTTTACAGTTAGGTCGGCATAGGACTCCTGAGACAGTACCAACCCAACAATTAGAAACATAGAAAGACTCGTCAATGATCTTGCCCCTTGAAATATCCAGTGGCGGCAAGGCAACCTCCGCTGAAAAAATCAGTGATCGATACCCAAGTGCTTGTAAAACTCCAGCATCGCCGGGTCGGCTTTCACATCTTTCATGGCTATTGGCTTTGCTAATGTAATACCGTCCATCGTTCTGGCGCGCCTGGTGCATCTTAGCAGTTCACTCAGCTCAACCAGTATCTGGATTAACCGTCCAAAGCTTTTTCTGCCGCAGCTATCTCCGCCTGTCGCTGTGCAATGGCATCACCAATTGGTGGACCCTTGAAACGTCGATTTTCAAACGCGAGCCAGACAATAGCCGTCAAAATAAAGAAACCGATCGTGATATTTAATGCCATCGCATTGGGTGGCTGGATACCGATGATGAAGATAGCAATCATGGCGATAATTGAAAGGACAGCAAATAGTTTGAACAATCCGCCACCCATATCCCAGGGACCCATCTTCGTCCATTTGTGGGTTCCATGTGCAAACAAACCTAATGCAATTGGAATAGCAAAT
>JANPDE010000444.1:0-9357 GCA_031431315.1 Haliea sp.
CCTCTTTCGGAACCGTTCAAAACCCGTTGCTTCAAGTGATTGCTGTCGCATGATCCAAGTCCCCGATGACACTGTCCTCATTTTGACATACTCTGCGAATTAATCAGAGGTTCCTTAGGTGGAACCGGGGCAGACGTTAACCCATGCAAAGAAACCGAGTCGTGACAAAAGAAGAAATTCTCCGAGAGATTAAACGCACGGCCGAAGTGAATAACGGTGCGCCACTAGGTCGTAATCGATTCGCGGCAGAAACTGGCATTAAGGAAACGGATTGGTCTGGCAAATACTGGACGAAATGGAGTGACGCAATTATTGAGGCTGGCTATCAGCCCAATATTCTCCAAGGCGCTCTACCTCTTGAACAAATTCTTGGAAGTCTTGCTGAACTTGTCGCTGAACTAGGACACTTTCCGACGATTTCCGAGATCAGGTTAAAGTCGCGAAGCTCCTCAGAGTTTCCAAGTCACAACGTTTTCAATCGGTTGGGAAACAAGTCACAGCGGATTCGCCGCCTCTTAGAGTTCTGTAAGTCAAATGTTGAATTTTCTCATCTCTCAGGGCTATTAGAATCCGAGGTTTCCGCTGAGCCTGAACCGGAACAGTCTGAGAACACTAACGAAGTGACCGGTTATGTATACCTCATGCAGTTTGGTTCAGAGTACAAAATTGGCACCTCCAATAACGTTGAGCGAAGGTTTAGAGAGTTAAAGACCCAAATGCCATATGAGGGCAAGATAATTCATACAATAGCAACCGGTGATCCGGAGGGCATAGAGGCATACTGGCATGGGTTTTTTGCAGGCAGGCGTTTGAAAGGGGAGTGGTTCAGCCTCTCTAAGTCGGACATTGCGTACTTCAAAAAGCGAAAATTGATGTAGGTGGCTAGTCCTCCGCGTTACTAAAAGAATTCCTGCCCTGAGTTCACCGCCACTAAAGAACAGTAACTGATTGAAATAAAAAGAATTCGAATCAGGTAGGGCAAGCCTACCTACACAACCTCTACACGATCAAAAATCTGGCTTCGTGTTCCACCCTGTCACCTCAGCCGTGTACTATCCAGCGGGTTCGCGTGCGACTTCAAAGCGGATACTTAATTGGAGAACCAACCAACTGAGGTAGGCACCTATGAGCTATTGGCTGTCAGCACGCAACCAGCGGTTATCTCTGCCGAGCAGAATTTCGCACTTGTATTTTCGGGTTACAACTTGCCCCAAAAATTTGAGGGGGCGTATACGATCGCTGATTCTGTGAACTCTACCGTTGTTCGTCCCCCGCCAACATCAGTGCCGGAAGACGTTGGCTTTCGCAAAAGAGCCGAGGGCGAATACGTTATCGATGAATTCCTCGTCACGGGGGAAAGTGTCATTATCCGCTGGTCAGAGGCCGACCAGAATTTCATTATTGTTGACTATAACTGAATGTCTGACACTGGCACAAAGGCTGCTGTGCTTCCATCACCATAGTACCAGTCGTGACTTGCGAGAACTCCGTGCCACGTTTCCCCGGAATCCGGCTCTGGCATCGCACTGAAGATTGGTCTATCTTACCTCCTGAATAAACGCTCAGTCAGAACCATCGCGAGCGTTGGCATAATAAGGGGAGGGCGATGCATGAGTCCTGAGACTCGCCCCCCGCAGGAGGAACTAACGCAATGACAAAATCCATATTAAGTGGTGTTTCATCCGCAGTCCTGCTCGCTGTTGGCATGTCGTTATTGGCTTGCAGCGATAAAGAACCCTCCGCAGCGGAAAGCACACCCTCGACGGCGCCGCCGGTGACCACAACTGCATCACCGCCGGTAATTGCGAACCCGGCACCGGTGCAGGCAACCGAAGTGGCGGCGGACCTGGCGGAGGTGGAAAAAGGTGCGGCAGCTCAACCTGCTTACAGCCCCGAGGCACTGGAAACCCTGCTCGCACCAGTTGCTTTATACCCGGATGCGGTGTTGGCACAGGTGCTTGCCAGTTCGACCAATCCGCAGGAAGTGCTGGACGCCGGCAACTGGCTGGTGGCCAATCCCGATACGAAAGGCAAGGCGCTGGACGCGGCTGCCACTGCAGTTGGCTTCACGCCCCCGATCATGGCGCTGATGCAGTTCCCCACTGTCGTCGACATGATGTGCATGGACATGGACTGGACCACCGACCTCGGTGTAGCGTTCCAGGCCGACGAATCCGGAGTTCTCGAGGCGGTGCAACGCTTGCGCAAACAAGCAGCCGAGATGGGCAATCTGCAAAGTTCAGAACAGATGAAAGTGACGACCGAGAAGCAGAATAATGAACAGGTGATCGTGGTACAGCCTGCCAATCCCGAGGTCATCTATGTTCCGCAGTATAATCCGACCGCTGTCTACACCACACCTGCGCCTGTTGCGACTTCAATGACGACGACATCTACTGCAGTTGTGGACTCTGGTTACAGCACTACAGCGTTGGTAACCACCGGTCTGCTGTCCTTCGGCGCCGGCATGCTGGTCAACGAGGTATTTAACGACGACGATGATGATGATTACTACTCTCCGAATTGGGGCTATGGCGGGGGTGGTTATTACCCGCCGCCCTATCAGCCTCGCTATGGCAACGGTTTTAGGCCCGCCAACGGCTACAACCGACCGGCCAACTACCAGCACGGTTTCAACAACAACAATATTTATGTCAACGCGGACGGCAAGGACTATTTCAATAAGTTTGAGGGTGGCAGGAATAACTATCGGAAAAACGCCAACAGCCCGATCAGTACAGCGCGTCCGAACAGGCCAGAGCTTGGCCAATTGAATCAGCGAGCGCAAAATGCCAAGCGCCCCGCGACGCTTGAACAGGCGAAAAATCGCCAAGTGCAGGGCAACTATGCGGGAGCCAAACCCGGCGCCAGGCCGAATGTTGGAGCGCAGCGGCCCGCTGCGACCAGCAAGCTCCCCAAGGGCACCTATGCAGGGGCTACTAATCCTGCCGCTCGTCAGAAATTGAATCCCCAGGCTGCAGGTGCGCGCGATCGGGGGCACACGGCTACCAAGGCAGCGAAGCCGGCGGTAAGTCAGCAGCGTAAAGCTAGCAATATGTCGAAGCCGGCCGCACGTTCGCAGCAAGCCTCCAGGCCTGCGGCCAGGAAGGCTCCTGGCTCAAGTTCCAATAACGCATTCAAGGGTTCGCGCAACAACGGCAACGCGGAACGCGCAGCAAGCAATCGAGGTCGTGCCAGTATGCAAAAGGGCGGAAGACCATCGAGCAAGGGCAATTCCGGACAGAACCGGGGTAATTCCGGACAAAAGCGGGGTAACAGGCGATGAGCAAGTTCTTCACACAATGGATTTCGGTGCCCTTAGTGACAGTAGTCCTGCTCGTAGGGCTGTGCGCCACAACTGCGAGCGCGCAGGACACGCGTGCGTTCGCATCACCCGAGGATGCGGTTAACGCACTAATCGTTGCGCTGGAAAAAAACGATGTTGCCACGCTCAGCATGTTGCTGGGGCCCGACAGCGAGGATGTGGTGTCTTCGGGGGATGAGGTAGCCGACGCCATCACCCGTGCAGACTTCGTGGCGCGCTACAAAACCAAGCATGCGCTGGTGCCCGAGGGCGACAGCACCATGAACCTGGTGGTTGGTGATAACGATTGGCCGCTGCCAATCCCCATCGTCCTGGTGAAAGGGAAATGGTATCTGGACGGTGCGGCGGGGGCTGATGAAATTGTCTACCGGCGTATAGGGCACAATGAACTCGGTGCCATCGCCGTAAGTCGCGGTTTTATTGATGCACAGATGGAGTATGTAGTCGAAGGACACGACGGTAATGAGCCGGGTCTTTTTGCCGCAAAGTTGCGCAGCGATCCGGGTCTGCAGAATGGGCTCTACTGGCCGACGGCCGCAGGAGAACCCCCGAGTCCGGCTGGTGAAGCCATAGCACGTGCAGCGGCAGAAGGTTATAAGGCCGTAACGGGCAAACGCAAACCCTACCACGGGTATTACTATCGCATGCTGTTTGCGCAGGGTGCCAATGCCAACGGTGGCGCTAAGGAATTTTTTGTCGATGGCATGTTGACGGATGGGGTCGCACTGCTTGCCTGGCCCGCAGATTACGACACCAGCGGTGTGATGAGTTTTATAATCGACGAGGAGGGGATCGTTTACCAGAAGGATCTGGGTGAGGACACCGCATCGGTCGCGGAGACCATCCAGGTGTTTGATCCCGATGGATCCTGGGCAATTGTAGATAGCGAGAACGATTCCTAATCTCCGCCGACCTGTCGCGCGGTGTAGTGCGTTTGCCCGCGTGTGAGTCGACTCACGCATGGCTCTCGTCCGTGAGAGACGCCAGGACTAAATGAAGACCAGCCTGAATAGCGAACCGTCAGTTGAAAAGACGTTGTGGAGCCTGTCAAGAATCGCAACGGTGTCGCTCTACATCATCGTTGCGGGATGTATTGCAGTGGGTGTCTTTGTGCTTGGCGAAGACATCATGCACCATGTTCATGGCATTGAAGATTGGATCAAGGATTCAGGGCCATGGGCCCTGGTAATATTCATTCTGCTGTATGCAGTACTTGGCACATTTTTTGTGCCTGATACAATTCTGGGCATCGCTGCGGGATCGATGTTTGGCTTTACTCACGGCCTGCTCGCAGCGACGCTTGGCAGTCTGGCTGGTGCAGTACTGCAATATGGTTTATCACGGCGACTGCTCAGGCCGACAGTAGAAAAGGTCATCAGCACCAAACCCGCCCTGGCGGCGCTGCAGCGTGCGGTGCTGCAGCAGGAGTTCAGGCTACAGTTGCTGATCAGGCTGACGCCACTCAATCGCACACTGACCAACTTTATGCTCGGTGCCACCGGTGTGGGGTTCATCCGCTTCATCGCGGCATGTGTGGGATTTCTGCCGACATTGTGTCTGGAGGTCTATTTTGGTTATGCTGGAAAACAAATGGTAGGAGTGACCAGTCAACCCGGACACGCAGCAGCGCTACACGACGTAGTAATGATTGCCGGTCTTGTTGTCGCCATTATTGTCATGGTCATTATTTCCAGAATGGCGCGCAGAGCGGTCGAGGCGGTCGCCGTCGCTGCCCCTGGGTCAGCAGGCGTTTAGGCATGTTGACCTCACTTCCAAGAGTTTGATTATATCTGCGTCAGGTATTTCGCGTGGCAGAAGAACAAAACAAGTTACCTCCGTTATCTAACCAAAGGGTTCCTACAATGGGCAGCAAGCAGTTAAATAATCGATCGGGTAGAAGTTTGCTCAGCATCGCGGCGCTATGCACTTGCGGTTTTGGCGCTGACGCCATGGCCGCAGCCAGCGAGGCGGAGATCGCCAAGCAACTCAACAACCCAATCGCCAATCTGGTAAGCGTGCCGTTTCAATTTAACTACGACCAGAACCTTGGTCCCACTGAGAAGGGCGAGCGCACGATACTGAATATTCAGCCGGTCATTCCGATTGGACTTAATGATCAATGGAACGTGATTTCACGTACCATCATACCGCTCGTGCAACTGAACGATGTGCCCCCGGGCAACGACACGAGCGGTGTCGGGGATGTATTGCAGAGCCTGTTCTTTTCGCCTAAGGCACTGTCGGACGGATGGACCTGGGGTGTGGGACCTGCTCTTTCGCTGCGGACCACTACGGATGAATTGCTGGGAGCGGAAAAGTGGTCGGCGGGGCCAACAGCGGTTCTTCTTAAGCAGGAAAATGGTTGGACCTACGGCGCCCTGGTGAACCATTTGTGGTCCTACGCGGGCAATGGCGAAGCGACCGATGTCGACGCTACTTACCTGCAACCGTTCCTGAGTTACACGACAGCCACGCATACCAGCTTTACGCTTAACACGGAGTCAACCTACGATTGGGAGGCCAATGACTGGTCGGTGCCCTTAAATGCTTCAGTGACGCAGGTGTTCAAGATTGGCGGGCAAATCATGTCACTGCAACTCGGGGCACGCTACTGGGCCAACACACCGGAAGATGTGGGGCCCGAAGGATGGGGTGCGCGGCTCGTCTATACGCTGGTCTTTCCCAAAAAATAGGGGTGACTCAGTTGGCTTTCGGTGTTTGAACGGCCGCTTTTTGCAGGGCCTGTCCACGATGCGCCTGCTGGATTACATAGGCTCGCACAGCCTGACTTTGTTCCGAGCTGATGTTATCGGCAAAGGATGCCATGCCTCGGTCCTTCAGCTGCCCACCGCGCACCACGTTTTCCCAGGCTTTCTCATCCCACAGATACCCTGAGCCGCGCAGATCAGGAATCAGCAGGCCGGAAACGGCATTGAGGCCGTGACAGCCCATGCAAACGTCCTGGTAGGTGGCAAAGCCGAGTGCGACTGTCTCAGGGCTTGCTGTGAGCGGCGGCGGATTGAAGACCACTGCTGGCTTCCAGGAAACCGCCGGGAGCGAGGCTTTGCCGCCGAGTTTGAACGTCAGCACGCGGCTGACATTGGGTAAACTCTCTGCTTGCACATATTCACCGAAGACCAGCGCGAAGGCGCCACCCCACCCCACGTTAACCGAAATGTATTGTTCGCCATCAATCTCGTAGGCAATGGGCGGTGCCACCACGCCGGTCTGGGTGGCGAAATCCCACAGTTTCTCCCCGGTGTCAGCACGATAGGCCACCAGCTTACCGTCGGCGGTGCCTTGCAATACCAGGTTGCCAGCAGTGCTAAGGGTGCCGCCGTTCCACGGGCCCCGGTGTTCAACACGCCAGATTTCTTGTTGCTGCACCGGGTCCCAGGCCAGCAGGCGGCCCTTGACCAGCGCGCCATAGGCATCGCGTTCGGCTTGAGAGTCCGGTAGTGAGCCAACGATGCTGTCAGAGCCGGTATTGGCGACACCCGGATTGTACTTGAAGTGTTTTGGCTGACCGTACACAGCGGGAAAATCCAACACCGGAATGTACACCAGCCCGGTCTGCGGGCTGTACGACATGGGGTGCCAGTTGTGACCACCGAGGTAGGAAGGGAACACGATGTACGGCGCATTTTTATAGCGTGCCTCGGGCACCTCCACAGGCCTGCCGGTCGCCATATCGACATGGGTCGCCCAGGTGATATTGATGTAATTTTTGGCGGACAGTAGTTCTCCAGTGCTACGATCAAGTACATAAAAGAAACCGTTTTTGGGTGCCTGCATCAGCACCTTGCGCACAGCACCGTTCAGTTCGATATCGGCCAGAATAATGTGCTGTGCGGCCGTGTAGTCCCAGGTTTCCCCGGGCGTGGTCTGGTAATGCCAGACGTAGTCCCCGGTGTCGGGGCGCACCGCGACGATGGAGGACAGGAACAGGTTGTCCCCGCCGCCGGGGGAGCGAATCTCCTGGTTCCAGGGTGTACCGTTGCCGACGCCAAAATAGAGCAGGTCAAGTTCCGGGTCATAGGCCATGGAATCCCACACCGTGCCGCCACCACCGCCCAGTTTCCACCACTCGCCTTTCCACGTCGCGGCCGCCTTCTTCAGGGCATCATTTTCAAATCCCAGTGCGGGGTCGCCCGGCACGGTGTAGAAACGCCAGGCCAGGGAGCCATCCGCGACATTGTAGGCGCTGATAAATCCGCGCACTCCATACTCGGCGCCGCCGTTGCCGATAAGAATCTTGTCCTTGATCACGCGCGGAGCGCCGGTGATGGTGTAGGGCAGCGCCGGATCCACGGTCGCCACTTCCCAGTTAACGTTGCCGGTGGTCGCATCCAGCGCGAACAGGCGTCCATCCAGCGCGCCGAAAAAGACCTGTCCGTTCCATAGTGCTACACCCCGATTCACCGCGTCGCAGCAGGCATGTTTGGCTTTGTCTTTTGCCACTTTAGGATCGAATGTCCACAGCGCCTTGCCGCTGCGTGCATCGATGGCATGCACAATGCTCCACGCCGAGGTGGTATACATCACACCATCGACGACCAGGGACGTGGCCTCAATGCCGCGTTCAGTTTTAAGGTCGTAGGACCAGGTTAGGCCCAGCTTGCCGATGTTCTCGACATTAACCTGTGACAGGGGACTGTAGCGTTGCTCGCTGTACGTTCGTCCATGGGACATCCAGCTGCCGGGCTCCTTGTCCGCCTGCAGCAGACGCTGGGCGTTCACTGTGGCGGCCGCAGGTGCAGGAGTGACGACTGCTGCCGCTGCTGCTGCAGACGCAGCTGTGGCGTCTGCCTGATACGGCCGGTTACAGGCGGGCAGCGTTGTGGTCAGTAGCACAAGCAGGCTGAGGTGCAAAAGTTTGCTGGTCATGACGGGAATCCCTTTTCATGCTGAGCAGTTATTATTTGTCTGTTGCTCTATTGTAGTTCAGTGCATGGCTTTTGGCGCACCTGTAGTTTCCCGGCAGATTGAGCGCTGTTACGACCGTTCACGCAGCGTCTGTTGACGAGCTGGGCAAACGGATTAGTCTAGAGCGCCAACTCTGCCATCGCTCGCAGCAGGTTGATATCACCGTTAATCAGCAGGGAGGTCACCGGAGAATTTTCCCAGTCCTTGAGTTTTTCCCGGATGCGATCGCGGGGCCCGGACAGGGAGATTTCATCGGCAAACTGATTCGGCACTGCCGCAATGGCCTCGTCGCGTTTACCCTCGAAAAATAGTGTCTGAATCTTTTCCGCTTCATCGGGAAACCCCATGCGCGCCATCAACTCCTTGTGGAAATTGTGCTTGGCGGAGCCCATGCCGCCGATATAAAAACCCAGCATGGCCTTGATCGGATAGAGTGCCTGCTCCAGGTCGTCATTGATATTCACCATCACCATGGGCGCCACTTCGAAGCCGGGTTTGGCAGCCACCAGTTGCTCGGCGTACACGTCCTGCCGGTAGGGCGAGTAATACAACGGCAACCAGCCGTCGGCGATCTCGGCCGTCTGGGACACATTCTTCGGGCCTTCGGCACCGATAAAAATAGGCACATCAGCGCGCAGTGGATGCGTAATGCACTTGAGTGGTTTGCCCATGCCCCAGGCACCCGGTCCGTTGTAGGGCAGGGGATAGAACTCCCCATCGTTGGTGACCGGCGCCTGTCGGGCCAGCACCTTGCGAATAATCTCCACGTACTCCCGGGTGCGCGTCACCGGTTTGCTGTAGGGCTGCCCGTACCAGCCTTCTACCACCTGCGGACCGGAGACACCCAGGCCCAGAATCATGCGCCCGCCGGACAGGTGGTCCAGGGCCAGGGTCGCCATGGCGCAGGCGGTGGGTGTGCGCGCCGACAACTGGGCAACCGAGGTCCCCAGACGAATGGTTTTGGTGTGGGCCCCTATCCATGCCAGCGGTGTAAAGCAGTCATTGCCCCACGATTCGGCAGTCCATACCGAATCAAAACCCAGGCGCTCTGCTTCCTGCGCCATTTCCACGTGTGCGTTGCCGGGCGCCAGTGCGCCCCAATAACC
>JANPDE010000445.1:0-1686 GCA_031431315.1 Haliea sp.
GATCAAGCTGCGCCAGATGATGGCCGGCTCCGACGGTAGCGAGGAGCACAAACGGGCCGAGCAACACCGTTTGACTCCGAAGCGCTGGCCGGTGCGATGGACCACACTCAGCGCCTTGCGCGCTACTTCGGTACCATCCCAGGTGTCCACGGGTTCCAGGCAAGTGTCGCAGTTTCCACAAGGCTGGGGGAGGGGTTCGCCGAAGTAGTTCAGCAGGCTCTCACGGCGGCAGGTGGTGATCTCGCACAGGCCCAGCATGGCATTCAAACGGTGTTGCTCGGCCCGTTTGTGCTCCTCGCTACCGTCGGAGCCGGCCATCATCTGGCGCAGCTTGATCACATCCTGCAGGCCATAAATCATCCAGGCATCGGCGGGTTCGCCGTCGCGTCCGGCGCGCCCCGTCTCCTGGTAATAGGACTCCACCGTTTTCGGCATATCCAGGTGCGCCACAAAGCGCACGTCCGGCTTGTCGATACCCATGCCAAACGCGATGGTAGCGACGATAATGACACCGTCGTCGCGCAGAAATCGGGCCTGGTGGTCGGCGCGCACGGTGGAGGGGAGGCCGGCGTGGTAGGGCAGGGCGTTGAAACCCTGCCCCTGCAGCCAGGCGGCGACATCCTCGGTTTTATTGCGGGACAGACAGTAGACGATACCGGCGTGCTGGGCATGCTCTTCCTGCAGAAAACGCAGCAGCTGGGATTTCGGATTGTTTTTGAGCGCGATACGGTAGCGGATATTGGGTCTGTCAAAGCCGGCGATAAACTGGCGCGCCTCGCCCAGGTTCAGGCGCATGATGATCTCGGCGCGCGTGCGGGCGTCAGCGGTGGCGGTGAGTGCAATACGCGGGATGTTGGGAAAACGCTGGTGCAACAGGCTCAACTGCAGGTAATCGGCGCGAAAATCATGACCCCATTGGGAGACGCAATGGGCTTCATCAATGGCAAACAGTGCTATGGATGCCCGCTCCAGTAATTCCAGGCAGCGTTCCTGGGTCAGTCGTTCCGGAGCGATATACAGCAGGTCAAGATTTCCGGCCAGCAGATCTTCTTCCACGGCCCGGGCTGCCCGGGGGTCCAGGGTTGAATTCAAAAAGCTCGCCCGTACGCCTAGTTGCCGCATGGCGCTAACCTGGTCCTGCATCAGGGCAATCAGTGGTGAGATCACCACCCCGCAACCTGCCCTGGCGAGAGCAGGAATCTGGTAGCAGAGGGATTTCCCACCGCCTGTCGGCATTAGGACCAGGGCATCATCACCATCGATGACAGTTTGGACAATGGCCTCCTGCGGCTCGCGGAAGGACTCGTAGCCGAAGACTGACTGTAAGATGTACCGGGCATCGCGCATGGCCACGCAGTATACCCCAGCGTTGGAATTACGCCGGAACATTCGCCCGCAAGAGATGCCACTGGTAGAATGCCCCACTTTATTTGAACGCCCTACAGGACGGACTGTTAGCCATGACCAAGACTGATACAGAAGCGCACCAGGAGTGCGTGCAGCGATTTATCGACCTCGCCAATGCGATGAAGAATGAGGGTTTGGACGTCAATGTCGTGTCCGGAGGGCTGATGTCGGCATCGGCACTGTATGCCAGCTTTCTTGTTGGGGGTAACAGCGGCGGCCTTACCGCTTCCGGTATAGACAAAGTTTCCGCGGTGTACAAACGTGAACTTGAACGGATTC
>JANPDE010000446.1:0-3414 GCA_031431315.1 Haliea sp.
GTGAGTGGCGAGCACGCGGCCGCACCGGCGACGGCGGACGAGGAGGCGGTGATTCGCGAGCGGTTGCCGCGTTTTCGCCAGCAGCCTGGCACCCGGCTGGCCTGCCAGCTGGTCATCACGGGTGATGGCCTTGTCGTCGAGAAACCCGGCGTGATCCCGCCTGCCGCTAGCGAGTGATGTGAAACACGAGGAGTAGCATGAATCTCAGTTTGTCCGAAGACAGCTTGCTGGTACAGGAAATGTTCCGGCGATTTTTCTCCGCGGAGTCTAGCACTGAGCGCGTGCGCGCTGCCGAACCGCTGGGGTTTGATGCGCAGCTCTGGCGCCAGTTGGTGGAGCTCGACGCGCCTTTCATACGCCTTAACGACGCGGCTGGGGGCAGCGGCATGAGTTTGTTCGATGCCTGCCTGATGATGGAGCAGGCGGGCCGGACACTGGCATCGGTTCCGTTGGCAGAGTCAGTGGTGACGCTGCGCCTGTTGGGTGAACTCGGTGGCAAGGTGGCGCACGACTGGATAGACAGGGTACGCGATGGACAGACCGTTGTGGTGCTGGCGCTGCGACGGATGGCGCCGGGTGAGACGCAACTCATTCCGGGTGCCGCGATCGCCGCGGGCATTGTCAGCTTCGACGGCAGTGAGGTCGTGATCGAAGTGCCGAAAAATCCGCTGCAAGCCCCACAAACGCTCGGCGGCTCCGCGCTGGGTTTGTATATGTCCGGCTGCGGTGAACGGCAGGTGATTGCGAGCGGTGAGAGAGCCCAGGCGGCGTGGGCCGCCGCTGTCGAGGAGTGGAAGCTGTTGACCGCCTCGGCGCTCATCGGACTGTCCCAGGAGGCGTTGACGATGGCGGCGGAGTACGCGACACAGCGCGTGGCATTCGGCCAACCCATCGGTGCCTACCAGGGCATAGGTCACCCACTGGCGGACGACGTGATCGACGCGGACGGTGGACGCCTCCTGCTGTGGGGCACACTGCGCGCGCTGGCGGATCGACGGCACGATGCCGGCGCGATGATCTCGCAGGCATTCTGGTGGGCCAGTCGTACGGCGACCAATGCGGTCGCACATGCCCTGCACACCTTCGGCGGTTACGGTCTGACCGAGGAATACGCTATCCAACTCTACCACCGTCGCGCCAAGACCTGGGGCCTGGTACTGGGCGATCCTGCGGACGAGTTGACGCGGGCGGGTCGACGACAGCTACTCGGAGAAACTGTGCATCTGCCCGACCCCGGTGCGCTGCACATCGACTTCGACGCGCCACCGGGGGGCGAGGCACTTGCGGCGGAAACCCGCGCCCTGTTTGGCACAGTTCTCGATCCCGCGAAGCACACGCTGTTCGACCACTCCTTTGAATCCCACGCCTGGGACGTGCACCGCGCGCTGGGCCAGGCGGCGTTGTTGTTTCCCGATTGGCCGCAGCGCTGGGGCGGGCGCGGCGCCGATGCGGATTCTGCGCGTGCCAGTCATAAGGTCTGGCTGGACGTGGGTTACACGCCGCCCGCTGCTGGCGTGACGGGCATGGTCGGCGAGGCAGTAATGCGCTTCGGCTCGCAAGAATTGCAGGAAGAAGTACTGCCGCGCTTCGCCATCGGCGAGGTAACTGCCGTACTGGGTTACACGGAGCCGTCGTGCGGCTCGGATGTGTTCGCCGCAAAGACGCGAGCGGTACGTGACGGTGACGAGTGGATCATCAATGGGCAGAAGATGTTCACTTCAGGAGCGAACCTCGCGAGCTATGTGTTCCTGGTGACGCGTACCGATCCCGAAGCACCGAAGCACCGGGGCATCACCATGTTTCTGGTACCCCTGGACGATCCGGGCGTGGAGATTCACCCCGTGTACACCTTCATGGACGAGCGCACCAACGCGACGTTCTATGCGGATGTCAGGATCCCCGACCGCTACCGCATCGGGGCAGTGAACGGCGGGGTGCAGGTGCTCGCCTCCGCCTTGAGCCAGGAACAGAGCGGCGGTACGTATTTTCGCCAGCTGCGGCAAATGGCGGTCGCCGTGGAGGAATGGTTGCGGGGCAGGGAGCGCGATGGCCGCCCGGCGATTGAAGATCCGCTCGCGCTCGCGAAACTGGCGAAGGCCTACGTGTACGCCAATATCTCCGAGGTGCTGGGGCACCGGGTCCTCGCCACCCATCTCGCCCGCGACACGGACATGGCCTATGGCCCGGCGGCGAAGATTTTCGGTACCGAGTCTTTTATCGCGGTCGCCTCGGAACTCATGGACCTGGCGGCGCCGGATTCCCTGCGGCGCGGCAAGGAAGGGCTGGGCCTGGTGGAAATGGGCTACCGGCACTCTGCTGCCACCACCATCTACGGAGGGACCAGCGAAGTACTGCGCAGCATGGTCGCGGAGCGGCGTCTCGGGCTGCCTCGCAGCCGCGGATGAAGGTTGTGCCGCATGCTAAATTTATCTGAAGGAGAATGATTGTGACGCGTAAACCCCACCTGCTGACTGCAACCGAGGACGCGATCCTCGTTGTGACCCTCAACCGGCCGGAGAAATTGAATGTGCTCGACGGTGAGATTTTCTCGCTGTTCGAGGCGGCGCTGCACCGCTTCCGTGATTCGCCGGACCTCAAGGTAATGCTGATTCGCGCCACAGGGCGCTATTTCTGCGCGGGCGCCGACCTCATCAGTAAAGGGAGCGTGGACGGCTCGTCCCTGGGCAGGACCGGTTCGGCTATTCGTGAACACCATCGCCTGCGGCTCAACGGTATGCGGCGTATCTACGATGAGATGGAGTCAGTGGAGAAGCCCATCGTGGTTGCGCACCAGGCTATCTGCATGGGCGGTGGGTTGGAGCTGTCGCTGTCCTGCGATTTTCGCCTCGCGGCTGCGAGCGCCGGTTATGCGTTTCCCGAGGCCAAGATCGGTGTGCTACCGGCGTCCAACGGGGTGAGCCGGCTCACCCGCATCGTCGGCACGCATTGGGCGCGCTACCTCATCATGGCCAATCTGCCGGTCGGCGCCGAAAAAGCCATGCTGATGGGACTGGTGCACGAGGTCTACCCGGACGAGTCGTTCGAGGAGGATACAATGAAATTCTGTCGGCACCTTGCCAAACAGGACGGTGAGCAGATGGGGACCGCCAAGCTGGCCATCGAGATGGCGAGGGACGTGGGCCTCGCGCAGGCACGCAACGTGGAACGACTTGCCAACAGCGCGCTGATGCTGAGCCCCGACTACCTGGCCAGGATAGAGCAATACATCCAAAACATCGGCCAGAAGGCGGCGGACACGCAATAATCGATGTGCGGAATAACACAGTAGAGGGATGCCTAATCCGCTCGGTGCAGAATTTTTGTCCAGCTCCTTTGACACTGATTTGCATATCAGAAATATTTTTGCCCTCGAAGGAGCAAATATCGCTGACCGCTTGATTATTTTCCACGAAC
>JANPDE010000447.1:0-1683 GCA_031431315.1 Haliea sp.
AATATCTTCGTGGTGAACTAGAGCGCATAGCGTCTCGACCTTCCCTGGAGACCTGGCTACAGACAGTGCGGGAGCGGAAAGCAGTCGGCGGTACCCGGATCCCTGCAAAAAAGATTGTGAATGCCAGAGATGCAGATCGTAGATGACGATCGTTATCGATGCTTCGGTGATTGTCGCGGCATTGGTCGACACAGGCAGGGACGGCATCTGGGCTGAATCGCTGATTGCCAGCGAAACACTGGTTGCTCCCGAGTTGGTAATGGTAGAAGCGACAAATATTTTACGCCGCCTTGAGCTTGCCAAAGAACTTTCGCCCGTCGAATCCGGGCTGGCGCAGAAAGATTTGATACGTCTGGAAATCCAGTTATTTCCGTTCCATCCGTTTGCTGAACGCGTATGGGCATTGCGGAAAAATATCATGAGTTACGATGCCTGGTATGTGGCACTGGCTGAAGCGCTGGACTGTTCGTTGGCCACACTGGATATCAAGTTAAAAAATGCCAGCGGGACCAAGTGTTCCTTCGCGGTTCCCTAGCAAAGCTTTACAAGTAAAGGATGTAACTCCGGGCCTCCGGCCAACAGCGCGACGGTCCCGACCAAGAACCGCCTCTTGCAATGCAACCGACACGGAGCGCAGGCGACTGTCGAAAATCGACCAAACACACCGGCCTACTAGGCACGACAGAGCACCACTAAGCACGCTGATGTCGAAGATTTGTCGGAACCGAAATTATAAAAATCGAGCCATTTACGCAGGCCCACTGCACCGCAAAGATAGAGGCTTTTCTCGGCATCACTAATCTCATTATCCAGCAGCATGAGTCTCGGGGTGCCAAGGATGGATTTTTTGTATTTTCGTCCCCAACTCTAACCTCGCTTTGTCGAGATCATAGGCCTTTTGCAGGTTCATCCAAAGCTCAGGACCCGTGCCAAAGAACTGGCCAAGGCGCAAGGCTGTGTCAGCGGTAATATCCCTTCTGCCACGAATGATTTGAGATACACGATTAGGCGGCACATCAAGCTGACGTGACAACTCAGCCGCTGTAATTTCGATTTCCTGCAGCTCATCAGCAAGGAATTCACCGGGATGGATCGGCTCTCTAGCCATGACAATCACCTCTACCTATCTGTCGTTCGATTCAATCATCTAATGGTAATCTACAATTTCCACTTCATGGGCTCCCTCGTCCCAGGTAAAGCAGACGCGCCACTGCATATTCACGCGAATACTGTATTGCCCTACCCTATCACCCGATAATGCCTCGAAGCGATTACTTGGGAGAGCCCTTAAGGCCTCAAGTGTTTCGGCGGCATCCAGTATTCTGAGCCGTTTATCGGCTTGCCTGGAAAATCCAGAGAAAGCAGGCACTCTTTCTCCGTTAAACAAGCGCGCTGTCTTCTTACATTTGAAGGCTTTAATCACGCACCGTTCCAACATAATGACGCATTACGTCCACCGTCAATATACGAGCCGACCTCTGGGCTGTCAATAAGATGACTCACAACACCAAATTGAAATGTGGGTGCAGTGTGGGTGCAGGAAGCTAAAACATCGCAGAAATAAAAAAGGCTTAGCGCCAATATGACGCTAAGCCTTTGATTTTATTGGCGCGCCTGACACGATGGATCAGAACAGCCATGCGGCTGTTCTGCCCCCTGCGGGGCTTCGTCGCTGCGCTCCTC
>JANPDE010000448.1:0-18891 GCA_031431315.1 Haliea sp.
CCGAACGTCGCGCTGCGGAGGTGCAGGTTGGCGGATACGCCCAAATGCAATTGGTCGCTTATCCGGGTCGCACATTCAATGGCCAGATTAGCGCCGTATTGCCCGCACTCAACGCAGCCAGCCGCACCTTGCGCGTACGCATCGAATTACCCAATCCACTTGGCGAGCTGCGTGCCGGCATGTCGGCGCAGGCGCGACTGGAGGCAAATGGAGCTGATTTTGCGCTCGCAGTTCCCACCGAGGCCATTATTCGAACGGGCAAACGCGCCCTGGTCATGGCCGTGCTGGACGCTGGCAGTTTTGCGCCGATCGAAGTCGAGTTGGGTCGCGAGATCGACAATCAGACAGTCATTACCGCAGGTCTACAGGAAGGGCAGAAGATAGTTGCCAGCGCACAATTTTTGCTCGATTCCGAGGCCAGTCTGTCTGGAGTACACCCATGATTGCCGCGCTAATACGCTGGTCGGTGGCCAATCGTTTTCTGGTTTTGCTGGCGACCTTGTTCGTGACTTTCTGGGGGATGTGGGCGCTGCGCACCACGCCGGTGGACGCGCTGCCCGATCTGTCCGATGTACAGGTCATCATCCGCACTACCTACCCAGGACAGGCGCCACAGATTGTTGAGAATCAGGTCACCTACCCGCTAACCACAACCATGCTGTCGGTGCCTGGCGCAAAAACCGTGCGCGGCTTTTCGTTCTTTGGCGACAGTTTTGTGTATGTCTTGTTTGAGGATGGCACGGATCTGTACTGGGCGCGTTCGCGTGTGCTGGAATACCTCAATCAGGTGCAGGGCCGCCTGCCGAGCACCGCGACATCGGCGCTGGGTCCGGACGCGACCGGAGTCGGCTGGATCTATCAGTATGCGCTGATTGATCGCACGGGCGCGCACGACCTGGCACAACTGCGCGAGTTACAGGACTGGTTCCTGAAATTCGAGCTGAAATCACTGCCGGATGTCGCTGAAGTCGCTACCATCGGTGGCATGGTGAAGCAGTACCAGGTGGTGCTGGACCCGGTCAAAATGGTCGCGCTGGGTATTACCCATGAGGAGGTACGTGCAGCGATCAACGCGGGCAACCAGGAAACCGGTGGCGCGGTACTGACGCTGGGTGAAGCAGAGTTGATGGTGCGCAGCAACGGCTACCTCAGGTCTATTGCCGATTTTCAGGCTATTCCACTGCGCCTGTTCGACGGCGTTCCGATTACCCTCAGCGATGTCGCCACTATCCAGCTCGGCCCGGAAATGCGTCGTGGGATTGGGGAGTTGGACGGCGAGGGTGAAGCGGTGGGCGGCGTGGTGATTTTGCGCTCGGGAAAGAATGCACGCACCACCATAGCCGCTGTGCACGCCAAGCTGGAGGAATTGAAGTCAAGTTTGCCAGCCGGCGTAGAGATCGTTACCACCTACGACCGCAGTCACCTGATTGACCGGGCCATCGAGAACCTGAGCCGAAAACTGTTGGAAGAGTTCTTGGTGGTGGCCCTGGTCTGCGCCCTGTTTTTGCGGCATCTGCGCTCCAGTCTGGTGGCCATTATCACCTTACCCCTGGGTATACTGATGGCGTTTGTCGTGATGCGCTATCAAGGCATTAACGCGAACATCCTGTCGCTGGGCGGCATCGCGATCGCCATCGGTGCAATGGTGGATGCGGCCATCGTGATGATCGAGAACGCGCACAAAAAAGTGGAGGCCTGGCACCACCAGCATCCCAATAGTGAACTGCACGGAGAGGAACACTGGCAAGTCATTACCGAGGCAGCGGTGGAGGTCGGTCCGGCACTGTTTTTTTGCCTGATGATAATCACACTGTCTTTCATACCGATATTTACCTTGCAGGCACAGGAGGGACGACTATTTTCACCTCTGGCCTATACCAAGACTTACGCGATGGCGGCAGCGGCCGGTTTATCGGTGACGCTGGTGCCTGTCCTGATGGGTTATTGGATTCGCGGAAAATTGCCCGAGGAAAATAGCAATCCACTCAATCGCCTGCTGATCACACTGTATCGCCCGGTACTCGATGCGGCGCTGGCGAGTCCCAGGATGACAATCGCGTTGGCGGCACTGGTGCTGGTATCAGCGCTCTGGCCGATCAGCCAACTGGGGGGTGAATTCCTGCCCGCGCTGGATGAAGGCGATCTGTTGTATATGCCCAGTGCCTTGCCCGGCCTGTCGGCGCAGAAAGCCAGCGAGCTGTTGCAACAGACGGACCGCATGATTAGAACGGTGCCGGAAGTGGCGCGCGTCTTTGGCAAAGCAGGGCGCGGTGAGACCGCCACCGATCCCGCGCCGCTGGAGATGTTTGAGACGACCGTGCAATTCAAGCCAAGAGCGCAGTGGCGGGCGGGGATGACGCCGGAAAAGCTGATCGAGCAACTGGATCGCGCGGTTCAGGTACCAGGCCTGACGAATATCTGGGTACCGCCGATACGCAATCGCATCGATATGCTGGCAACCGGTATCAAAAGTCCAATCGGTGTGAAAATCGCTGGCGCCTCTCTCGGTGATATTGATCAGGTGGCGGCGGACGTTGAACGTGTCGCCAAGACAGTGGACGGGGTGTCTTCTGCCCTGGCTGAACGCCTCACTGGCGGGCGCTATGTCGATATCGATATTGATCGCGCCGCCGTCGCACGCTACGGCTTGAATATTGCCGATGTGCAATCGGTAGTGGCCGGCCTTATCGGTGGCGAAAATATCGGTGAAACCGTGGAGGGCCTGGCCCGCTTTCCGATCAGTCTGCGCTACCCGCGTGAATGGCGTGACACGGTGCAGCGCCTGACGGACCTGCCCCTGCTAACCCAGGACGGTGTTCAAATTACTCTCGGAACGGTTGCCAGGGTTAGCGTGACGGATGGCCCGGTAATGCTGAAGAGTGAAAATGCGCGCCACAGCGGTTGGGTCTATGTGGACGTACGCGGCCGCGATCTCGCCTCGGTAGTGGCAGATTTGCGTATTGCTGTGGCCGAGGGTGTCATACTCCCGCCCGGCATCAGCGTCACCTACTCGGGCCAGTTTGAATTTCTGGAACGCGCCAATGCGCGCTTGAAACTGGTTGTCCCGGCAACGTTGCTCATTATTTTCGTACTGCTCTACCTGCTCTTCGCCCGCGTTGACGATGCCCTCCTGATTATGGGTACCCTGCCCTTTGCTCTGACCGGCGGCGTGTGGTTTCTGTACCTCATGGATTTCAATCTGTCGGTCGCGACTGGGGTCGGCTTCATCGCACTGGCCGGCGTGTCGACAGAGTTCGGGGTCATCATGCTGCTATATTTGAACCGTGCGTGGCAGCCGCGAATCGATGCCGGACAAATCGGCGAGCAGGATTTACTGGCCGCTATTCGCGAGGGCGCGGTACTGCGCGTGCGACCCAAGGCGATGACCGTCGCAGTAATTGTTGCGGGCTTGCTGCCGCTGTTCTGGGGCAGTGGTACCGGCAGTGAAATCATGACGCGCATCGCCGCGCCCATGGTTGGCGGCATGATCACCGCGCCCTTGTTGTCGCTGCTGGTGATTCCGGCTGTGTACCTGTTACTGCGACGCAAGGAAACACGCGAAGTGTAAGCTTTCAGCAGGTTTTTGACCCGTCCCCAACTGCCTGAACAATTGACGTGTACGCATGCTCAGTGTTTAACTCAAACGTGATATCTGTCCAAATAAGGGGCATCAACAGCACTGTCTCGATGTGGCGGCCGTAGGCTACGAGTATTTCCCTTACAGAAGCTCGGCAATGCCTTTGGCGGATTATTGGGAGTTGGCTCGTGAGCAAGCTAGAAAAGCCTTGTGAGACAGTGGTGTGATTCCCGGACAATTCAGACCACGAATTCAATTTGCAGAGCGGCCACGAAAGAAGGACATCCGCTTCTCATCCGTGGATTATTCGGGGGTGCTGGACGTGGTGGATATAGAATTGATACGTAAAGCCCTTTTCGAAGGTATTGGCCATGCCAAAGCCTTCGGTTACGGCCTGATGCTCATCCGCCCGGTTTAAAAGAGTCGGCATTTTTAATTTCATCGAATTTGATCGTATTTCCATGTCGAGGTAGAAAATTGACAAAATTGTGTCACCATGTCGGTGACGAACGAGGAATTTGTACCATTCTTTACGCAATACAAAAATCCGGAGGCTGGTCATGAATATCAACAAACTCAGTCACAGTGAGAAAATCTTGCTGGTTGAGCAATTGTGGGACAGCATTCGTGCCGAAGCCGAAACCAGCCAACTCACTGAGGCTCAAAAGTCAGAATTAGACAAGCGCCTGGCGGACTATGAACTGAACCCCGATGAAGGTGATAGCTGGGCTAATGTGAAGGCAAGGATACTGAATCAATGATCTATGGATTGATTCTCCGCAAGGCAGCGGAAGTTGATATTCATGATGTTTACCTTTATTACGAGTCGTGTAGGCAAGGCCTTGGGCAGGAATTCATGTTGTCGCTGGAGGCATCGATAGCAAGCATTTCGCGGAACCCACGCCAATATCGAACTGTTTATAAAAATGTCAGACGATTAGTTCTCCAGCGTTTTCCTTATAGTATTTTTTTCATCATCATGCAGAGCCAGGTTATTGTTCTGGCTGTCATGCATGCAAGACGTGATCCTACGCAGTGGCAGCGTAGGCAGGAAGGGTAGTGTTCCCCGCGTACGCGGGGATGAACCGAAAGCCCGGTGGGATTACTATAGCGCAAGGCGTGTAGCGACTTGACGAGGGCCGGACATGCAGGATCACCAGTACAGTTTTGAGGTGTATGCCAGCGCAGAGGATATCTGGGCGGTTTTCTGGGGTAAAAAAACTGGTGATGTAGTGGAGCACGGTAATGTCCGCATCGAAATACTTCACGGTGGCGACGAAACAGGCGAAGGGTTGATACGGCACTGCCACTTTCCTGTGCCCTGGTATTTAATGTCTGGCGGCAAAGCACAGTCCTGGGAATGGTTAACGCAAGTTAAAGTGAATGACTCCTGGCGTTACGATGCCGTGGGCAAACCCTTGTGGTCAAAAGCGACGGGGTGGACGCGTCTCGAAGCCCTGGACAATAACCGCACTCGGGTTCACTTTCGAGAGACCTACCATGTGTTCAATCCGATCATGCGCTTTTTTCTCGAAAGAATTGTGCACCAAGCCATATCGAAAGATAACGATACAAAAATAAAAATGGGGATTGAACAGGGCCTGAAGGCGCGCGCCCGAAAGTTGGCAAAGCCGGCGCAGGACAATAGTCAGGTCTCCGTGGAATAAAATTGCTGACACCAATTGCGCCAGGCGGCGATCGGTCCGTCGCCCTTGGTGAGTACCGGGTGTTGTGCGTACTCTTTGTGTTCCCAGATAGCCACGTCCTGCTCGATTTCACTGGAGATATTCTCCATCAGCGCTTTGCCGAATAGCGCCGTGGTTTCTGCATCGCCCTGGTTTCCTGGCAGAAACACCAGCGTAATTTCTGAGAGCTGTTCATCCACTGGCGTACGTGTGATCACAATTCTCGACGGCACAGCGCCTTCAAAGGAATTCACCGAAATGCCAAGCCCCCACAAGGTTCGATCGATAGCGTCGAGGTACTTCGCCTGCCGACTACCCGCAACGGGTTTGACGCTGATATAAAATTTCTGGGCGATACCCTCGGCCCTGACCATGTTTGGCACATCAGCGCTGTGCACTGTCTTGAAATGGGGCATATCCAAACCGTTCTCGCCGATCTCCTGCACGTGCACCCGCGCTACCCAGCGCCGGCTATCGTACAGCGTCCACTGTTGTGGGTCGAAGTCCGGCAAATCCGGCGTCCATTGCGGCGCTTTGTTGTCGGGGCTGAAGTAGACAACGATCAGTCCTGCCCACTCAATTACGTGGTAAGCGTGCAGTTTGCCGCGTTCCGGAATATGGTCGGAGTAGGGAATCCCTATGCACTGTCCCTGGCAGTTGTATTTCCAGGCGTGAAAAGGGCAAATAACGCAGCCCCCCTCCAGGCGGCCTCCCACGCCAAGGTGGGCGCCCAAGTGAACACAGTACGCACTCAGCACACTGATCTTATGCTCACTGTTTCGAAACGCAATCAGTTCGCGGCCAAAGTACGAGAGGGTTTTAATCTGCCCCGCTGTTACATCCACAGCAGCCCCAACGGCAAACCACCCCGAGGGGAACGGTGAAAAAGGATAACGGTAGTCACTTTTACGCATGGCATTCCCGTCATCCGATTCATTTAGAGCACTGTACACCTATGGAACACAGCTCTCCAAGGGTATGCTGTCGGGATGAGGAGACGTCAGCAGTTCCTGGTGATAGCGCTGCTTTTACACCTGCCGCTTTTTGCCTATCCGATATTACGCCTGTGCTATTGGTTGGGCATGGACGGTTGGCAAACGGCCACCGTATTCATGCCCCTGTTCTTCAGCCAGATCGTCGCCAGGCTCTACCTGCGCCACGCGAATTCCGGCCCGATTTTTTGGGTGCGGCGCGGCGCGGATTTATGGCTGGGGATAAGTCCTTTGCTGCTCGGTATGCTGCTGGTCACTGAACTGCCGGTCGCGATGGGGTGGGTGACAGGCAAGACCGCCGCTTATGCACTGATTGGCCTGTCTCTGGCGTTGATAATGTTCAGTGTATTGAATGCCTACTCGCCGTCGGTAGTAACGGTACCGCTCACCAGTCGGAAATTAACCTCCACATTGCGCTTCGTGCAAATCACCGATGTTCATATTGGCTCGCGCAGCGCCGCATTTCTTGAGCGGGTTATGCACCAGGTGAACAGCACCAACGCACAATTTCTGTGTATAACGGGGGACTTTATCGATGCCCCCGGCATTGGCGAGGAGCAGTTGTCAGCATTACGCAGTTGCCTCGTACCGATTTATTTCACCATTGGCAACCATGAGCGCTACGAAGATCTGGATGCTATCTTGCTGCGCCTGGAGCGCCTCGGCGTCAACGTGCTGCGCTCACGCACTACTACGCACGGCGCGGTGCAATTAATTGGTATCGACGACAGCGAACACCCCTCGCAGGTGGAACGTGAGCTGGCAAAGCTGCAAATTGACACGGACCGCTTTGTATTGCTGCTGTATCACCGCCCGCGCGGACTGGCGGCCGCAGCCGCAGCTGGTGTAGACCTGATGATTTCCGGCCACACCCACAATGGGCAAATAGTGCCGTTTAACCTGGTGGTGCGCCGCGTCTTCGAACAGAGCGTGGGTCTCTTCAGGGATGGCCTGACGCAATTGTATGTCTCGCCCGGCACTGGTACCTGGGGCCCCGTGATGCGCCTGGGCAGCAGGGGCGAAGTAACGTTGTTTGAGGTGCAGCCGGTGGTACGATAGTCGGGTACTGACAGTGGATCAGATATTTATCGACCTCGAAGACTCGAATCTGGATGTGGGTGAACTGGTTTCAAATCGACACCAAATAAAATCGCCCTGTAACCCGCGCCAATGCTGGATCTTGGCCAGTGAATGTGTGAGCAAACCGGACACTACTGAATCGTAAGTAAAAGATTACGACGGTAACAAGGATATGCAGTATTAAGAGGGTAAGGGGAAACCTCATTTTACGTCGTGGGCCTGTCCACTACAATTTTCTTCATTCTGGCGAATCGCAAGGACATCCTTACGCACTGATATCAGGCGGTAGTTCGTTTCAAGATACTGCCTGAGACGCGTTCGTCGATCCTCCGGCAGGTGGCGCTCTTCAAAATAGATGATCGCGGGTCGGGTACGGTCCAGGTCGCAAGCGTAAATCACCTCGTCGTCGAAGCCCTCGGTATCGACCTGTAGTACATCGATCTCAGAGATTCGGCCCAGGCGCTCTAAGGCATCAAGCAGGCGGGAACAGGGAACCCGAAGTTCCACGACCAAAGCCTCCGGATCACTTTCGTCCGGTGCGTGTTTCCTGACCCAATTCACCACCAGATCACGCTCCGTGGAAGTTACCCCGGTTGGCGCACGGTAATTCTGCCAGTGCTCGGCATAGCCGGGCGACAACCGGTCCCATGCCTCCTGCCGTACCGCATGCAACACCAGATCAATGTCCGGCCCGATCGCGGCGTTGACAATGTGGTGCGACGGATGGAATGCGTAATTCTCAGACAAATGGGGAATAAGATAGGGCTGTGGCTCAAACAAAAGTACATCAGTCTTGTTGGTCAGATGGCGTTCGATCAACGGGAAGATGGGGTCACCAGACTTGCCATCATTTGCACCCACAATACAGATACGCAAGCGCGACCGAAGACTCGCCAGAGCGAGGACGGCTGACCAGTAAGGCCATGCAGTCTTGTTTCCATCGCCCTGTTTGCCTCGCCTCGGCTTATTCTGTATCGGTTTATTCTGTGCCGGGTTCCCCGGTTGCTTGTCAACGAGACCCAGAAGGCTCCGTAGCCCGCTTGAGAATCCGCGCACATTCAACTCTGGAGCACTAATCCGCGGGCGCTTCCCCCTGAGCTTACTTCCAATCAAACGCCGACTTTCACGTAAGACGGCAATGGGCAGACGGAGCGCCGTAGAGGAATCGCCGCCCAGTGACCAATCGGTAGCAAGCAGGTTCTCAACGTGGGCTGCACGCTCCTTACCAAGAGCCTCTTCCAGGGAAAACGGCGCGCGCGGGTCACCCGGTGGGCGTTTGTGCAGTTCCTGGACATGCAGTACTCGCGGCGCACCATGGCCTGCTGGCCAGATATCGAGCCTATCAAGCCATATTGTGTTGTACTCCGTGCCAAGGGGAAGGAATTTCAGGTCACTGTGGCAGATCATCCGGCGGAAGGCGGGTTGGTCAGCCTTTGACTCGCTGCTGCGAACATCGTCCTCCCAGGCCTGGGCGAAGGCGTGCAGTTGGGGCGATGCACGGACCGCCAAAAACCCGCTGTTTATGGGCGGTACACATCGAGGTACCGTGGGATCCTGGGGAATAAACAGCTCTTGCCGAGTCACACCCTCCACACCGGCGATGTCACAATGATCCAGAACCTGAAAGACCTCCGAAATATCCGCGACAACCACCAGGTCGGCATCCATCACCACGGTGCGTTCAAACCTGCTTTCACGGATAGCCTGCATCTTCGGGCGGAACCAATTGTGATCGAGCCTGTGAATTTGATCGAACACGTCATCCTCAACGGCCCGATCCGTGAACAAGTCAATATTGCACCGCGGCATCACCCCGCGTAGCGTCCGTGCCGCCCGTCGGGCAAGGGTTGTGTATTTCTCGCCAGTTGTCGCGAAGACAAAGCCTCGGCTACCGGGAGTAACCCGGGACGGCAGATCATCACTTTCCATTGTACGTCGTCAGACCTCTTGGGACCATTTGGCCCTATGTTTAAGCGACACTTTTGCCAGCTGCTTATTCAGAGTCTAAGCTATAGGTCCAGGTTTGTTTGCGCTCTGCTTCACCGGTTGGAAACGCACACTTTACACCTCGCTCACCCAACCCCGCTGCACCCAGCTGTCCCCTACCTGCACTCTACCCCAACAAACTTGCCATTGCTTCCCAATAACTCTTTGTCAGTCTAGAATCGCACCCCTTCAAACGGGGCGGGTGCTCACCTGCTTCGATCTGATCATGGCTGGCGTAGCTCAATAGGTAGAGCAGCTGATTTGTAAACTCCTGTGCGAACCGCCTACCTGAACCACCCCAGTTGTTCGGTAGTCGCCAGCAGCACACCATCCCGGCTCCACAGTCGGGCCTGCTGCCCCGACGTCGATTGCTCGCCCCGAGTGCCAATGGCCTCGTTAAGAATAAAGTCGGCGCCTACTGCCTCAATCTCAGTCGGCGTTGCGTGGAAGTACACGGATAGCGACAGCGTTGCATAGGGGCGTGGAGCAGCACTCCAGAAAAAAGGTCGCGGCGGATAAAGGTCGGACAGGAACGCGAGCTGCACATGGTCGAGCTTGAGTCCGGTGTATTCACGCACCCAGTCAGCGGATGCGGTGTTGCTTCGTGCGAACGGAGGGTAACCGTGAACCAGTCTCTTAAGCGCGATTTTGCCACTCGAAAATGGAGGATAGAAATCCTCGAGTGTTTCTGGATCGGGAACATCCGGCATTGACGGCTCGGTGTGGCCGTCAGTTTCACGACGGGCCGTAAGCACCACTATGGCATGCGCCAGAATCGGCCCTACAGCTGCCTCCAGAATTTCCGCCTGCCAATGCTGGATCGAGCGGCTTGTGCCGCTGCACCTGACCCGGATGTACACGTTACTGCCTGGCTCAATCTTCTGGATATAGTTTAAGGTCAGTGCGGACGGTGTGTATAGCGGGTCTGCCTGTAGCATGACGGCCCTGAGCAGCACTGCCGCGGTCCAGCCGCCGTACATGCCGGTTAATGCTTCATACCGTGTATCGGCAAAGCCTAACCAGAGCCCCTCCTCGGTCAAGCGCAGGGCGAGCGCGTCATCCAGCTGTGACATGGTGCCTTACTCCTGATAACAACGGTATGATGGCAGGCCAACCGCGCCCGTTACACCGAGGTGAGCCCATGAACTTCACGCGACTGAAACTGTACCATTTTCCGGCCACCCGCAGTGCCCGCGTCAAGTGGTTACTGCACGAGTTATTGGAAGATGACTTCGACGTCGAAGTGGTAGCCCTGTATGACGGCGTGCAGTACAGCCCCGACTACCTGCAAAAAAACCCTAACCACAATGTGCCCGCGCTGGAATTTACGCTGGCCAATGGCGAGCGCCACGTGATGCTTGAGAGCGGGGCCATGGTGTCGCTGCTGGCAGACCTGTTTCCCGAGAAGGGCCTGGCGCCGGTACCTGATACGTTTTCGCTGGCGCGGGTCGACTATCTGCAAATGCTGCACTACGGCACCTCCTGGATGGATATGATGCTGTGGCAGATTCGTATTCACACCCATCTTTTGGGCAGAGACAGCGATGAAAAGACGGTAGCGCGCTACAACCACAAATTTACGCAGGAGGTTGAGCCCCAGTTGATCAGCCGACTGGAGAAATCTGCTTATATCTGTGGCGACCAGTTCAGCGCGGTAGACTGCGTGATGGGGCAAAATGTCCTGTGGGCCAAAGCGTATGGTCTATGCCAGGGCAAGCAGTTTTCGGATTACGTGGCGCGACTGGCACAGCGCGCCGCGTTCACCAAAGCCTATGCGGACATGGGCGACTTTACCCTGGCACCACCCGGCAACAAGGGTAAAGAGCTTGCTGGCAAGTTCACCGGTTGATGGCCCAGGTAGTACTGTATGCCAGATACCTTAGCAGCGGACCAACTAACGGAGATTGAAAAGATCACGCTGGGTCATTACGATGCCCATGCCGCGTCTTTCTGGGAAGGGACGAAGGATCACGATGTCACCCAAAATTATCAGGCGCTTTTGGCTCAATTCCCGGTTACCCAGACGCTCGATATTCTGGATTTTGGCTGCGGTCCCGGTCGAGATCTCATTTATTTTTCCTCTCTCGGTCACCGCCCTGTCGGCCTGGACGGTAGTCACGCCTTTTGTACCATGGCGCGTGCCAATACGGGTTGCCAGGTGCTACATCAACACTTTCTCTCGTTGGCACTCACTGACAACAGCTTTGATGGCATCTTCGCGAACGCGTCTTTATTCCATGTGCCAGCGCAGGAATTGCCACGCGTCCTGCGGGACCTGCGCAGCGCATTACGTCCTGGCGGAATTCTTTTTTCCTCCAATCCGCGCGGCAGTAGTGAGGGCTGGTCTGGCCAACGCTACGGGCACTTTATAGAGTTTGATGCGTCAAAGGCTTTTCTGGAGGACGCCGGGTTTACCGTCCTCGAGCATTACTACCGCCCACACGGGGCGCCACGCGAGGAGCAACCGTGGTTGGCTATTGTCAGTCAGAAATCCGGCTAAAGGCATTGTGACGGATAGTAAGGACCCCGGTTTAGCCGTACTATTCCACTGATAGTCACGCATGTATTGGTGGATGTACCTGTTCACGGTGTTCAATATGACCATTCGCATGATCGTTCGCAAAACAATCCCAATTCTTACTTTGCTGGCGCTACCGTTTCTGGTCGGCAGCTCGTGCGCATTCTTCTTTAGCTCCGGTGGCGGCTCCTCCGATAAAAAAGACCCGGAGATAGAAAAGGAAGAAGACCAGATGATCGTAGCTGCCAGCGGTACTTTTGGCGATCCACCGGCACAGGGAGTCAGCTTTGCTTCGGGGGCGTTGTCGGGCGTCACGGGCAGCAACGGCGAATTCCAATACGAGCCCGACAAGAGTGTCCAATTTTCTATCGGAGAAATAGCACTGGGTGAAGCGGTGGCCGGCAAGTCCGAAATCACACCGCAGGACCTGGTGGACAATGGTACAGCAGATACGCCTGCCGCCATCAACATTACGCGACTACTGGTGTCACTCGATTCCGAGGTCGGTGACAATGTCATCACCGTACCGAGTACCGTACGCACAGCGGCGGTGCGAACAAATGCTGACCTCGCCTCGGCAATCGAATTCCTGGAATTCTCCGACGAGGCGGCATTCCTCAACGCGGGCAGCCAATTGGTGGCCGTACTGACCGACGACTATCCATTCACTGCCACTCTGGTGGATGCCGATACGGCACGGCAGCGCATGAAGAACAGGCGATGACGCGCACGGGTGAAATAAAGGTTTGACCACAAACTGGAAGCTCGGCCTTGGCTTTACATTAATTACCGTCGCCATGTGGGGATTGTTGCCACTGGCGCTCAAGACGATTCTCGCAGTGATGGACCCCATCACCATCAGTTGGTATCGCTTCTCACTCTCTGCGGTGATCGCCCTGCTCTGGTACGGACACCAACGCATCCCCGAGCTGAAGCGCCTGCTGTTCTCTCCCAGTTGGCCTCTCACCCTGACCGCTGTCGCAGGTCTGCTCGGTAACTACCTGCTGTATATCTGGGGATTAGACCATGTCACTCCGGGCGCCGCGCAAATCCTGATACAACTGGCGCCACTGCTCCTGTTGATTGGCAGCGTAGTGATTTTTAAAGAACGATTTTCCGCCATGCAATGGTTGGGTGTCGCTGGCCTCTGCGCTGGCATGCTGCTGTTTTTTCATCAGCGATTTAACAGTGTCGTACTGACCAGTGACGCCTACCTGGGAGGCGTAGGCCTGATCGTGGCAGCCGCTGTCACCTGGGCTGTGTACGGCCTGGCACAAAAACAACTCCTGTCCAGGCACAATGCCAAGGATATTTTGTTACTGATTTGCGTGTCCGGGACGCTCCTGTTATGGCCGCTGGCACAACCGCAGCAAATCCGCGCCCTTAATCCCACCGAACTGGCGCTACTGGTCTTTTCCGGCCTCAATACTATCATTGCGTATGGCGCCTTTGGCCTGGCCATGAGCTACTGGCAATCTTCCCGGGTGAGTGCTGTTCTTCCTGTTGCGCCATTGCTGACACTCTTGTTCACATTCGGCTTGAATCACTGGCAGCATGCGGGAATTCCCGCTGAACCGATGGACTGGCTGAGTAGCCTGGGTGCACTGCTGGTGGTGGTGGGTGCCGCGGTTGCGGCGCTGCCAAAGCGCCAGGCATCGGGATAGATCGCGGGAGCCCGCACCTGCATCGACTAGCGCAATTTCTTTCATAAGGGCCAACACACGCTGGCGGCAACTGGCTCAGATTGCCACTATACTGTGACGGTATAACATACCACTACTCACCGAAGGACTTGGCAATGGGATTGCTGGACGACCTGAAAAAAGAAGTCAGGAACATCAGGGCAAGGGAAATTCAGATGAATGCCGAGTTGGACGCACAGCAGGCATTTTATCTGAAACACATGCGCCCGGTGATGATGCGTGGGTATGACTACTTTGCGGAACTTGTTGAAAACCTTAACATCGTTGCACCCGATATTAAGGCGATGTACCCGCTCAATCCCTTGCTGGAGCACGGCGTAGCACTCAAGCAAGCGCAGTACAATTTCAGGTCCGACAACAAGGATTGTCCGCGCGAGATCGACATCTATTGTAAATGCACGCTGGAAAAACCGCACGAGTTCTACCTGAACAGCCAGAAATCCGTTCTCGCGCATACGGAGTTGTTGGATGGTTACAACTTTCCTTATCACTGTAAAAACCGACTCGACCGCCATTATGAAGTGCGTGGCGCTACCTTTGTACTCGAGGGTCCCATGATCGCGCATATTCGAATTGCCGCGACTCCGGCTGACAGACTTATTCACATCATTTTTCGCAACATCGAACGACAACCCATCAAACGCTACAAATTCGCTCCCGAGTATATTAGTGACGCGTTCCTGGAGCGCCTGGCGAAAGTGCTTGTTCGAGAAGTACCACAGCTGATCGAGCAGCAAGTGGATGACAGCTTTCGACATGAATTGCGCAAACGGCTTGATGAAGACAATCGCCAGAACAAAAAAATTAGGGCGCCGGTGGACGCGGCGCGAGAAGCGGAAATGACGGCGGAAAGGGACGCTAATCCTGTCCTTAGAACCAAAAGTATCGTGGTGGGGAAACTGCGTGAAGCACTGAAGGTCCGTGAAAAGCGCTGAGCAGGTGGTGTGGGTTGTAGTTGCGGCTTAACATCACTGGGGCGCGGGGGAGCCGTCTGTTTGCACCGGGATGCTGCCAAGAAATGGCCCTTGGCGTCGGAAGTCGGGGGCGTCGACCTGGTCGAGGATGAAGCGCGCCACTTCACCAGCGCGCACGCGAAACGCCGGGGGTGTCTGCAGGGAGGCCACCGGCGCTGCGAGAAACGGTTCCGGGTCAATCAGGGGGCAACGCACCAGTGTCCAGTCAACGGTGCTTTTCGCGAGCAATTCATACTCGGCTTGTTTGTCCTGCAGCGCGTCTTGCAGCCCTACCTGCGCCAGCGCTCTTATCCACCACCCCAGCAAATCGCGCTGATCCTTTGGCATCACCACGCCGGCACCGGAAACAATGACGTACCGGGAAATATCCTGCCTAGCCATCGCCTGCAACACATTCCCGGTAGCGATAGTATTGATAAACAAGCTCGCATCACCGTCCGCCTGTACCGGGCCCAATGCGCTAATCACTACATCAGCGCCGCGCAGCAACTCCTCGACGACCGCCGGATCGCGGGCATCGCCCTGGACACTCGTAATGCGGCCACTAAATTCCTCGAGCTTGGCGGGGTTTCGTGCCAGTACACGTACACTGTAACCACGCGCCAGTGTCTCCCGGAGCACATAACTGCCCACCATTCCCGTAGCACCAAGCAACGCCACGGTGTGCTGCTCACGTGCCGCAGCCACGGGGGCAGTATAGGGCTCGTGAGGGGGCATCGGAGGACTGGGCGCACAGGCGAGCAACAGGCAGGCGAAGGCCGCTGCGCCCAATATCCGCAGAGTGCGCTGCAAACGGGTCACAGTGCTGACTTTGTATTCGAATGCCTTGACCGATTTTTCCACGTTTGCCATGCTCATCCCGGCAATTCCCCATTCAGGCGTTCTGCTGCAGGCAACCCAGAGAATCAGCATCCATGTACTACGGCGAAAAGCTTAACAGTATTAGCCACCTCGTAGGCGCAATATTTTCGCTGGTCGCGCTTGGCGCATTGTTGGCACTTAGCGTCCCGACTCGCGATCCAAGGATGATCATCGGTTACAGTGTGTTTGGCCTGACGCTGGTCCTGCTCTACGCCATGTCTACGCTGTATCACAGCTTCCAGGCCCCGCGGCTAAAAAAAGTGTTCAAAGTCCTGGATCATATCTCGATCTACCTGCTCATTGCCGGGACTTACACGCCACTGATGCTGATCAGCGTTGCCAATAGCAACGGCGACCTGATTCTGGCACTGGTTTGGGGGCTTGCGGTCATCGGCATTTTGTCTGAAGTACTGTTAACCGGGCGGGCGGTTAAAATATGCCAATTGATCATATACCTGGGGATGGGATGGGCTTGTACACTCGATCTTCCCGGTCTCAGGGCAGCGCTGCCGGAAACGGGTTTCCTGTGGCTGGCTGTGGGCGGGCTGACGTACACTGCGGGTGTTGTCTTTTACATTCTGGACAAATTGCATTGGCTGAGCCATGCCCATGGCATCTGGCACTTCTTTGTGCTGGTGGGCTCCATCTGCCATTTCATTTTGATCGCCGGATATGTGCGCTAGTGCGGCACATCAGTCCACCGGCTCGATAAGTTCTTCGACGAGCCCGGAACGGGCGCTCTCATACCGGCTGATCACGGATATCATGTTGCGTAACGTTTCCTGCACCGAGACCAGCGCGGCCCGGTTCGCTACCCAGACGGGAATCCAGCCACCCGGGTCGCCATACACCTGGTAGATGACTTCCACCCAGCCATCCTTTTGAGGCTTCATTTTCCAGAAACCGCCAAATGTGGGCACGCGAATGAGCCCTGTTTCAGTTGGTACGAAATCAGGAAAATTCGTGATGTTTATCGTGATCTCCCTGGTGACTGGGTCTTGCTGGTAGTCAAAGCGCACAACGGTGTCCCGGTCACTCATTGGCAACGGGGCATCTACCACCCCGTACACATAGGCCTGGGTATGGCCCGAGTCCTGCAATACACGGGCGCCACCACTGCGATAGACCCAATTGCGGTTGAAGTCAGCATCTTTCAGCAACGCCATCACGGCATTCAGTGAAGCTTTTATACGGACAATTCCTTTAATCTCGTCCAGCTCCGAACCCGCGTAGTCGCGTCGCAGTACGCTCAGGTTTTCCCCCGCATACACCAGCTCCCACTCGCCAGCGTGTGCCGGTAGTGTGACCATCGCGACCATCGCGACCATCGCGAAGGTAAGCAGTCCGAGTGTGCACAGCCGGGAAAAATCGCGCTTCATTTCTGTTCTCTAAATGACCGTCGTTTCCACGTGCTCAACCCGATTTGTCCTGGTGGCAACCAGGCATCCCACCACAATCAGCGCCGTACCGCCCAGGGTAGCCGCAGTCAGCGCTTCAGCAAACACCAGAGCGCCGAACAGCGCAGCCCAGATGAAAGCCGTGTACTCAACCGGGATCAGTATTTTGGCTTGCGCTCGCGCATAGGCCCAGGACAGCAGCAACAGCGAGATAGTCGCCAGTATTGCGGCAGCGGCAAGTTGGGGTAGCTGCTGTATCCCGGGCGCGATGGCCCAGAACGGCGCAAACAGAAGATACACGGTAAACATCGTCGCATTCTGGAAAAAAGCGATTTCAACGGGCTCGGCGATCAGTGACTGCCGCCTCTGCAAAATCAGGTTGTACGCATACAGTACTGCGGATAACAGGATCGCGGCGATGCCCTGCCCTATGTCCGCGCTGTAATCACCACCCAATTTTCCGCCGATAATGACCAGCGCTCCGGCGAAGCCGATAATCGACGCCCATATTGACCTTCCACCAATATTTTCTTGCAATAACACTGCCGCCAAATACAACGCAATTAGCGGTGCAATAAAGGACAGGCCAATGGCTTCCGCCAGTGGCACGTAGACCAGACCCCAGAAGAACAAAAATGCCATCAGCGAAGTGACGACACCACGCCAGATATGCAGTCTGGCTATCGCAATGCCGGGCCAGGGTCGATTCCTCCACAAAAACAGCGCAGCCGTCAATGTCAGTGCGATGGACGAGCGCCACAGTATGGCGTTATAGGCGCCCAACTGTATCGACAGGCCTTTCATGACGGCATCCATGCCGGCAAATGTGGCTATCCCCATGCCGGCGACGGCGAAGGGAATCGTGGCGGGGTGAGCACCGTCTCTCATTGGATCTGTTCTTCGCCCGCCCTGAACCAGGGTTCACTTATACTTCCGAGGGTCCCCCGTACTGTGTTCGCTCATCGGGCGTTCAGACTCTACTTGCTCCTGGAGCAAACAATCCCCGGTTAATGAGCAGAAATAAATGCTCCCGTCCTCGTAGCCGACCCAGACCACTTTGTTTGCTCCGTCACCCGGGATATCGATAGCAGTTACCGCAGACCCGGGAGTGCCTGTCAACGGTCTGCAACCACTCAACCGGGCACAGTACAGCACGTCGCCGGAGGCAAAACCGATGAACGCGGATGTCTGGGCACTTAATGCGGCAATCGCCGTGACAGCACCGCGCTCTACCGCGTTGGCACCCCCGCTAACAGCGCAGGTGAAAACGAACATGATCACTCGAACCACGGGACTCATTTGGACTCTATTCATATCCTGTTCCTCACTGGACACTTCTTAACTGGATATTGAAACGCCAACTGATATGAAATAAACCTGATAGCGTCTGAGCATGCCGCAGGCCGCTCTCTGGTACCATGATAGCTGACTGCGCGCAAATTAATAAGGAACGTGTCCATGTACGACCGAAGGGAAATTCGACTCGCCAGGGTGGAGACATGCATACCGGTAGTGGCACGACGGAGATTACCGCTCTGGTACGGCGTGTGGTGCTGTGTAGCGCTATTGGTCGGTTATACCACAGCGGCAGCGGCGCAGCAGAAGGCTGACCCGGCCAAAGTGTACCAGGTCATTTACGGTGCGACACTGGATCCAAAATCCGGGTTGGCAAACGTCACTCTGACACTCAAGCAGCCCAGGCGCCTGGTGCGCAGTATCGAATTTTTCATGCCCAGAGACCGTTACCAGAATATACAGTCGACCGCAGACATTGAAGTGAAAGGGGATCACGTCACCTGGCGCCCGCCCCAGAAGGGCGGTGAGCTACATTATGATTTCGTCATCGATCACCAGCGCGCCAATGGCGTGGCAGATGCCCGTATCGAGGACACGTGGGCGCTGCTGAAGCTGGATTACCTGTTTCCGCGGGCGGCCGCTCGCGTCGTCAAGGGGGCCACGTCGAAAGCGACACTCAAGCTGGCGGCACCCAAGGGCTGGGCCATCGAAACACCGTACGGCCGTGGGGCGGGTCGCGTACTCGATGTCAGCAATCCACACCGGCTGTTCGACCGACCGCTGGGCTGGCTGCTGGCGGGAAAGTTGGGCGTGCGGCGTGAC
>JANPDE010000449.1:0-7346 GCA_031431315.1 Haliea sp.
CCATCAACGCGCAGGACTTTGCAATCGTTCGCAGCATGGTATTTATCGGTTCCATACTGTACATCATCGGCCTGATTCTCACCGACATTTCCTATACCTGGGCCGACCCCAGGTTGCGCCTGGATTGACGCATGAAGCCGCTGCTGCTGTGGTCCGACATGTTGATCTACTTGCTGGTGCTCGCACTGTGCCTGTTTTTTGTGCGGTTGCGGCGCGATCCACAGATACGGGAACACTGGCAGCAGGTCTTCAGCACGCGCCTGGGTATGGTCACCTTCACCGTGATCCTGGTTTATGTGGGTATCGCGCTGCTGGACTCCCTGCACTTTCGTAAGGCCCTGGATCCGGTCGCGGGATCACCGCGCGGCGAGATTTTTTACGACAACACAGTGACCAGTGTGCTGGATGTGATGTTGGGCGGCATGGGCGAGCGTTTTGAGCGCACCTACTCGGCACCGTTCGCGCTCAAATCCTTCGAGAAGCAGGATATGAAGGATGACAACGGCGCAGCGTTCCGAGACTTTCCCCTGCTGGAACACGCAGGTCGCCATCTGGCCCAGCCCGAGGATCGCGGGTCGGATATCCTGACAAAATCAGCTCGCGCACTGCTCTGGGGTTTGCTGGCGGCTGCCGTAGTGGTGGGATTGCAGTGGTACTTGCTGCGCAGCAGTTCACTCCCGTGGTACGCCTCGTGGATGACGCAGGCTGTCGTCATCTGCCTGGGCGTATGGCTGGTTAGCATCAGTCGTTACTACCATGTGCTGGGTACGGATCTCGGCGGTGCCGACGTGGCCTTCCAGAGCATCAAGGGTGTGCGCACCGGGGTGCTGCTCGGTACGCTGGCCACGCTCATCATGTTGCCAATCGCCGTGACGCTCGGTGTGATGGCGGGGTACTTCAAGGGTTGGGTGGATGATGTGGTGCAATACCTGTACACCACACTGAGTTCCATCCCGGGCATTTTGCTGATTGCTGCGTCTGTACTGCTGTTCCAGGTGTATATCGACCTGCATCCAGATTTCTTTGCGGTGGGCCTGCAAAAAGCCGACGCGCGGTTTATCGCCCTGTGTTTTATTCTCGGCGTCACCAGTTGGTCTTCCCTGTGTCGCCTGATCCGTGCGGAGACGCTTAAAATCAGTCAGCTGGGTTATGTGCAGGCCGCCCATGCCTTCGGCGTCAGCCACACGCGCATCCTGCTGCGCCATATATTGCCCAATCTCGTGCATATTATTCTTATCACTCTTGTTCTCGATTTTAGTGGACTGGTGCTGGCAGAGGCTGTGTTGTCCTACATCGGCGTGGGTATCGACCCCACCATGGGCAGTTGGGGCAATATGATTAACGGTGCACGTTCAGAGTTATCCCGCGAGCCCGTCGTGTGGTGGACGCTCAGCGGCGCGTTCTTTTTTATGTTTGTGCTGGTGTTGGCGGCCAACCTGTTTTCCGACCTGGTGCGCGATGCCTTTGATCCGCGCACCGGCATCCGCAGGTCTGCGACATGAAGGAGCAATCGGCTGTGGTCATGCACGTGCAGGATCTTCGCGTGGAGGTGGTAGAGACCGGAGCGGTGATCCTCAAGGGCGTCAGCTTTGAGTTGCAGGCCGGTCAAATCTTCGCGCTGGTCGGCGAGTCCGGCAGCGGTAAGTCGGTGACTTCCCTGGCGGCCATGCGCTTATTGCCCAATGCCCTGGCCATCACGGGTGGCTCTGTGCAGGTCGCAGGCCAGGACTTGTTCGAACTGTCCGAGGCGAACATGCAGACCGTGCGCGGCCAGCGCGTGGCCATGATTTTCCAGAACGCGATGAGTGCCCTGAATCCGGTACAGACTGCAGGCGAGCAGGTGGCGGAGACCCTGCGTTTGCACACCACCCTGGGCGGAGAGGCCCTGCGCCAGCGTGTTTTGCAATTGTTTGCAGAAGTGGGGATCCCGGACCCTGCCCAGCGCTATACCTTCTATCCGCACCAGTTGTCGGGCGGGCAGCAGCAGCGGGTGATGATCGCCATGGCACTGGCCTGCGAGCCCGACATCCTGATCGCCGACGAGCCCACGACGGCTCTGGATGTGACCATTCAGGAGCAGGTGCTGGCACTGATTCGGGGTCTGACCCGCTCACGACAGCTGGCCGTATTACTGATCACCCACGACATGGGAGTGGTGAAGAATACCGCCGACGAGGTGGCCGTGATGTATCGCGGTGAAATCATCGAGCGCGCGCAGGTCGCCGAGTTTTTCCGTAATCCCCGCGAAGCCTACAGTCGTCGCCTCATCGCTGCTTTGCCGGACCTCACGCATTTCCACAGTGGCTGTGACGGTGAGGCGCTATTGCAGCTGGAGGATGTCAAAGTCCATTTTCCCCTGCGCAAGGGTGTGCTGCAGCGCGTGGTGGGTTACACGCGGGCGGTGGATGGCGTGTCGCTGAGTATCGGTCGGGGTGAGACCTATGCCCTGGTCGGCGAATCCGGAAGCGGTAAATCGACGCTGGGCCGCGCCATACTCAATCTCGATCGTGTTAGCGCAGGACGGATTACTTTCCAGGGCGCGTCGCTGCATGGCCTGCGCCGCCGCGCTATGCTGCCCTACCGTAAAAAAATCCAGGTGGTGTTCCAGGACCCCTACTCGTCGATGAACCCACGCATGACCGTGGGTGCGATTATCAGCGAGGGCATGGACAGTCTCGGTATGGGGCTCTCTGCGGCGCAGCGGGCGCAGCGCACCGAAGAGTTATTACAGCGGGTACAGCTGGGGAGCGAATTCAGCGCGCGCCACTCACACGAATTATCCGGTGGCCAGCTGCAGCGTATCGCCATTGCCCGGGCGCTGGCGGTGGAGCCCGAGTTGATTATCTGCGACGAACCCACCAGCGCTCTGGATGTATCGATCCGGGCCGAGGTCCTGGAGCTGTTGCAGGAACTACAGCGGGAGTTTGGCGTGTCCTACCTGTTCATTACCCACGACCTGTCCATTGTGCCCAGCCTGGCACATCGGGTGGGCGTGATGCAGGCAGGTAGATTAGTGGAGGAGGGTAGTGCCGAGCAGATCCTCACGCGACCGCAGCATCCGTATACACAGGCCTTGCTGAAGTCTGTGCCAAGGGTGGACTCCGTGTAGCCACTAAATCCACAAAGCGGCCAACATGGCGGCGAAGACCTGGTTGGAATGTGCGCCGCGGTTCAGAATATGACGTACTGGCTGCTGGCCATGGGCCGACCTTGATGAATCGAGGCAGGCTCGCCGCACACTTCGGACGTGACACTTCGCTCGTAGCTGCCACAAGCTGCTGCTCAGAGCCATTGGTTTCCGAGACACAGCATGTTGGCACAAGGCAGGGAGAGCCTGCCCCTGTTTATGGGCATGGCCTTGGCGACGTTGCCTACGAACGGCATCAACCCGAGCAAACACTTCTCTACCGACTTGTTGAAGCGCACTACCCGGCGTTGGTCGACCAACTGACCCGGCAGGGTAAATCTCTTACCCATGAGCACCGCCAAAGAATGGGTTATACGAAACCCTGTGAGGACGCGCTTGCGATAGTGGTCAGCCAGCCAGTCGGCGTATCGATATAACTGTTCGATTGTCGCGAGTTCCGGATCGTTGGTTGACCCTAGCAACCTTGATTTGCTCTCGAGCAGCGCCGAGCGGTGACGGATGACATCGAGAGAAAACGTCTGCAGGTTATCCAGCTCGGAACAGTATCGGGGGGGGCATGCTTTCGCTGCGCTGCTCGCCCTGGTCGCTCAGCCACACAGTCGACAGCGGCTGCGCGCTTGTCGGTCTATCCGCGCGCGGGCAGACAATATGGTACACAAGGTCGTTTTCGTTATCGGCCAGCAGCTGGGCAGTAACTTCCGGTTCCATGTAGCCCGGCATGTAGTCGTTCAGGCGAAAGTGCACCACGCTCGCCGCGCCGCCTAGTTTCTCGCTCCATTTGCCATCCCACAGCGCCAGTAAAATTTGTGAGTGTGAGGAGATAAATACTCCCAATTGCGCGTACTGCCGGCCCCGCGCCTCGGGATTTTGGGCGATGGTTTCAAGAGTGCTGCCCTCGACTATCGGCAATTCGGTCACATCATAGCGGTTGCAGAGTTCGCGGAACTCTGCCCGCGACGCCTCAGACGTGAAGTCTTTCTCGTATTCCGCGCAGGGCATGGGCAGCGGGATGATCAGCTCGATGCCCAGCTCTATCGCGACTTCTGCAACCAGGCGGTCCCCACCCTCCGCGAGTGCATTCAGCAATTTTATGGGCAGCTTGGGAAAGTCGTTTTGCAGCTGCATAAAAAATTCACGGACCTTTTGTCGTAGCAAATCCTTATCCACCGTCGCGAGGTCGCGGTGAGCGGTGACCCCGACGGTAATGCAGACGCAATCGGCCGGGCTGAGAATGGCTCCCGGTTTCGCGTAAGCCTTTTTTTTGGTCGGGGTGATCGCCATGGTCTAATTACCGTCAAGATTCCAGAGCATACAGTATAAGCCGTACCGTTCGCACTCACGCAGGGAGGATTAATGTTTACCGCGGGACATGATTCGTGTTTGAAGTTTGCAGCCTTGCCAATTAAGGTCTGCAGTTCGACGATGGGTCAGCTATTCGACGGGTTCACCGGTAGAGGTGAACCATGGAGGCAAATTGCGCTATAAGGCTTTTATCAGCTACTCGCACGTTGACAAGCGCTGGGCGAAGTGGCTTCACACTTGCCTCGAGACCTTTCATACGCCCAAGGGCCTCATTGGCAAGATCGGGCGCTGGGGGGAAACACCAGCACGCCTCCAGCCTGTGTTCAGGGATCGAGAGGAACTGGTAGCCAGTGCCGAACTGGGTCCCGACATTCAGCAGGCCCTGGGCGATTCAGAGTTTCTGGTGGTGCTGTGCTCGCCAGCGGCCGCCGGCTCCGAGTGGGTGAACGAGGAAATCCGCTACTTTCGCTCGGTGCGTGGAGTCGACCACGTGCTTGCTGTAATCGTGGCGGGAGAACCGGGCGCAGCGGTGGGCGACGGTCAGCCAGGTTGTTTCCCCCCGGCATTGCTGGAGCCGGAACCGGGTTCGAACACACCAACGGAACCCATCGCAGCCGATGCGCGCCGCCATGGGGATGGCAGGCGCTTCGCGATAATGAAGATCGAAGCCGGCCTGCTCGGCGTCGGGCTCAATGATCTGGTGCAGCGTGAATCGGCACGGCGGCAGCGGCGACTGGCGATCATTGCCGGGGCTTCTTTGTGCGGCGCTGCGCTCATGCTGGTGCTGGCGCTCTATGCGAACCTGCAGCGCATCGAAGCCACGCACCAGCGAACCCTCGCGGAAACTGAGTCGGCCACTGCGATGGCGGCGCTGGACTATCTCGTCCGTTTGTTTGAGATCGCAAACCCCGCCACTGAAAAGCCTACCACCATCACCGCTCTCTCCATACTGGAACGGGGGCGTAAGAAAATTGATGTGGGGTTATCCGACAAGCCGCAAATACAGGGGAAACTGTTAACCACAATCGGTAGGGTCTATTTAAACCTGGGGCTTATGGATGAAGCCGAGGACGCGCTCTCGCAAGCGCTGTCGATCCCGGGTGCCGCGCCCAGCGATCAGGTTGCGTCTGCGCTGGAACTCGCGTACGCGCAGAGCTCCCGCAATCAACTGGATGCTGCCAGGGCCACGCTTGATGCAGCCGAGGAAAAGCTGCGCCTATGGGGCCCCGAGGGCACGGATACACTTGAGGATCCCTTTGGATTGAGGGGTCGCCTGTTGGAGGTCCGTGGCGCCTTGGCATATGTGGAAGATGACTACATTCGTGCCGAACAGCTTGACACCGCCGCGAAGGATGCCTACGGCAGGTCTTCCGGCGACCACGCCGAAGAACTGGGACGGCTGCATACGAATCTTGGCCTGAGCTTGGCAAATCGCTCTGAATTTGAGGCGGCACGGCGTGAGCTGCAAGCCGCCATCGATATCCACAGAACATACTTTGGTGAAAGACACGCAAAGACAGCCGCCTCGCTGCATAACCTGGCATTTACTTTATTCTCTGAGGGTGAGAACCAGGCTGCGGCGGAAAACATTTCCCGGGCGTTGGATATCTACGAGTCAGTGCTGGAAAAAAACCATCCGGCTCTGGGGGACGCCTACCTGATGGCGGGGCGCATTGCACACGCACTGGGACGGTTGGATGAGGCTTTTGAGTACTTCAGATCGGCAATCGAGGTTTTTTCCGCAGCCTTCGGCCCCGACTATCACAAGGTTGGCTGGGCCCGGGTTTACCTGTCACTCGTGCTGGCGGACGAAGGTCAGTTTGAAGCGGCGTTCGATGCTTTGGAGCACGCCGAAGGGATTTACGAACTCAACTACCCGGGGGATGATATATGGACTGGTGACCTCATGGTTCACCGCGCCATTGTTCTCGCAAAATCGGGGCAGGGCGATCGAGCGCAGGCCATGTGTGGTCGGGGACTAGGCTTGATAAAGGGCAGGATGAGCAGCGAGGATACCTATGTGCAGGAAATGTATCGAGCTTGCGCTGAGCTCGAGTTGCCATGAAGGCGGGTGGAGTTCGTACAGTATTTGACTTTCAGGGGTTGTCTTGACCGCCGGGAAAGGGCCACACCTCGAAGCGGACTAAAACACGAAGTTATGAAGCTGGTGAATTGGCAAGACTAAGCCAACGTTAATTGATTACCCTATATTCTGTCAGTATATTTTACACTCTCATGCGTTTAGCAGACTCACGGTGCCGTAAGTTATTGATTTCATTATAATGGCATAAATGTTGCTCTGCGATTAATGCTCGACGCTTGCATGCATCTAAGTATGGTCGCTGGCATCGCACTCAATACAGGCTAGTGAGCGCGTCCTTTGTTTGTGTACTTAAAAGAACAAGGTACGATTTTATGAATTTTACAAACAAGGATATTGCAGGAGTGCTATTTTGTGTGGCGCCTATTTTTGCTACTTCGGTAGCTGCCGCAACATATGATGTTAACGTGACTTATGATGGAGTCACCTCAACGTGGGATGGTATTGGCGACAACCCAATTGGCACAGCGTCCGTTTAAGGAGAGCAGAGAATGGCAATAATTCATCGAAGCACGTTAGCGCTTGCTATAGCGATGTCGTGCGCAGTCCCCGCATCAGCCAGCGTCATCGCTTCTTTTTCTTATATTGGGGAAGTGGTCTTCGCACCAGGGGCCGGGTCTCCTGTGGCGCCATTGAACGCATTTCCGACGGATGGCGCCAGCAATATTGCTGGCTTTGACTTAGATGATGGGCCTTTAGGCTTTGCCGCGCGCGTCGGTTATGGCGAGGTCACGCCGACCTTTGGTTTTGGCAGCGGCGCCGTCGCCGCAGGTGACGTGACACAAGTGCGCTCGC
>JANPDE010000450.1:0-6533 GCA_031431315.1 Haliea sp.
TGAAAAAACGTACCACAACACCTATCCCAAAGTCGAGAGGTGACGCGTAATGGTCTTGACTTACCTCGAAAAATTGACTGACTTACCGCGAGACCCAGCCGTGTGGATCAGGTGGGTCGAAATAGCCCGATAAACTATGCCCAGCACCATACCCATTGCAGATGTCGCTAGAGCTCGTGGAGATACCGCAATTACCTGCTCTTTGAAAGGTACTGTTAATAGGTTGTCTATAAGAGGACACAGGGCGATCCTGTGGGGTGATGGTGCGGATCATGAACGCCTTGCGCCCCGCTGTGGTCCGACGGCGATCCGGCAGGAGACGAGCAGTGTGGTGTCTTTGCTCTATCCGAAAACACGTTTGTGTTTTCTATGCTTGAAATGCATGAATAGTGGTTTATCCTTCGCGCACTTGAATTACCGTCAATCAGTTGCGACAAATCAACCCACTCACTGACGCAAGGGCTCCGGATGAACACGAAACTCAAAGCCATGATTTTGATGTTGACCGTAGTGGTCTGCACTGCGGCGCTATCGGGTTATCTCGCCTTTTCGGCAAATCAGGCGGTGCTTGACGCTGCCATGCGGCGTGAGTTGACCCTGGTTGAAAAACTGGTTCAAACCGCTATCGACAGTCAGATCGCCAAAGCGAGTGCGCGAGCTGCGCTGATTAGCAATCTGCCCTCAGTGCAACAGGCCTTGCGCGCACAGGACAGGAGCCAACTCATCCAGCAACTGCTCGCCCCCATGATCATTCAACGTGAGCAATTCGGCGTCCGGGAAGCCCAGTTTCATCTCCCTCCGGCGACCTCATTCCTGCGCCTATTCAACCTGAGCGAACCACCAGGAGAGGACCTCAGCAGTTTTCGCCCCATGGTGGTCGCCACCAATCAGCAACAGCAACCTCACCAAGGGATATCAATTGGCCGACGAGGCGTGAGTCTGCGTGGGATATATCCGGTTGCGGATAACCAGGGCCATATTGGCAGTTTTGAGATTGGCACGGACTTCCTCGATATTCTCCATACCATCAAGGAAACCACCGACTTCGAAGCAGCCGTGCTGGTCGATGACCAACTCATGCGCGACATTGCAACCCTGTTACCCAGGCCCGACGATGACAAACTATTGGGCGGCTATCAAATGGTGGTGGCAACCAATTGGACATATATCAAACCGCTACTATCACCCGAAAGACTACAAACGGTGCGCAAGCCCTCACAGAAGACAATAACCATTGATGGCGAGACCTTCGGCAGCGTGGTCATACCTTTGAAAGACCCCAACGGAAAGCTAACTGGCAACATGGTCGTTGCTCGCTCGTTTGAGCACTACGTAAAGCAGCGCAATTGGGCCATGGTGCGCAGCGGGGCTATGGTTGGGCTACAGATTTTGTTGCTGGCTGGCGTGGTGTTGATCATTATGAATGGCATGCTGCTGCGTCCACTTGGTGCCCTCACGCGTCTGGTCGATGATACCCCTGAGGAAATTCCCGGCGAGCGGAACAATTTGCTGCAGCGTCGCGACGAAATCGGCAAACTGGCCCAGCATTTACTGCTAGCCGCTTCTGAGAAAGGCGAGGAGCCATTACGTCTAGGCTCCTCAGACCCTGGCAAGGAGCAATTGAATGACTAGAAGTACGCCGTTCGCCCTTGCCCTTTTCCTTTACGCAATCTGTATGGCGACCTGGGCGATTGAGCCTAATCAGGCCCAGGTGTCCTCGCTTAAGAATTTTCCCGCAGGTGTACCGATGCCTCTGCGGGTTGGCGTTGGAGTGTATATCCTCGATCTGAAACAACTGAATGAAGGTGCCGGAACCTATCAAGGCCAGATTCAGTTGCGCTATCGGTGGCGAGATCCAGCGCTGGCATTCGCCGCCACGACAGTGGGACAGGACTTCCAGGCGTTTGCAGACCAGGAAGCCCTCGAAAAACTTGCCACCATCTGGAGTCCGAAAATTGTTGTGAGCAATATGCTAGCAAGCGATAGTACCATTGCTACCGGACTGATTATTCGCACAGACGGAACCGTAGAATTAATGCAGAGCATCAAGGGCACCTTTGAAACTCGCCTGGAGCTCGCAGCGTTCCCCTTTGACCGACAAAACCTGCCAGTTGTCTTACTATCGTCGCGATATTCAAGCAATCAGGTTGTCCTGGTGCAGGAAGAATCCGAAGTGAAGGGATCGGGATTTGATCCCGAGCTGAAACTTGCCGGGTGGCGCATTGAGAACCTGAACTTCAAACGTGAACAAGTGGTCGCCTGGAACGGTCTGCCCGCCGAGCAGATTACCGTTAATCTGCGGATAAAGCGCATAGCCGGTAGTATTCTCTCGACAATTTTTATTCCGTTGCTGTTGCTGATGATGGTTCCCACCATCATTTCCCTAATCCCATCTTTCGAACTACCTGCGCGGCTGACGTCCTGGGCAAGCTCAATATTGGCGTTAGTGGCACTGAACTTCACCTTGTCCCTGCGTTTTCAGGGTCTCGACGAAAGCAGCCTGGTTGGACAAGTCGTTGTGTTAGGTCATATCTATCAACTTGTTTCAGTACTTCTGACCGTCACCCTGTACAACCCACAATTCACACATCGCATGGGTGATCCATTCGTCGTGAGTGAACTGTCCGAGTTTCTACACTGGGCTATTCCGGCGGGCTTTGTAGGCGTGCTTGTCATGGAAACACTTCTCATCGCCGCCTCTTGGTAGATGCATTGGCCTGACTGGTATAAAGCAGCTCAAGCAAGCAACATTTTAAGGAATTTCCGCGAAGTACCGGTGGCTATACAAGGCATTCTGCACGGCGGTGTCAGGTTTTCGTCCACCCTGACTCGAACCCGTCCTTTAACCCCAGCAGCTGCGCGGCGCTCTTCTTGTCGATGTGCCCGATCAACCCCTTGTAGACACCGTAGCCCACCAATTCCTGCAAGCGCGGCGAGAAGGTCTTCACCAATGCAGGTTGCAGCCCCAACTGTTGGTTCTCCTGCTGCCGGATGAACCCCGCGCAGTAATTCATGGCGATCCCGGTGCGCCGTTGGTCCGTCTGGTTGGCGCCACCGCCGTGCCACAGCGCGCCATCCCATATCAATACGCTGCCTTGGCGCATCTCACCGGGTACGGTGTCGTACTTGCCGCCCAGGACGGGATTGTCTTTCAGGTGCGATCCCGGCACCAGGCGCGTTGCGCCGTTCGCTTCGGTGAAATCCGTCAGCGCCCACATCGAATTGCACACGATCGGGATGTGCGGCTTGGCCAGCGGGATCACCATATCGTCGGCATGGATAGGCTGCGCGACTTCGCCTGCATCGATCGCGATCGACGACAGCGAAGAAATCAAACATCCGGGATCGAGGATTTCTTCCACGATCGGCAGCACACTGTCATGCACCGGGACCTCGGTAAACGGCGCGCCGTAGGCGAGTAGATTGTAGATGCGCACCGTCTTGTGGCCTTCGAATCCGTTCTTTGCCGGTTTGGCATCAAGCTCACGTTCCAGGCGAACTAATGCAGCCTTCAGCGCGTCGATCAGCGCTGGCGCAATGGCATTTTCGACAACGGTGAAGCCGTCGCGCCGGATTCGCTCGACATGGGCCTGACGCAGGGCATCGTTCATGTTGATTTCTCTGGTTTGCCGATTACTGTCAGTCTAGCGTGGAAAACGATCAATGGGGGAGTGGCAGGCCGCAATGACCAGGGCTCTACTCGATAAAGCCGGCCAGGCCGGCTTTTCAACGGAATTAGTGTGATAAGATTTTTCGGCAGGGCATTAGTTAGTTGCTTTCCTTTAGATTTTATTGAGATCAACCAACTCAAGAGCAGATACATGGAATGGAGTTCAAAATGCACGTCCGTAGAAGTTACTGTTAGGCGTCACGTGAATACCTTGCCCCAGATTGGAGAGTTTTGGTGGATGGCATTCAACGCCGCAATAAATGGATACTTGCACTCATCGTTTCCCATCGGTGCCTGCATCGTTTCTGACGCCAACGAAGTAATCGCCATCGAATCGAACGCGTCCGGTATCCACACTCTCGATCATGCCGAGTACCGAGCAATTCGAAAAATAGAATCTCAAGAAATACTTTCTCGATCTACTATCTATTCGATTATGGAGCCGTGTCCAATGTGTACAGGAGCAATTCGCCTGGCCAAGATTCGAAATCTGCATTTCGCTGCATATGACCCTGCCGCTGGGTTTAGTTCACACCTCAGAAATGGCGAGTTCATGTCTAATTTCGATTGCACGGTGGTCGGACCGGAACAGCCTGATCTTGAGAAAGTAGTCGTAGCGCTTAACACTGAGTGTCGCCTTAGATTGGGGAAAACGCGTTGGAATAAAAATTGGATATCGCGTTATCCTGATTCGTTTGAGGTCGGTTGCCGGCTTAACAGCTACGGCCAATTCGACACATGGAAAAATTCGAATGCAACACCCGAAGATATTTATGCTGATGTACTATCAGCTTGCGACGCCTAACGAGTCAATCCAGCCGACCGCTAACGTGTCGGTTGATTGAGACGTTAGGTGACACATCAAATCGAGCAAGAGATTCGAGTTTGTTCTATCCGGCATTGGAATCACCTTTCTGGTTTGAGGATTGTTCCGGAGTGCTTTCTACTATGGCTTGGAATGGCACAATATTTGGTCAGCAGTTCCCTTTAGCCTGGTGTTCTTCGTGGCTGGTTATACGTTGCACCTGTCACAAGTGAGTCCCAAATGAGCACCACTTACAATCGCGGATAGCAGGGGTGTGGTCGGAAAGGTAGCCCGTCATTTGTGTAGTAAAGCACTCTTTCATTGTCTCGACTTAAATTAAAGAATACTTTAATATGGTTACAGACAATCAAAGGGCGCGTTAAATGACCCGTACCACTGGCACCTATGCGATTTCGACGACTCTGGGCGAGTCGGTGCGTGCATTCGTGCCACACCCGCTGCCACCGGGCGACCCAGCCCTGTCGCCCGCCGCTTATCTGGATCTCAACCGGCAGGCCGAACTGGCATTGGCACGTTTGGCGGGTGTCTCTGGTCTGGTACCGTCGGCGGACTGGCTGCTCTACAGTGCTATCCGCAAGGAGGCCTTGCTGACCTCACAAATGGAAGGCACCCAGGCTACCTTGACCGACTTGTTTGATGCTGAAGCGGGCTTGAAGGTGACCAATACCGAAGACGTCAAGGAGGTAAGCAATTACCTCCGCGCCTTCCGGTGGGTGCAGGAGCAACTGCGTGACCCTAAAGGGCTACCCATCAGCGTGCGGCTGCTGTGCGAAGCCCATCGCCTGCTGCTGGATGGCGCGCGCGGTGCTGGCAAACAGCCAGGTGAATTGCGCCGCTCCCAGAACTGGATTGGTGGCACACGGCCGGGCAATGCCGTGTTTGTTCCGCCACCACCTGAGCACGTGTCTGCATTGCTGGCGAACCTGGAGCGTTTCATTCATGGCGCCGCCACGGATTTTCCGCCTTTGGTTAAAGTGGCGCTGCTCCACGCGCAGTTTGAAACCATTCACCCCTTCCTCGACGGCAATGGTCGCATCGGCCGATTGCTGATCGCCGCTCTGTTCGAGCATTGGGGGCTACTTTCTGAGCCGTTGTTGTATCTCAGCGGTTACCTGAAGCAACACCAGGGGGAGTACTACCGTCGGCTCTCGATTATTCGCACCGAAGGCGATTGGGAGTCTTGGGTGTCCTTCTTTCTGGAAGGCGTGGCAACCGCTGCGGCTGATGCGGAAAAAAACATCATCGAGGTTGCCAGCCTTGTCGCGGCCGATCGGCGACGGTTGTTGCAGTCCCCCAAGGCAGGCCCGGCCAGCTACCGTCTGTTCGAAAAGTTGCCCATGATGCCCCGTTTCACCATCGAGCGGGTGCGACAGCAGCTGGACACCAGTTTCCCCACTGCCACTGCCGCCGTGAAGGCGCTTGAAGGTCTGGGCATCGTAACGGAGATGACGGGGCAGAAGAAGAACCGAAGCTACAGCTACCAAACGTATGTTGAGCTGCTGACTCGGTGACGAGTAACCGCAAGCCCGCAGTAAGCTGCGCCAGTACTATTCGGACCGTGCCTCCAATACGATGCATCTGCAATATCCTACACTGGCGGCTTGAGTTACGCTAAGCGGACAACGCAAACGTTTGCGTTGGTCACCTTCAAGGTTCCGTTATGAAGCAGCTCAGCCCCACTGACTCCCTGTTCGTTTTCAATGAAACGCCTTCCACGCCGCTGCATATCAGCCCGTTGCTAATCTACGACCCCCCCGCAAAGGGAGAAAAGCCAATACGCTTCAAGGACATTCTGAAACGGTTTGAAGAGCGCCTGTACAAGTCGCCCGTCTTCCGCCGCAAGCTGTCTCGAGTGCCCCTGGATCTCGATCGCCCTTATTGGGTGGAAGATGAGTCATTCGATTTGGAATTCCATGTTCGCCATATGGCTCTGCCCAAACCGGGAGACTGGCGTCAATTCTGTATCCTGCTGGCTCGTCTGCACAGCCGCCCACTGGATTTGAGCCGCCCGCCCTGGGAGGCCTACATCATAGAAGG
>JANPDE010000451.1:0-14129 GCA_031431315.1 Haliea sp.
GCGGATATGCGCTATGCCACGCAGGACGCGTTTTTCTCCATTCGTGAAATCGATATCGGTATGACGGCTGATGTGGGTACATTGCAGCGCCTGCCCAGGATTATTCCCGACGGTGTGGTGCGGGAGCTGGCCTACACCGGCCGCAATATGACGGCAGACGAAGCCAGGGGTGTGGGCTTTGTGAATCGGGTGTTTGAAAACCGGGAGATCATGTTGCGTGAAGTGACGGCTATTGCCCGGGCAATAGCGACAAAGTCACCACTGGCAGTGCGCGGCACCAAAGAAATGTTGCTCTATGCCCGCGACCATAGTGTGACGGAAGGACTCAATTATATTGCCACCTGGAACGCCGGCATGATGAGTCAGGCGGATTTGCAGTCCGGTATGGAGGCACAATTCAACAAGACACAGGCGGTGTACGAGGACTAGTCGAACGTTCCAGCGCGGTTGCGTGACGTGACCGCGCACGACTGTCAACAGCGCTATACCATCACCTATTCTGGAGAATAATGAATGAAGTTTTTGGCCCGGCTCAATCGGCCGTGGGTACATTTTATTGTGTTGGGTAGCCTGCTGTATTACCTGCAAGGTGTGTTTTTCCCCGCGCCAAAACCGGTCATCGGTCCACTGAGTCAGGCGCGGACGGAGGCGCTGCAACAGCAGTGGGTCGCCAGCGTAGGGCGTCTCCCAACCCCGGAGCAGCAGGCACGCATGGTGGCAGCGGAACTGGATCGGGATATGCTGTTCGCACGCGCGATCGAACTGCAACTGCACCTCTACGACACGGTGGTGTACCAGCGCCTGTTGCTCAACATGCGCTTTCTCCACATGGGGGAGGGAAAGACCGACGAGGAAATGTACCGCAAGGCGCTCGATATGCGCCTGCATCTAAGCGATGAAGTGATCAAGCGCCGCCTGGTACAGGTCATGGAACAGTTGCTTGTGGCCACCCATCCGCCACGCACGCCCACCGAGGAGGATATCCTCGCCGAGTTTGAACAGCATCGCGAGGAGTTGCGCAGGCCATCGCGCTACTCCATCGAGCATATTTATTTCAATCGCGAGCGCGAGGCAGAGGCCGCCGCTGTCATCGACAAAATAAACGAGCAGCACCTGACGCCGGCACAGGCGCTGGAGTTGAGCTCGCCCTTCCTGCCGGGTTACCAGTTCACCGCACAATCGCCGCAGCAACTGACGCGTCACCTCGGCATTGAGTTTGTTGAAACTTTGCAGCAGCTGGATCCGCAGCCCGGTCACTGGTTCGGACCTGTGCGCTCCACCTACGGCCTGCACTATGTATGGGTCAATGCCGTGGAGCCCGCCAAGGAGGCCACACTGGATGAGGTGCGAGTACAGCTGGTGCGTGACCTGGAGTCCCGTGCCAGGGAAACTGCACTGCGCGAGAGCATTATTGCCATACGGCAAAACTACGAGATCAGACAATGACAAGCGTGCGGTTTTTACTGGTGCGGTGGCTAGCGTTGGCGCTGTGTGTTTGCGTGGTAGACGTTGCTCATGCGCACCGCTTTGCGCCCTCGTTGTTGCAAGTGAACGAGATCGCTCCGCAGCAGTACAACATGGTGTGGAAAACGCCGGCCCAGGGTGTCAGCAATGTACCGCTGCGACCAGTGTGGCCGCAGGCCTGCGAAGTGCAGACCGCGAGCGAGCCGCAACTGGAGGATACGGGTGTCGTCACTAATTGGACGTTGCAGTGCCAGAAGTTAGGAGCCCAGGGACTGGTGGGGCAAACGCTGGGAGTGTCCGGACTCGGCCCCAACCAGGCATCGGCCATGGTGATGGTCACGCTGCTCGATGGCCGCAATTACCAGCAGGTGCTTGATACGGAACATCCCGAGTTTGAGGTGCCCGCGGAGTCGACTGCCGGTGATGTGATGGGCGATTACACACGGCTCGGTATCGAGCACATCTGGATGGGCGTCGATCACCTGATGTTCGTGTTTGGACTGCTCTTGCTGGTGGGCGGCGGCCGTCGCCTGCTGTGGACCATCACCGCCTTTACCGTCGGGCATAGCATCACACTGTCGTTGGTGACGCTGGGTTACTTTGATTACCCCGTGGCGTTGGTGGAGTTTGCTATTGCCCTGAGTATTTTCATTTTGGCGGTGGAGCTGACACGAACCGAGAAACACGATGCGCTGTGGCGTAACCCCTGGTGGCTGGCGGGTGGTTTTGGTTTACTGCACGGCATGGGCTTTGCCGGCGCGCTCGCAGAAACCGGCCTGCCCCAGGATAACCTGCCCCTGGCCTTGTTATTCTTCAATGTTGGTATTGAACTGGGACAGATTGCTTTCATACTGGTAGTGCTGGCCGTGTGGTACCTGATCAGGAAACCCCTCGCACCATGGCAGGATCGCCTGCTGCCGGTGCCCGTTTATATTCTTGGCGCGCTGTCCGCGATGTGGTGTATTGAACGCGGACTGGCGGCCCTGCTGGCGTAGCGAAGAGCGACTACCGCCAGCCGCTTTATTGTAGTTCGCCGCTATGGAAGATACCGTAGCCCGACAGCACCACCTTCGGCAGCGCCGCCGGACTGCAGTTGCAGCCGACTGGCGTTGTCTTATGGCCAGCGGTCATTGGTCATGCCGGCATGGCCGTCTGGTAGCTTGACCATCTTTATCGATAGATGTATCGTAATACTGAAACGCTATCGATGAGGACGCACACCATGACCGCCGTTACTGTATCTCCCAAATTTCAAGTAGTTATTCCTAAGGAAATTCGGGAAGCCCTGGGCATTTTTTCTGGCCAGAAGATCCAAATGTTGACGTACCAGAATCGCATTGAACTCATACCGTTAAAGTCAATGCGTGAAATGAAAGGGTTTCTTAAGGGCATCAATACGAATGTGCAAAGGGATCAAGATCGACTATGAATGTTGTCGACTCCTCCGCTTGGTTGTCATATTTCGCCGGGGATAAAAATGCAACTGCCTTTGCCGCGGCCATTGAACACCTTGAAGAATTATTGGTGCCTAGCATTACGATAACGGAAGTATTTAAAAATGTACTAAGGCAGCGCGATGAAGAATCGGCTCTAATCGCAATCGCACATATGAAGCAGGGTAGAGTAATTTCCCTTGATTCTGAGCTGGCAATAGATGCCGGCAGCTATGGGGTTCTCCATAAACTGCCGCTTGCAGATAGTATTATTTTTGCCTCGGCTCAAAAATATAATGCCACGATATGGACTCAAGATAGCGATTTCAAAGGATTGCGGAATGTTAAGTACTTCCCCGCAAAAAGCACGTAACAAGCACTGCCAGCCAGTGCCTTTGCAAGGACATCACCATGGCAGAGACCGGATTACAACTCCGTTCCACCGTTAAGCAGGACAACACCCTCGAACTCACCCTGGTGGATGTGCCCATTCCCACACCGGGCCCTGACGAGGTGCTGGTGCAGGTTGAAGCGACGCCGCTGAATCCGTCGGATCTGGCGCTGCTGTTCGGCCCTGCTGATCCGAGGCGGCCTGCGACTTCACTAGTAATTAGCTCATTCTCCCCGACCAATCGTGCCTGTTGCAGGGACCGTGCATAATCGGTTTAAATCTATTCCCCGCGCCATATATCAGGATTTATCATCATGCATAGAAAGCCCATAGCAATTTTATTAAGCGCAGCCCTGATCTGGTCGGGACTCACCACCAGCGCGACCGCAGCCGTGATAGGTACTAGCGATGCCGTGTCGATGCGGACGCATGGGCAGCGCATGACCGACGTCCAGGCGGTGCTGGCGCGCGCCGAGGTGCAGCAGGCGATGATCACTATGGGCGTCGATCCCCTGCAGGCTCAGCTGCGGGTCGCCTCACTCAATGAGCAGGAACTCACCCAACTGCAGGGTCGTATGGATACGTTGCCAGCGGGCGGTATTCTCGGTCTCATCGGTGCAGTGTTCGTTGTGCTGCTGATCCTGGAGGTGACCGGGGTGATCGACATCTTCAAGAAGGTCTGATTTGTCGCTCTGCAATCTGTGCCTGGTACAGGCCACGGGCGCTGCGCGCAAACTGTGGCTGGTCCTGTGGCTTCTACTGTTTGCCGGCTGCTCGATTAACCCACCGCTGGACCTGGCGCAGATAACGACAGCGAACATCATCCTGCTGCCGGAAGTTCCTTTTTATCCCCAGACGGATTATGAATGTGGCCCCGCCGCCCTGGCCGGGGTGCTCGGTGCTGCGGGCGTCACCGCCACACCGCAATCCCTGTCACCACAGGTGTATCTGCCGGGTAGGCTAGGCAGCCTGCAGGTAGAACTGGTGGCGGCTGTCCGCCGCGCCGGGCGTATTCCCTACAGTGTCGATGGTACGCCGCAGGCCCTGGTTGGTGAACTGGAAGCAGGCAGGCCGGTGCTGGTGTTGCAGAATCTGCAAACCCGGCATTTTCCCGTCTGGCATTACGCGGTGCTGGTGGGTCTGGATGCCAGCGCCAATCGGGTCTATCTCAATAGCGGTACTGAGCAGGCGATGCCGGTCGACGCTCCCGAATTCCTGCGCACCTGGGACTGGGCCGCGCGCTGGGCGGTGGTAGCCTTGCGACCGGGAGAACTGCCGGCAGACACGCAGGCCACGCGTTATATCGACGCTGTCCTGAGTTTCGAGGCGGTAGCGGGCACGCAGGCCGCCGTACCCGCGTGGGAAGCTGCTAAACTACAATGGCCGCAGGAGGCGCTGCCGTACCTGGCACTGGGCAACCAGGCGCATAGCGGTGATAAACTGCACGCTGCAGTGGAATTTTACCGACGCGGTCTGCAGTTCAATCCACAGCAAAACGCATTGACTAACAACCTCGCCGCCGTGCTCGGCGAGTTGGGTTGCGCCAGGACCGGGGAAGCCCTGTTGCGCCCGGTCGCGGAGCGCCAGTCCAGCGACTCCAGTTGGGCCCCGGTGATGGTGGCAACGCTGGCGGAACTGGACGCGCGGGTCGGCGTTGATCCTGCATCCTGTACCGCACTGGCCCTGTAATTTTGTAACTGACTCAAACACTACGAGGACACCACCATGGCAGAGACCGGATTACAACTGCGTTCCACCGTTAAGCAGGACAACACCCTCGAACTCACCCTGGTGGATGTGCCCATTCCCACACCGGGCCCTGACGAGGTGCTGGTGCAGGTTGAAGCGACGCCGCTGAACCCTTCTGATTTGGCCCTGCTGTTTGGCCCAGCGGATCTCAGCACGGCCAGAGTTTCTGGTACCACAGACCGGCCCATCGTAACCGCCGATATTCCCGCGGACATGATGAAGCTGGTCGCAGCGCGTATCGGACAATCCCTGGCAGTCGGTAACGAGGCTGCAGGTACCGTGATCGGCGCGGGCGCCTCGGACGGGGCACAGGCCCTGATGGGCAAGCGAGTGGGGATTATTGGCGGTGAAATGTATGCCCAATACCGCTGTGTGAACGCGTTTATGTGCCTGCCGCTGGAGGAGGGCACGACGGCCGCGGAGGGCGCGTCCTGCTTTGTGAATCCACTGACTGCACTGGCTATGGTAGAAACGATGCGCATGGAAAATCACACGGCGCTGGCGCACACCGCGGCGGCCTCCAATCTCGGGCAGATGCTGAATCGACTTTGCCTCAACGAGGGCATCGCACTGGTAAATATTGTGCGCAAGGCGGAGCAGGAAGCATTGCTTCGCGCGCAGGGCGCGAAATATGTTATCGACAGTAGTGGCGATCGCTTTTACGATGAACTCACCAATGCCCTGGCAGAGACCGGCGCGACCCTGGCCTTTGACGCCACCGGCGGTGGCAAGTTGGCCAGCCACATTCTCACCTGCATGGAAGCGGCGGCGGTGCGCACCATGACCGAGTACAATCGCTACGGCAGCGATGTGTTCAAGCAGGTCTATATCTACGGTGGACTCGACCGCAGTCCGACCACTTTGACGCGCAACTTCGGATTTTCCTGGAGCCTGGGCGGTTTCCTGTTGACACCCTTCCTGCAGAAGGTCGGTATCGAGAAGTTACTACAGATGCGCTCCAAAGTGGCGGCGGAAATTAAAACCACCTTCGCCAGTCATTACACACGCGAGGTGTCACTGGCACAAGTGCTGTCGCTGGAGGCCATTGCCATCTACGGCAAACAGGCCACGGGCGAGAAGTACCTGATCAAACCGCAGGACTGAGGCGTCGTTCTAGAACCCGAGGTCGAACTGCCACGGTGGAAATTCCGCGCAGCCGAGCGCCTGGTAATCGGCTTCATCCCAGACGTCGTCACCGGCGTTGGCGTGCAGGAATAATCGTGCATGCAGTGCGCAGCGCTGGCGCAGGTCGGGCATATTCTTCTCCTGCGCCAGACGCTGTTTGAGCATCGCGACTGTCATAGGTTCGTGTACCATGCGCAGGCCGCCGCCGCTCGCGGTATCCAGCAGCATGAGATTCGACCCGCTGGTATTCCACGGCTGCCACTGCGGCAGGAGACCATTGCGGCCGCGTCCTGGCGCGCCAGTCCTGGCGAACTGCGACCAGTAACTGCGCATTTGCGCCGAGAGTAAATCGCGTCCAGGGATATTGTCGTCGTTGTATAGCCCCGGCACCAGAATGCCATTGTCGAAGTCGCCGAAAATATATCCCACCTCCAATCCGTGGGCGGCGCCCAGCAATTGGCTGTAGTCGATTAGCCAATTCTTGCCGCCCTCATCCCAGTCCCAGCGGTAGGCGAATACGGGTTGGGCCGCACCAGGTTGGGCCGCATCAGGCTGTACCCCGTTGGCGGCCATGATATCGGCTACACCGTCCACCGCCAGCGCCTTCCAGTTGTCGCTGCCGTAGGCGGCGGCGCGGTTGAAGGCCTGCGCATCCTTGATGTGCGGCAGGAACCCGAAGCGTGTTTCAACAAAATCCGGGTCCAGTGCCAGGAATATTTTTATCTCGTCGCGATTGGTGCCGGTGATCAGCGGTACGCTGTTGTAGCGAGCGGGATCGCTAAATACTTCGTACAGGGTGGACTCTGGCAATACCGCGCCATCGCGAAATCCATAGGGTGCGCTGTACATGCCGGCGCCGCCAGTGAGGCCCTCGAGAATCTCCTGCGCGCTGCGCGCATACATGAAATCGCGGGTTTCCTCGTCAGACATCAATAACTGCATCGCCCTGGCGGCTTCGCGGTCCTTGGCGCGGCCGGCGTTTTGTAGCTGCAAGGCTAACCACTCGCGGGAACTGAGCTTCTGCCCGGGTTGCGAGTCATCATGAAAATTCTCACCGCGCCAGCGCGGCGTGGTACTCACCGAACCACTCTGGGATATCGCGCGGTGGAACAGGCCCTTGGCCAGGGGAGAAGCCAGCAGCGCATACACATTGCGGCCGCCGGCTGACTCGCCAAAGATCGTGACATTGCCCGGGTCGCCGCCGAAGTTGGCGATGTTGTTCTGCACCCAATGCAGGGCCTCAATCATATCCAGATTGGCATAGTTGCCGCTGGCGTCCAACGGGTCGCGATCAGCGGTGCGCAGTGCCGGGTGACTCATCCAGCCAAGAAAGCCGAGCCGGTAGTTGATGGTGACCACGACGACCTGCTCGCCGCCAGCCAGATTGCTGGCGGGATAGGTATTGGCGGTGCCGATGGTGTTGCCGCCACCGTGTATCCAGAACATCACGGGCAGCTTTTCGCCCTCGGCACTGCTGCGCGCGCGCGGAGACCAGATATTCAGGTACAGGCAGTCCTCGCTGCCCACCACGGCACCGCTGTCCTCGGGCAGGCCATCGAGTGGCCCGGACAACTGCACACAGGGATCGCGAAAAGCGATGGTTTCGCGTACGTCCTGCCAGTGCTCCACCGGACGCGGCGCGCGCCAACGCAGGTCTCCCAGCGGCGGCGCCGCAAAGGGAATCCCGAGCCAGGCGTAGGTATTGTCAGCGTCGCTGCTGCCGATCACCGGACCCGACTGCGTGTCGCGCCGGGTGTCAGGCTCCGGCGTCCTCGAATCGGGGGCGTGCGTGTGCGTGGGCCAGAAACACGTGGCGAGCACGGCGGCGATGATCAGTAGCAGTAAACCCAGTCGTTTTCTCAAGCTGGCGATCCTGTATCCAGTGTGTGACGGTTAAACCAGGCCCTTGTCCCGCAGTTCGGATTTCATATAAGCGTAGTAGATGGGGGCGGCGATCAATCCGGGAATGCCGAAGGCGGATTCCAGCAGCAGCATGGCGAGCAACATCTCCCAGGCTTTGGCCCGTATCTGGCTGCCGATGATTCGTGCATTGAGGAAATACTCCAGTTTATGGATAAGTATCAAATATGCCAGTGCGGCTATAGCGATCACCAGTGAATGGCTGAGACTCACCACGAAGATCACTGTATTGGAAATCAGGTTGCCAAGGATAGGTAGCAGGCCAACCACAAACGTTAATACGATCATGGTTTTGGTGAAGGGCAGGTTAATACCGAAGACGGGGAGAACAACGACAAGATAGAGTGCCGTCAGTGTGGAATTTATCCCCGAGATCCAGATCTGGGCGAATACCACCTGGCGAAATGCGGTGCTCAGGCGCTGGCTGCGATGGGCCATTTCGCGGGTCAGGGGCCCGCCCGAGGGGACAGCAACGGCTTGTTCGAGCGACAGCAAGGCGCCGATGACCATGCCGATTATGATATGCATGAAGACGCGTCCAATATCGGCGCCGGCGTCCTGAAAGATGTAGGCATTCCCGCGCAACCATTCAACCAGGGTGTGCCGCACCTGGTCGGCGTCCGTTGGGATGTATTGTGAAATCCACCCCGGCATGCGGCTTCGTGATTGTTCAATGATTTCGGCCATGCGGTTGATCAATGCGGGTAATCGTTCAAAGTTCTCGCGCATTACCGAAGTAGTCAACACTCCCAGCAGTACGATCAGGCCAATGACAACGACGGCAATGATGGACACCGCAAGCAATCGCGGACCGTCGCCCCACAGCATGCGGTTCTTGAGTAATGGTGTGAGCAGGTTGACCAGGGTAAACACGAGCAGCCCGGCGAGCAGCGCGGGCAACAGGTGCAGATACAGCAACAGCAGTAACGCCACCGCGCTGGCAATCCAGGCAGCGAGTTCTCTGGGTTGGAATGATACAGTGTTCATGATTGCCTATGGTGTCAGGTTTGCGGCACGACTGAAGATACCGGTTGTGGCTGGTGTGAACCAGTGCATGTTGGGTAATTATTGCGGTCCTTAAAACTGGTATTGGTAAATAGTACAAATATAATCAACAGGATATGGTCTTTCTGTAAGGAAATAAGATGCCCAGCAATACCCCTGAAGGTGCAGCGGGACGACCGGCTCGCGGTATTGCGCGTCTGTTCATACGTAAATCGGTGGAGCAGATGCATGCCGAGCATGAGTCCAGTGAACTCAAGCGCAGCCTGACCTCGCTTAACCTGGTTTCGCTGGGCATCGGCTGCATCATCGGTACCGGCATCTTTGTGCTCACGGGGCGTGCAGCGGCGGACTTCGCGGGTCCGGCCATCATGGTCTCCTTCATTATTACCGGGTTGCTGTGTACGTTTGTCGCATTGTGCTACTCGGAACTTGCGTCAATGCTGCCGGTATCCGGTTCGGCCTATTCCTATTCCTATGCTTCCATGGGTGAAGTGGTGGCCTGGGTGATGGGCTTGCTGCTGGTGCTGGAGTATGGTCTAGCCGCGTCGACGGTGGCCGTCGGCTGGTCAAGCTATGTGGTGAGTCTGTTGCACGACATGGGACTGCACCTGCCACCGGAACTCACGGCGGCGCCGGGAGTTGCAGTCAAGGAAGGCGGCGTGGTGGTGGCGCATGGCATCGCAAACGTTCCCGCGATCATTGCCATTTTCGGTGTCACCTGTCTGCTGGTGCGGGGCATTCAGGAGTCAGCCAATGTCAACAACGTGATCGTGGTCATCAAACTCTCGGTGGTGATCGCGTTCATCGCGGTGGGCGCCTTTTTTGTGGATACCGCCAACTGGTCCCCACTGATTCCTGACGAGATACCCCCACCCCCGGAAGGTACTGAGCGCGGGTTCTGGCAAGATATCTGGCGTGCGATGAAGGACGTGATAACCGGGCAGAACACCTCGCGCTATGGCGTGGGCGGAGTGATCGCAGGAGCTGCAACTATTTTCTTTGCCTACATCGGCTTCGAGGCGGTGTCCACGGCGGGTGCGGAGTCAAAGAACCCGGCGCGTGATATGCCGATCGGTATCATTGGCTCGCTGGTAATTTGCACCATCCTTTATATCCTCACTTCCGCGGTGTTGGTTGGGGTCGTACCCTACGACCAGTTGGACACGCCCGCTCCGATTGCCATGGCGGTGAACGAGATGGGAATACCGTGGTTCGCCATTCTGGTGAAAGTCGGCGCGATCGCGGGAATGTCATCTGTCATGCTGGTACTGCTCTACGGCCAGACACGCATCTTTTACACCATGGCCCGCGACGGCCTGCTGCCCGCTGCCTTCGCGCGGGTGCACCCACGATTCCGCACGCCGTGGATCGATACCATCATTGTCGGCATCGTGGCAGCGGGATTCGCCGGCCTGATGTCGCTGGACTCGCTGGCGGATTTGACCAACGTGGGTTCGCTGGCGGCCTTTGCCATTGTCTGCCTGACGGTGCTGTACCTGCGTGTTGCCCAGCCGAAACTGAAGCGGCCATTTCGCACACCATTGTTCCCGTTCGTGCCACTGTTGGGGGCTGCCATGTGCCTGTTTCTGCTGATGTCACTCATGGCCAACACGGCCACGCGCCATTTCTTTGTCGTGTACCTCTTGGGTGGCATGGTTGTGTATTTCGCCTATGGTATGCGCCACTCCAAACTGGCTCATGGCGAAGTAGTGATCGGCGCAGAACCAAACATGGATTTGCCGCGCAAGCTGGATCTGTAAGTTGCCTGGCGCCAGAGCGTGGCTCTGGCGGATGCCTGGTACCAAGATCGTGGCCTAGATCATGATCTGCTGGCCCAGCTCGATCACACGGTTGGGCGGTAAATGAAACGTATCGAGCGGACTCGCAGCGCTGCGCATCAACCAGGAGAACAGATATTCGCGCCACAGCGCCATACCCGGTGTCGCCGAAGGTAGCAGGGTCTCGCGGCTGAGGAAATACGATGTCTGCATTGGATCCAGGGGTAGATAGGAAGGTGCAAGGCTGATCAGGGAGTCCGGTACGTTCTGGTCGTCGAAATACCCAAAATCCAGTTGCACTCGATAGAATCCCTCCCCCAGTTCGTTGATGCGCAGCCGCTCTTCGGGTGCGACAGTCGGCCGGTCCAGCGTGTTCACCGTCAGCAGCACAACCGTTTTGTGCATGACTTTATTGTGCTTGAGATTGTGCAGCAGCGCGGGTGGCGCGCCTTCGGAGTTGCTGGTGAGAAAAATCGCGGTGCCCGTCACGCGGTTGATGTCGGGAAGACCCTGCAGGAAAATCTCGATCGGTATCGCCCCGTCGCGCAGATGGTTAGCCAGCAGTGCGCGACCAGTACGCCAGGTCGTCAGCAGCGCGAAAATCACGGTGGCAATGGCCAATGGGAACCAGCCGCCGTGCAACACCTTGAGCGAGTTTGCGGAAAAGAAGGCGGTGTCCACGATAATGAACAGCAGGGCGAAGGCCCCCGTGACATAGCGATTCCAGGTCCAGGATGTCAACATCACCACCGTGAGCAGCAGCGAGTCGATCAGCATGGTGCCGGTCACCGCAACACCGTAGGCGGCGGCAAGGTCGCTGGATTCCCCAAACCCGACTACCAAACACACCACGGCAATGAACAGCATCCAGTTGATAAACGGTATATAGATCTGTCCCTCTTCGGATGCCGAGGTATGTTTCGTCGGGATGCGCGGCAGCAACTGCAATTGAATAGCCTGGCGCGTCACTGAGAAAGCGCCCGATATCACGGCCTGGGAGGCAATCACGGTGGCGCAGGCGGCCAGGATGATCATCGGCAGCAGGGCCCAATCAGGGACCATGCGGTACAGTGGGTTGACGATCGTGTCCGGATTCTGCAACACCAATGCACCCTGCCCGAAATAATTCAGTACCAGGGCGGGTGCCACAAACGCTGTCCACGCGATACGAATGGGCCGTTTGCCGAAATGCCCCATATCCGCGTACAGGGCTTCAGCCCCAGTGAGTGCCAGCACCACCGAGCCCAACGCGATAAAGGCGATGAGTGCATGCTGCTGAAATAGGCTGATCGCGTAGATCGGATTGAGCGCCAGCAGGATGGAAGGCATCGACGCGATGTGCCAGAGACCGAGTCCCGCGAGTGTTGCAAACCAAATCGACATCACCGGACCGAACCAGGCGCCAATCGATGTGGTGCCGTGGCGTTGGATTACGAACAGCACCGTCAGAATTCCGAGCGTGAGCGGGATGACGTAACTGCCGAGCGCCGGAGCCACCAGGTTGAGCCCCTCCACCGCGCTCAGCACGGATATTGCAGGTGTCAGCATGCTGTCGCCATAGAACAGTGCGGCAGCGAAAATGCCGAGCACCGCAATCGTGGCGGAAAATCGGCGGTTGTTGGTGATGCGCATCGCGAGCGCCAGCAAAGCGAGGCTGCCGCCCTCACCGCGATTATCGGCGCGCATGATGAACGTCACATATTTAAGCGAGACGACCAGCATGACTGACCAGAAGATCAGGGACAGTACGCCGAACACCTCTGGCTGCTGCGGCGTCAGGCCGTGATCGGCGTGGAACACTTCCTTGAAGGCGTACAGGGGGCTGGTGCCGATATCACCGTACACAACGCCTATCGCCGAAAGTGTCAGCGCTGAAGTGCGTGCTTTAGGTGTTGTCATGTGTCAGCGCTTGCCCGGCCAGTCTTCCATGTCGATAAAGGGATAGAACGCCAGACGAATCCCTTCCTGCAGGTAGGTTTCGTTTTCCAGTATATTGCGTCGTCGTATATAACGGCCGCTGGTTGAGCGACTGTCGATCGCATCCGTGGCTTCGATGCCGCCGCGACTGGAAAAGATGGGCTCCAGATCCATGTTATAGACGCTGACTTGCAGGGAAACGGCGGCGGCCAGCATGTTCCAGTCAAACTCGGTGCTGACACCCTCGCCCGGCCCTTGCATGGAGGGCGTACGCGTGACGCCGTCCCAGCGTGCCGCATGCTTGAGGCCTTCACTGAAAGCCACTTCGATCTCCACCAGATCCGTAAAAATAAAGGCGTCGAGATCGGTGGACTTCGCCATTTCGTCACGCACTCGGGTCATGATCTGTGCGAAAGTCTTGCGGTTGAGTTTGCCGCTGGTAGGGTCCACCGGATTGCCGAAGGCGCGCACAGCGCTATTCCAGTGTTGTTCAAAGTCTCGTTGGGGCAGCACTTTAAAACCGTTGTCCTTGAGATAGCTCGCTACCTTGGAGTCTACGCGTGGCGCCTCCTTTTCCAGGTAATTGCGCGATTGCGTGCCCAGGTTGACATGGGCGATGACCACGGTTTTCACCGGATGCGCATCCACACGCGCCTGGTCTATCGTGAAGGGAAAGGTGGTCGGATTGTAGGTCGGTGTGCCGCTACAGGCGATCAGCATCGTGCACAGGGTGAGAAGGGTGTAAGGGCCAGGGGAGTAAAACCGACGCATGCTGGATTCCGATCCATTATAGTAGCCGACATGGTAGCAAAATCTGTTGCGGGAGGCAGTCTAATATGGCGCCTGATTTGCACGTCGATTTACATGTCGATTTACATGTGAAACAGGCCGGGCAGGGGGAGGCCGTGATGCTGTTGCACGGGCTGTTCGGCTCGGGCGCAAATATGGGTGCACTGATGCGCGCTCTGCGCAACAGATTCGCGGTGTTTTGTGTTGACCTGCCCAACCACGGCCGTTCGGGTTGGCTGACAAACATGAATTTGCCCGCGATGGCGGACAGCCTGTACCGTTGGATGGACGCTGCGGGATTAGCCCAGGCACATCTGGTTGGCCATTCCCTGGGGGGCAAGGTCGCGATGCAACTGGCGCTCCGTTATCCGGGCCGCGTGCGGTCATTGGTCGTGGGAGACATTGCTCCCATAACGTATACCGCACAGCACGATGCGGTATTTACCGCGCTGGAGGCGGTCGCCGCGAGAGATTGTGCCAACCGGGAGGAGGCCGCCAGGCTGCTAGCCTTGTATGTGCAGGACTATGCGGTCATCGAGTTCCTGTTGGCCGGCCTGC
>JANPDE010000452.1:0-8196 GCA_031431315.1 Haliea sp.
TAGCAATTGTCACCGGCGGTGCGCGAGGCATGGGTGAGGCGACGGTACGCCTGCTCATTGAAGAAGGCGCGAAGGTTCTTATCGGTGACGTCCTGGATGCTCCCGGCCGGGTGCTCGCTGAGGAACTGGGTGACAGCGCCATCTATATACACCTGGATGTCAGCAAAAAAAGCGACTGGTCCGCAGCGGTAAAGAGGGCCGAGGAACTGGGCCCCTTGTCGGTGCTGGTCAATAACGCCGCCATCATCTTCCAAAAAACCATTGTAGACACCACCGAAGAAGACTTTCTGAGGATCTTCAGCGTCAACCAACTAGGCGTGTTTTTAGGTATGCAGTCGGTGTTTGCCAACCTCAAGGCCAACGGCGGTGGTTCCATTATCAATGTCTCTTCCATCGACGGCCTGCAGTCAAAAAATTCACTGGTAGCCTACTCGTCTACCAAATGGGCGGTGCGCGGCATGACCAAGGCTGCGGCCATGGACATGGGGCAGTTCAACATTCGAGTCAACAGCGTGCACCCCGGCGGAATCTACACGGCCATGCACGGCTCTGATTTCATGTCTCTAGAAGATGCGAACAAATTCTACCAGCACCACGCGATCCCACGCGTTGGCTTACCCAGGGAAGTCGCGGCACTGACCGCGTTTCTGGCATCCGATGAGGCGACCTACAGCACGGGCTCGGAATTTATCGCCGACGGGGGCTGGAGCGCGGGACTGGTAAACGCCGGCCTGCCACAACTCTAGTCTCGCGAGGTACCCATGTTCAAAGGCATTTCCTATGATTACGCCGGCGCCACGGTGCTGGTCACCGGAGGCACCAGCGGTATCGGCCTGGCCTGTGCACAGGAGTACCGGGATGCGGGGGCGGAGGTCATAGTCACGGGTCGTAAGGACCATGCCAGTGACTACGACGCAGACCTCGGTGACATGGCCTACAGGCAGCTGGATGTCGCGGACCGGGACGCGCTCTATGCACTGGGCGGCTCACTGACCAAACTGGATATCCTGATCAACAGCGCGGGAGGCTCCCAGGGGAACGAATGGGAGGCCGATGCCTTCGACCAATCCATTGGGGTTAACCTGTCCAGCGTGTTTCACCTAAGCTCGGCCTGCAAGGACTTACTCGCTGCCAGCCCATTCCCCGGAGGAGCCAGCGTGGTAGGCATCGCCTCCATGACATCCTACTTCGGCTTCGCCTGGACACCAGGCTACGGCCCCGCCAAGGCCGGACTGGTGCAGTTGATGAAAACCTTTGGGATGAGCTGGGGCGAGTTGGGTATCCGCGCCAACGCCGTCGCGGCAGGGCTCACCCGCTCCAACCTCACTGCGCCGGTGCTGGACACCATGCCGGATATGGTGGACGAAACCCTCAGGCGACAGGGCCTGAAGCGCACCGGCGAGCCGCAGGATATTGCCGCCGCGGTGCTGTTCCTCACCTCCCCTGCGGCAAGCTGGATCACCGGGCAAACCCTACCGGTGGATGGCGGGTTCACTACCGGGATGAACTGACAGCGCCCGCAAGCGGGATAAATCCGCTACACTCAACTACGCCACATAACCTCGCATACCCGGAACGTGCGGACAGACCCACCTTGAAAAATACGCTAAAACTCCTTGCCGTACTGCTTCTGCTGGCACTCGCCCTGGCTTACGTATTTCGTGAGCCATTGAAGGAACTGGTTTTTACCGTGCTCACGCAGGATATGTTTGTCGCCAGTGACAACGACGACTTCGATCCCGGCCCGGCAGTGGGGTCCCAATTCCCGGGACTGCAGGCGACCTACCAGGGCCGCACAATTACACTGATCAACGAATTCGCCGGTGTCAATGGCACGGTGTTCCTGGCCAGCCGCTCCTATGACTGGTGCCCCTTTTGCATGCGCCAGATGATCCAGTTGCAGGACAACAAAGCTGCCTTCGACGCAGCAGGTATCGGCCTGGTGGCCATTACTTACGACAATCCGGCCCTGCAACAGCCGTTTATCGACAAATTTGCCATTACCATCCCGGTGCTTTCAGACGTAAACGCCCTGAGCTTCAAGACGCTCGGCATTCTCAACCAGAATTACGCGGCCGGTGACCCGCGTTACGGGATACCACACCCGGGCATGATTATCATCGACCCTGACGGCCAGGTCGTGAGTAAGCTCTTTTTAGAGGACTACACTACCCGCGTAGACGCGACGGCCGCACTCGCATTCGCGAAAACGGCACTGGGCATGGACCGCCAGTAGCGCCGGAACAATGATCCGCCAGTATTTGCGCTAGGGTGCAAGCATACCCGGCGGGTTATACCAGATCGGCGAACTCCAGGCGCGCTCCTGTATCACTCGCTGGTGCTCAGGCGCGCAGCAACCCTCCAGTCCCTCGCCGGCGGTGTCGGGTTTCGCACAGTCGACCGCACGCGCGACGCAGATGCGCTGGCTCCAGCGACAGGAGGGGATTTCCACCACGCGCGAAAAGTAATAAGCCTGCTCATCGCTCTGAAAGTCGTCATCGGTCCACACATCGCAGAGTTCCTCAAACCCCTTCCCCCGGGTGACGCAATTTTGCGTGTCAACCGAGGCTCCATTTCGCGCATCTCCGGCCACATCGAACACCTTCTCCCGATAGTCTCCGCCCGCCGTGGTCCAGCCCTTGATGATTTGCACCCGTTGCAGTGGTGTACCTGGCAATTCGGGCGTTCCTGAATCCTGGCTCGCCGCCACCAGGAAAGTGGGCTTGCGGCCACCCCCACCGCTAAGCTGCCCGCCCATGGGTACACCGCCGGCATAGGCTTGCGCGATGCGATCCGGGCGGGAACACAATCCTGGTGGATAGTCCCAGCCAGCAAAAAAGCGGCTGACAATACGCGGACCGCTGGTGCCATAGGTCTCCCGCCTGCGCAACGCCTCGAACAATGCATCGCGGCTGTTTTCCTGGGCCCACAGCACGGCCAGGCCTCCGGGGTTGTTCGACAATATATCCGGCAATCCGGGGGGCACGGTGTCCTTCGCCGACACGCCGGCATCACCGTGACCGATGTAACCTTCTTCTTCTACAGCACCGGCTGCTCCCAGATGAGTATCAGTGCTGCCGACAAAGCCCAATTGATAAGGATTGACGCCAAGCTTGCGCTGCAGCGCCATACCATCGGCCAGCGCTTTGCGGGCGAACCCTGTATCGGGACCGGGTGGAGTATCGAAGCCGGCGAGATTATCAATTGGCTGCTGTTCAAAGGCACACAATTCATCACTGGTCACTCCCGACTCAAAATAGCATTCGGATGCGCCGCCTTTTTGCATGATTTCCAGCACGGGTTCAAAGCGCTGCCGCAACTGCGCGTAGTCCAATGTCATAGCGCTGCCGTCGTCGCGTTTGCCATCGTACATATAGCCGGCGCTGATATTCGAGTTGTGGGGTATGGCCAGCGCATCACATCCGGCGTCCTGCTGGTTGCACTGCTCATCGAGGCGGCGCCACAATTTCTCCACCGCCGGTTCGTCGATAAACGTGATCGGCAGCCGTGGCACCACCGCATTGCGAAATACCACGTTGCGGTGCAGGTTGCCGCCGGAGTCCGGTTGCATGGCGGTCCACTCGTAACCGACGAAAGTGGTAAACGCGCAGTCGGCGCTGCGGTCATACTGCTGCTCGGCGGCCCGCTGCATGTCTGCCCAGGGGGATGCTGCGGCCTGTTTACACAAACTGTCATTTTCACCGCACAGCCCAAGGTGAGCCGCTTGCATCGAAGACATATAGTTGAACAGGTAGTACGCGCCCCAGGACCAGTTCCGATACACCATGCATTGCCACGACTGATAGCCCTCAACTGTCGGTGTATTGCACATATGCACCTCGCCAAAGAGCTCCGCATGGTCCGACACCATGGCGAAATCCAAAGGACGCCGCAGTTGCATGGAACGCACGCTCTTGCCGCTATTGGTCCAGGGCTGTATATCGATCTTCTCGCCCTGGCCGAAGCGGTAGGCCTGCTCCGGTGTGGTGCGGGTGCCCTGGGTACTGGCATCCAGGGAATAGCGTGTGTGCACGTGCAGATCCCCGAAAAAGGGCTGCATCAGCGGTTCGTGGGAAGTGCAGGGCTGGCGTTGTTCCGTGTATTCAGTCCCGGCATTGGCATTGGCGGACGCGATCAGCAGGCAGAGCCACACGCAAATGCGCAGCAGGATGATGCCATGCCGCCAGCGCGAGGGTCTCACATTACCCGGCCCGAGGTGGAGCCGTAACGTGCGGCGTGGGCGTCGAGCGCCGCAAGAATACCGTCGTGGCGCATGGCGATGACATCCCGATAATCGTCGTGAGTGATAATGTAAAAACCGCCTTCGCGCACCGCATCGATAACCTGTTCACCCACCACCAGCGGGGAAATCCCGCTGGCCACATCCGGCGCCGGTTGCTTGTGGTCGATACCGGAATCGAGTGCCTCTGGACGCACGGCGAAAGACTGCGTGATCAGGTTGGTATTCACCAGTCCCGGACAGAGCACGGAAACACCCACGCCCTTATCGGCCACTTCCATTATCAGCGCTTCCGATAAAGCCACCACGGCAAATTTGGTGGTGGTGTACAGCCCTTCGGGTGGACCGGAGATCAGGCCGCCCATGGATGCCGTGTTGACGATGTGTCCCTCGCCCTGTTTCACGAACAGTGGCAGGAACGCTTTTACGCCGTGAATCACACCGTACAGGTTCACGTTGATCAGGTATTGCCAGTCCTTGATATCCGCATCGTGCATCAGGGCGCCTATCCATACACCGGCGTTGCTGCACAGCAAATGGACGCTTCCGAAGTGCTCCAGAGCTGCATCGCGCAGGGCTTCCACCGAAGCCAGGCTGGACACATCCACGGTACAGGCAATCGCCTGTTCACCAATGTCGGCGGCGACAGCTCGCGCTTTTTCCACATCGATATCAGCGACCATGACTTTCATACCGGCGCGTGCGGCAGCACGCGCGATGCCCTCACCGATCCCTGATCCCGCACCCGTAACGACAGCCACCTTGCCTTGCAGATCCTGCATACATTTCTCCTGTATTTATTTGTTGTTGGTTGCCCGTCGTTTCAGGCCTGGCAATCGATCATGACTTTAATCGCGTTGTGTGGATCACGGGCCAGTGCAAAGGCGGCACCGATTTCAGACAGTGGGAAATGGTGTGTGACCATGACCGTCGGATCAAGTTGCCCCGATAGCAGCATCGCGATGACTTCATCGAACTCCCTGTCGTAGCCCATGGCGGGAATGATATCGACCTCCTTGGCCAACAGCATGACCAGGTCGACAGTCGCAGCTTCCTTGTGCACCCCCGTAAGGCAGATACGACTGCCCGGTCCGGCTATAGCGACAATCCTTTCAAACACGGTGCGCACGCCGGTCGCTTCAAAAAACACTGTACTGCCCGGCATCGGCATACCGAAGAAGTTTTTGATGCCATGGTGTTCGACCAACTTTTGCGGCAGTTGCGGATCATCTGCCCGCAGCGCGATGGCGCCCAACGCGCGCGCCGTTTCCAACCGGCGGTCCGACAGGTCTACCACCACGATGTTCCTGAGGTCGCGGTATTTAAGCACCTGTAACATGGATAGACCAATGGGGCCGGCACCATAGATCACCGCCTTGTCGACGGCGTTTGCCGACACCCGATTCGCGCCGTGCTGCGCCACTGACAGTGGCTCCACCAACGCGCCATAGGCCTGGGGCAACTCTGTCGGCAAGCGCACCGTGCTGCCTGGATCGAGCGCGGCATTACGCACCAGCAGCAGCGTGGAAAAACCGCCCTCGGTGCCACCGTTGCCAATGTTATTGCCATTGCTCAGGGGTTGCACCACGACATGGTCGCCCGCTGCCACATGGCTCACATTGGCGCCGCGCTCACTGACCACACCCCACAATTCATGGCCCAGGGGCATGGGAGTTTTCGGCCCCGTTAATCCGCCCATGGCGAGGTAGCCGAGATCAGAGCCGCAGATTCCGCACTCCCGGACTTCCACCACCACATCATCGGGACCGCACAAGGGCGGCGGCGCCCGGTCAAGGCGCAAGTCGTTGATGCCGTGAATGCGGGCCAATGGAATCGTTGTCATAATCAATGCTCAGTGTGTGCGGGAGTTAGCGCGTTCCCCACAGACCATAGGACCAGGCCTGCACCTGGTCAACCAGTACGGCCGGAATATTGAACCGGACACCGGCATTTCTGGTGGATGCTGTTTCGGCCCCACACCCGCTTCCACACTTGGCGCCGAACATTTTGGGGCATGACTGCATGTCCGTAAACATTCCAGATATGCAAGTCGACTGGCTGGTGGCAGGTGCAGGTGCCGCCGGCATGACCGGCGCCGTGGTAGCCCACCAACTGGGTGGCTCCGTGCTGGTGGTGGAGAAGGAGTCCCTGTACGGCGGTACCACAGCCAAATCCGGTGGGGTCGCCTGGATTCCGGGCAACTGAGGTACAGGTTCAGGATAGCGTTGAAGAAGACTACAGCTACCTGAAAGCATTGGTCGGAGACAGTGTCAGCAATGCCCGTATCAGGGCCTACGCATGGCGCGCCAGGGAAATGTTGTTGTTCATGATGCAGCACAGTCATGTTGAGTACTCTGCACTACCCCACTACATGGACTATTACGAGCATCTCCCCGGGTACAAAACCGGCGGACGCGCCCCTGCCACTGGAATTTGCACAGATATACCCGCACACGGCACATATCGGCTTTGGCCAGGACGTGGAGATCTGGAAGGATAAGGTGGACCGGGAAGAACCCATTCTGTACGACGGGGGCGGCCCGATCAACAAACTGCGCCGCTGGTTCGAGCAATTTTACTAGCCGCGTGAAGTAACCAGACAATAAAAAAGCCCGCACTGATAACAGTGCGGGCCTGAAAACGGGACTGAGTTACACCGGTACGATGTTTTCAGCCTGCGGACCTTTTTGGCCCTGGGTGACATTGAACTGGACTTTCTGGCCTTCAGCCAGTGTCTTGAAGCCGGAACCTGCGATAGCGCTGAAATGCGCAAATACGTCGGGGCCGGATTCTTGCTCGATAAAGCCGAAACCCTTGGTTTCGTTGAACCACTTAACGGTTCCTGTAACAGTAGCCATAAATACTTCCTATTTTTTCAAAGGTAATAAACGCCTTTCGTTGAAGGCAGGTTGTGCTTGCAGTGGGATTGCAACGACTTATGAAAAACAGGGCGAGGTACTTACTACGAGACTTCGAGATGGAATACATAAGAACTTTCTACTGACAAGCTGCGAGCAGTATATAGCTCCCAACGAGTAAGTCAAACAGAAAATTCGGGCGTTTTCAGCTGCTGACCGTCACGAAGCGACGGTCTTGTTACCCAACTTGATGTGTCTATTGACCGCCATAGTGGGTTGGCCGCTGATTCCGGACTGGATGACATCAATCTTGTTGCCAGACTTCAAATATTCCCTGGTTCGTTCTTCAATAGACTGCGAAGTTTCGACCGCCGCCGGTTGCTTTCTCTTGGCTGGCGCTCTCGTGGGTTTGTGTGCCATGTTGTTTTGACCTTTATCAGAAGGGGGACCGGTTATTATACACAATATCGGTGTGAAACGTTGTAAAACTACCTCGCAGCTGGGTCCTCCAGAGAGCACGGTCACTACGCGTCCCTGTACTGCGGCTTGCGCTTGTCGAAGAACGCCAGGCCTGCCTCGACCGCGTCATCGGTGAGCGCCAACAGGGACTGGTGACGGTCTTCCATCGCCATGGCCGCCTCCAGGCTGGAGGCATCCACGCTAAAGTTCAACGCATCCTTGGTAAATCGTAATCCCATGGATGAGGTGAGCAGCATGTCGTCCGTGTAAGATTGTGCCGCCACTTCCCGTTCGCTATCCGGCACTACCTCCGACACCAGGTTGACGTCCAGCGCCCCTGGCGCATCAATAAAGCGGCCCGTCATCATTTCGGACGCCACCGAGGTGCCTACCAGTCGCGGCAGCAGGAAGTAACTGCTGCCCATATCGCAACCGGTCAAACCAATCTTGATATAGGCAGCGTTCATTCTTGCACTCTCACCTGCTATGCGAATGTCCGAGACTAGCGCAAGACTGAAACCACCACCACAGGCCGCGCCATGCAGCAATGAAATGATCGGTTGCGGACACCTGCGCATGGCCACGTAGATACGGGCAATCGTACGCTGCAGTGCACAAACGTTGTGCGGGTTGCGATTA
>JANPDE010000453.1:0-13037 GCA_031431315.1 Haliea sp.
GCGGGAGCTGCAGGCGCGGACGGGCGGAATGACGGAGTTCGTGCCGCTGCCCTTCGTGCACATGGAGGCGCCTATCTACCTGAAGGGCAAAGCGCGGAAAGGGCCGACGTTCCGGGAGGCGGTGCTGATGCACGCTGTGTCACGACTGGTCTTGCACGGCCTGATCGACAATATCCAGGCATCCTGGGTGAAGATGGGCAGAGAGGGTGTCGCTGCCTGCCTGAATGCGGGTGTCAACGACCTGGGAGGTTCATTGATGAACGAGAGTATCACTCGCGCTGCCGGTTCCGGTCACGGCCAGGAGTGGGCTCCGGCCGATATGGAAGTGCAAATCCGCGCCGCCGGGCGTCGCCCCCGCATGCGCACCACGTTATACGCTGATGTGCCGGCGGAACGCCGCATGGCGGCTTTCGAGGCGAAGCCCCTGATAGAGGTACATGGCGCAGCCGCCGGCAAACGGCAAACCAGTAAACGTTTGTCACCTCCTCTTGAAGTGCCGGCTGCGCCCCAAGTGGTAGCAGTGAACTGGGTACAACAGCCCCGGGATGCAGTCCTGTACGAAAGTGTGGTGCTGATGGCGGCCTGTAACTGACCGCTGTTTGCCTGTGATGCCTGACGCGCTGGACAGACGCATTGATCTCGAGCGAAGCTGGCTGGTCCCGCTGGCGACGGAATTCGAACAACCCTATATGCGGCAACTGCGGGCATTCCTGCGGGCGGAAAAACAGGCGGGCAAGTGCATCTTCCCCGCAGGTAAAGAGTTCTTCAACGCCTTCCGCCACACGCCGTTAGACAGGGTCAAGGTGGTGATCCTTGGACAGGATCCTTATCACGGAGCGGGGCAGGCCCACGGTCTGTGCTTCTCGGTGCCGCCCGGTATTGCTATACCACCCTCCCTGCAGAATATTTATCAGGAATTACACGCCGAGCTCGGCTTACCGATCCCCACACACGGAAACCTCACCGCTTGGGCTGACCAGGGGGTATTGCTGCTCAATAGCGTGTTATCCGTGGAGTGCGCGAGGGCGGCATCGCACCAGGGCAAGGGTTGGGAAATATTCACCGACCGGGTAATTGAGATTATCAACCAGGAGCGTGAAGGCGTGGTATTCCTCTTGTGGGGCAGCTACGCCCAGCGCAAGGGCGCGATAATTAATAGCGCGCGTCACTGCGTGCTCAAAGCCCCGCATCCCTCACCGCTGAGCGCGTATCGCGGGTTCTTCGGCTGTGGGCACTTTGTTGCCGCCAACCAGTACCTGCAGGGTAGGGGGGAAGCACCTATAGACTGGCGCCTGCCGGATCAGCCCTGAGCCGGCTGCGACACTATTCCGTCTGCAATGCGTAGGGTAATTGACCCAGTGTGAGCAAGGGTCCGTCCGCAGCTGCGAGGCGTAGCCCGTTTGCCACACCGGCAGCAGTGGCTGCCACCAGCACGTGGGTTTTTCCCTGCGTGGTGCAGCAGTTGACTATCGTGCCGATGTTATCGCCTGACGCCGCGTCATGCACTGTACTACCGGCGGAACACTTCGCCACCAACGGCAGCTCCGCACGATAGGTACGGCGCTTGGGCTTGCCCCGGTAGTGTAAGCGCGCCACTACTTCCTGACCCGTGTAGCAGCCTTTGTTGAAGCTGATGTGCCCGATGAGATCGTAGTTGAGTATCTGCGGAACGAATTCCTCTACGGTAGTGGCCTCGATGCGGGCGATGCCGCTGGCAATCTGCAATGCCTGCCACTCGGCTTCGACGCCGCATGGCAGCAGTTCCTGCAAGCGTGCAAGTAGCGTCGTGCTGGATGCATCGCGCAGGTAGCACTCGAATTGCTGGCCCTGCTCATCCATCTGTACCAGTACAAAATCATCGCCGCGAGTGGCCCCCATACGCCCGGTGGTCAGTTTGCCGAAGATATCGCTCAATACATTCGCTGCTTCCACACCCCAAACCGCGTAGGGTGACCAGTCCTCTCGCGCAGCATCCAGAGTGGCTTTCGAGAAGATGATGTACTTCCCGAAGGCGGCGCTGCTCCCGACGCGGATGTCGCGCCGCAGGCGCAATGCAAAGTGCTCGTGTTCCAATTCGCTGAGCAGGAAATCGCAGACGATGCGTCCCTGCGGGGTACAAAACGCGCCGGGAATAGCATGAGTGGGTGTCACTGTACGAGTGTCGCAGGTAGTCTGCCCCTGCAGGAATTTCAGGGCATCAGGCCCCACGATGTGCAGCAGGGCATCCTGTTCCAGCTGGGCGTATTGGCAATTCAAGTGTCGTAGCCTCCGTTGTTGGGGGTGTCAATAATAGGCTTTGTCGCAGCCCCCTGTCAGCACCGTGGCGCGCCGCCGGGAAAATTAGTCGATATACTGGTCGCTATTGATGGTCCACGGGGAAGTGTTTACTGGCATGATCGAGCAGCAGGAAATCAACCGTATACGTTGGGCCGCACGCCGCGGAATGTTGGAGCTCGATCTGCTGCTGGAACCCTTCGTAACTGTTCGCTACGCGCAGCTCAGCGCGTCGGAGCGTCGCAGTTTTCAACAATTAATGCTGTGCGAGGACCAGGATCTGTACGCCTGGTTGATGCAGCGCGGCCAACCGGACGATCAGGAGCTAGCCGGTATTGTCAGCCAGATACTGCACTTCGCCCACACTGCACCTAAGGTTAGGTGAATCACGGCTGCGTTCAGCGTTGTACTGCGCACTCTGCCTGGTTTGTGCCTATGCCCTTTGGCTTATTCACGCGCGTGGTTACGAAGCTGTCGTTGTGTGCCTCTCACTATTGGTGACTCACCTGTTGTGGGGACTGCGCCGCAATCCGCTGGTGGGCGCCCAACTGCGCTGGGGCCAGGGCCGGTGGACACTGGAGCATGCGGGAGAGCTGCGCCTTATTGCCCCTGAAAGACGCAGCACCACTACTCCCTGGGTGATCTGTCTGGTATTTACCGATCAGCCAGCGGGCCCCGGCGGCCACCTGTGGCTGTATGCCGACTGTGTCTGCGCAGCACAGTGGCGTCGACTGCGCGTGCGGCTGACACTGGAATGCTGACTGACCCTGCGTGGGCAACAGTCAGTCGTTGAGGCTGGACGTTAGAGCGGGGAGTTGTCTGGTTGCAGGATGGTGTCCCGGGCTACTGGCAGCAGCTGTGGGTAGTCGAGCGTATAGTGCAGGCCGCGACTCTCCTTGCGTGATATTGCACACCGAATCATCAGCTCAGCGACCATCGCCAGATTACGCAGCTCAAGCAAATCGTTGCTGACTTTGTAGTTGCCGTAATATTCCGCTATTTCGGTCTGCAGCAACTGTACTCGGTGCAGAGCGCGTTGCAGGCGCTTGTTGGTACGCACAATACCCACATAGTCCCACATGAACCGACGCAATTCGTCCCAGTTATGCGCGATGACGACGTCTTCGTCAGAGTTGGTTACCTGGCTTTCATCCCACGGCGCCGCGGTGTCGGGGCCGGGAGTTTGATCAAGTGTAGCGGCGATATGGATGGCTGCGGATTCGGCGTAGACGATGCACTCCAGCAGTGAGTTGCTGGCCATGCGGTTGGCGCCGTGCAGGCCAGTGCAGGAGGCTTCGCCCACTGCATACAGTCCCGCGACATCGGTGCGGGCCTGCTGGTCGACAAGGATTCCTCCACACGTGTAGTGGGCCGCTGGGACCACGGGAATCGGCTCGGCGCTGATGTCGATACCAAACTGTGCGCATTGTGCCAGGACAGTTGGAAAGTGACTGTGCAGGAAGTCACGGGATTTGTGGGAGATATCCAGGAAAACGCAATCTGCCCCCAGGCGCTTCATCTCGTGGTCGATGGCGCGCGCCACCACATCGCGCGGCGCCAATTCGCCGCGCTCGTCGAAATTGTGCATAAAGCGCTGCCCGTCGGGTAACAGCAGTTTGCCACCTTCACCGCGTATGGCTTCGGTAATCAAAAAAGATTTAGCCTTGGCATGGTACAGGCAAGTGGGATGAAACTGATTGAATTCCAGGTTGGCCACACGGCAGCCCGCGCGCCATGCCATGGCAATGCCGTCGCCACTGGCGCCGTCAGGATTGCTGGTGTAAAGGTACGCTTTGCTGGCGCCACCGGTTGCCAGTACCACTGCTGAGGCCTGGAACAGATCAACATGGTCACTGCGTTGATTGAGCATGTAGGCGCCCTGGCAGCGGCCGTTGTTCACGACCAGGTCTACCGCCATGCGGTGCGTGAAGATTTCAATATTCGCGGCGGCAATAGCGCGCTCTGTCAGCACCTCGGAAATCGCTCTGCCAGTGCGGTCGGCAGCGTGTATGATGCGCCGGTGGCTGTGGCCGCCTTCCATGGTCAGGTGAAACTCACGGTTGTGGTCATCGCTGGTGTCTTCGCGCAGATCAAAATCGACGCCCTGTTCCACCAACCACTCCACGCAGCGTCGGCTGTTGCTGACCGTGAATTCGACGGCGTCACGATGGCACAAACCGGCCCCAGCCGCGAGGGTGTCCGCGACATGGGAGTCCACGGTATCGCGGTTGTGCAGTACTGCGGCCATGCCGCCCTGCGCCCAGAAGGTCGACCCCTGGTTGAGGTCCGCCTTGGACAGCAAGGCCACCCGACAGCTCTCCGGCAGGTGCAGGGCGAGGCTCAAGCCTGCCGCTCCGCTGCCAATAACCAGTACGTCATGCTGGTGACGGGTCGTCATGGCGCTCAGTGCTTGCTGCATTGGTGGGTGAAATATATGATGTGTCCCAAAGACTTAGCTTCAACTATCCAGATTGCACTGGAGTATATACGACCTCGTGACGAATGCGGAAACAATACGCTGGGACCTTTATGTGCTGCAAGCTCTATCACCGCGCGCTACGAACCAGTTGGCATTTCCGTTGTCTATACGCTCCAATGGCTTGCGGCAACTGCGACAGTAATGTCGGGTACTAGGGAGGGGAACCGGACGTGACTGCCGCTGAGACGGATCAGCAACTTGTTGCCAAGGTGCAAAAGGGCGATTCGAGGGCTTTCGACCTGTTGGTGTTGAAGTATCAACACAGGATATTTGGTCTGATAGGCCGTTATGTACGCGATGCTGATGAAGTGCAGGATGTAGCGCAGGAGGCGTTTATCAAGGCGTATAAGGCCTTGCCCGGATTTCGGGGGGAAAGCGCTTTTTATACCTGGCTGTACCGCATTGCCATCAATACGGCCAAAAATTACCTGGTGTCGCGCTCGCGTCGACCGCCGGGGACCGATATAGAGATCGAGGACGCCGAGTACCATGAAAGTGGCTGGGGCTTACGTGATATCGAGAACCCTGAGAATGCGCTTTTTGGAGCAGAGTTGAAGGCGGTCGTTGACGGCGCGATTGGTGCATTGCCAGAAGATTTGCGCACCGCGATAACTTTACGTGAATTCGATGGTCTCAGTTATGAGGATATCGCCGATATCATGGACTGTCCGGTGGGTACGGTGCGATCGCGGATATTCCGGGCGCGGGAGGCGATTGACGTATTGGTCAGCAAGCAATTGGGCGGTGAGATTTGAATTTAAAAAATCTGGCATCGTGGAATAGGTAAGTCAGTAGCAAGGTGGTGAATTATGAATGATCGAATGTGTGAATCGCTGTCTGCCTTGATAGATAACGAAGCTAGCGAATTGGAGTTGGAGCGCATACTTGCGCAGGTCGCAGGAGACGCTCAGGTGCGGCAGGCATGGACGCGCTACAATCTGGCCCAACACGCAATGCATAGCCACCCTGTGGCGCATATGGACTGGGATATTTCAACACGGGTCCAGGCTGCTCTGGACGATACATCAATGATGGGCACTGCATCCGCGCCCGCAGTCTTCAGGCAGCGTATGAAGCGCTCCCTGCAAAGTTTCGCGGTGGCGGCTTCGGTGGCGGCGACAGTGGTCATTGGTGGCCGGCAACTCGCCGAGGTTAGCGAAACAACCCCTTATGTAGCCGATCGCTCGGTGGCGACCAGCGCCTCGCCGGTGGGCATGCTCAACAGCCTGGGTGCTACGGCTGTGCAGGCTAGTTACGGTACGCAGCCGATTCCGGTGCTACAGCCCGCAACCCGCACTGCCTACCAGGAACTTGCCCAGCAACGTTTGCGTCAATATATGCAGGAACATGCGGAACAGGCGGCGCTCAATTCACCCCAGGGCCTGGTACCTTTTGCCCGTGTTCCGCAGATCCGCGAATAGGCCTCTCCGCTGTGCTATTGGGTTCGTTAAAGCATTTTTGTCATTTTCATGTGGTTACCTTACTTTCGTTGCTGGCAGCGACGGGAGCAATGGCGGCTGTCTGTTCTGATACTGATGCAGCGGCGCTCGAGTGGCTGGACAAAATGTCGAGAAGCATGCGCCAGGTCAATTATCAGGGCGTAGTGACGCTGCAGCGCGGCGACGAACTGCAGGTAATGCAGGTTTCACATTTAGTGGACCATGGCAGCAGTTCGGAGCGCCTTACCCAATTGACCGGGCAGGGCGCGCAGGTGGAGCGCGGCGCCCATCCGCTGGACTGCATACATCCCGGTGACCAGTTATTGCGATTGGGTACGTTGCTACAGGAAGACCGTTGCGGTATCGCCGAGCAATATCGCTTCAGCGTTGTCGATGGCGAGCGGGTGGCGGGGCGCAAGGCGGTGCGCATCAACCTCGAACCGAGGGACATGTACCGCTTTGGTTATGCGATGTCGCTGGATCGGGAAACAGGCCTGTTGCTCAAATCCCAGACTATCAGCCACGGCCACAAGACGCTGGAGACAACGCAGTTCGCACATATTTCCTATACCGATAACGTCCCGGCGGGCAGTGACGTCGATGTCATACATGAAGCGCAGCATTCGCATCCAGACAGCGCTCCCGCGAACGCTGCAGCGACACGCAGCTGGACAGTGGGGTGGGTGCCCCGAGGCTTTGCTGCAACGGATACCTCTCCCAGGCTCAATGGGCGACGAACCTATACTGACGGCCTGGCAGTATTTTCTGTCTTCCTCGAGGATACGGACCTTGAAATTCGCCCTGGCGAAGGGCTGGTAAGGCAGGGTGGCACTACGACATATACTCGCGGCATGGTCCTCGGCGGGCAACCGGTGCTGGTAACAGTGATAGGTGAGGTCCCGGTCAATACGGCACGAATGGTAGCCGATTCAGTGGGCTGGATGCAGTGATATGCTGACTGAAACCGGGCGCGTGGTGAAGATAGAAGCGGATGGACTGTGGATTCAGACCATTCGGCGCAGCACTTGCGGGGCGTGTGCAGCACAGTCAGGCTGCGGTCACGGAGTGCTTAATCGTATCGCTGGTGGAACACAAGGCATTATTCGAGTACTACCCGGCAACGGGGCGCTCGAGCAATACGGCATTGATGACCAGGTGGCCATCGGCATTCCCGAATCATTGATTTTGCGCGGATCGTTTATCGCGTATGCCGTGCCGGTGCTGGCTATGCTGATGGGCGCTCTGGCGTCGGTGCAGTGGCTGCCGGGCCACGAGGACCTGCCGGGAATCCTTGGGGCGGTGGGCGGATTGGCGCTGGGCTTTGCCCTGGTGCGCTGCCACAGTAACCGGCATCGCCACGATCCCGCTTTTCAACCGGTGTTGCTGGGTGTCATATCGCCTCTGATAGAGCCAGTGACATTGCTTTAAACCTTTCTGTTTCAACTCTTTGCAGATTTCATAGGAATGATTGAATGAATACCAAAATGCGATTGTGGGGTTTTGTTTTTGTCGTGATTAGCTCGTTCGCAGCGCACGGAACGATGGCTGTCCAGCTTCCGGATTTCCAGGAGATTGTGCGCGCAAATTCTCCTGCCGTGGTGAAAATCATCGTCGAGCAAAAAGCCTCCCACGTTAACCAGATGCAACCTGGACCCGAAGAGATTCCTGAGGAATTGCGCCGCTTCTTTGAACACCGCGGGACCCCCCCGTCGGAGCAGGAGCGCATGGGTTTGGGGTCAGGCTTCATTATTTCTACGGACGGGTACATCCTGACCAACAATCATGTGGTTGAAGGTGCTGACAGTGTGTTGGTGCGCATGAGTGACCAACGCGAATTTGATGCCGATGTTATCGGTACCGATCCCCGCTCTGACCTCGCGCTACTGCGCGTAGATGCCACGGACCTGCCTGTGGTCAAGCTGGCAACCGACGACGACCTGCAAGTGGGCGAGTGGGTACTGGCGATAGGCTCACCCTTCGGTCTGGATTATTCGGTCACGGCAGGAATCATCAGCGCCAAGGGTCGTAGCCTGCCCACCGAGCGCAATGAAAACTATGTACCCTTTATACAAACGGATGTCGCGATCAATCCGGGCAATTCCGGGGGACCCCTGTTCAACCTTGAGGGCGAAGTCGTTGGCGTCAATTCACAGATTTTCACCCGCAGCGGTGGCTCGATCGGCTTGTCGTTTGCCATTCCAGCCTCGGTGGCGCGCAATGTGGTTGATCAGCTGAAGGCAAACGGCAAGGTAACTCGCGGCTGGTTGGGAGTCACCATACAGGATGTGGATAAAAATCTTGCGGAATCCTTCGGCTTGAAGCGACCCGGTGGCGCGCTGGTGGCAGAAGTATCCACAGACGGTCCCGCCGCCAAGGCTGGTTTGCGCAGTGGTGACATCATCGTCAGCTTTGATGGCAAGGATATTCCCACGTCGGCCGATCTGCCCCATGTGGTAGGCCTCGTCACACCGGGTACCACGGTGCAGGTGCAGATTGTGCGTGATAAAACACACCAGACCAAGAAAGTCGAGGTGGGTGGGCTTGATGCCGACGAGAGCTACTCGCTGTCAGCAGGTAAAGCGGACGGCAACCGGGGAGGTCGTCTGGGCATGGAGGTCGAGGCCCTGCCCGCGGAAAGTCTTGAGCGTGTTGGTATCAATGGCGGGGTCCTGGTGCGTAGCGTTTCGCCCGGTTCCGTTGCCGCAAAAGCCGGAATACGCGTCGACGATATCATCACGCTGATTGACACCAGCCCGATAAAATCCACAGAAGCCTTCGAGAAGGCTGTCGATGGATTGAAGGCCGGGAGTTCGGTGCCATTGCGCCTGATCCGGCAGGGATCACCCTTGTTCATCGGTCTCAGGCTGCCGAATTAATCCGCGCGACACGCAGCACCACACAGACTGCTCGCCCTGGTCACCGTGGCAGTTGTAATCTCGTTGGGGTACAATCGCGCGTTTTTTGGTAGATAAGGGCGGGCGCGGTGTCTGGCCCGGCCACAGCCGTGAATCGAGCCCTATTAAGTGAGCGACCTTAGACACATCCGCAATTTTTCTATTATTGCCCATATCGATCACGGTAAATCCACTCTGGCAGATCGTTTCATCCAGCACTGCGGCGGGTTGAGTGCGCGAGAGATGAATGAACAGGTCCTTGATTCCATGGATATCGAGCGAGAGCGCGGTATCACGATCAAGGCCCAGAGTGTCACCCTCGACTACCAGGCCCGCGACGGCCAGGTCTATCAACTGAACTTTATTGATACTCCGGGCCACGTGGACTTTTCCTATGAAGTGTCCCGTTCACTTGCCGCCTGCGAGGGCGCTCTGTTGGTGGTGGATGCGGGGCAGGGCGTGGAAGCCCAGTCCGTGGCCAATTGTTACACCGCCATCGAGCAGGGGTTGGAGGTGCTACCTATTCTCAACAAGATGGATCTGCCCCAGGCAGATCCCGATCGGGTCAAGCGTGAGATCGAAGAAATTATTGGCATCAATGCCAGCGAAGCATGCCTTGTCAGCGCCAAATCCGGACAGGGAATCGAGGATGCCCTGGAATACCTCGTTGAACACATACCGCCTCCCGAGGGAAATCGCGATGCGCCGTTGCAGGCCCTGATCATCGACTCCTGGTTTGATAATTACCTGGGTGTGGTCTCGCTGGTACGGGTCAAGCAGGGTGTGTTGCGCAGGCGGGAAAAAATAGTCGCGAAATCTGTCGGCAAGGCGCAGCAGGTGGACACACTCGGTATTTTCACTCCCAAGCGTGTAGAGCAGGAAATGTTGCAGGCCGGTGAAGTGGGATTTGTCGTGGCGGGTATCAAGGATATCCACGGCGCACCGGTAGGAGATACCCTGATACATGCCAAGGACCTGACTGTTCCGGCGCTGCCCGGATTCAAGCGCGTCAAACCGCAGGTCTACGCGGGAATTTTCACCATCTCTTCTGATGATTATGAAGATTTTCGCGATGCGTTGGCCAAATTGACGCTGAATGACGCTTCCCTGCAATACGAGCCGGAGACTTCGGACGCTCTCGGCTTTGGGTTTCGGTGCGGATTTCTCGGCATGTTACACATGGAGATCATCCAGGAGCGACTGGAGCGGGAGTACGATCTTGACCTGATTACCACCGCACCCACTGTAATTTATGAGGTGGTGAAGAAAAGCGGCGAGGTCATTCAGGTGGATAACCCATCCGCTCTGCCGGATGTCGCGGAGATTGAGGAGATGCGCGAACCGATTGCGCGCTGCAATATTCTGGTGCCACAGGAGTACCTGGGCAATGTCATCACGCTGTGTGTCGAAAAACGCGGTGTACAGCGGGAAATGCAATTTCTCGGCGCGCAAGTGTCACTGGTTTACGATCTGCCGATGGCTGAGGTAGTGCTGGATTTTTTCGATCGTCTAAAATCCGTGAGCCGCGGCTATGCATCACTCGACTACGGTTTTGAGCGCTTTCAGGCAGCCAGTCTCGCAAGGCTGGATGTACTGATAAATGGTGAGCGCGTTGACGCGCTGGCAATTATTGTGCACCGTGATCAGACACAGTATCGAGGTCGGGTGCTCGTGGAAAAAATGAAGGAACTCATTCCCCGGCAAATGTTTGATGTGGCAATTCAGTCGGCGGTGGGCGGTAAAATTGTGGCGCGGCAGACAGTCAAGGCGCTGCGCAAAAATGTCACCGCCAAGTGCTACGGCGGAGATGTAAGTCGAAAACGCAAGCTGTTGGACAAGCAAAAGGCCGGTAAAAAACGTATGAAGCAAGTCGGACGGGTAGAGATACCGCAATCTGCATTTCTTGCAGTTCTCAAGGTGGACGGTTGATAAGTGAGCGAATTTACAATTGATTTTCCCCTGATTCTGGTGGGCTTGGTTTTTGGCAGCGGGCTGCTCTGGTTGCTGGATGCCATTTTTCTGGCGCCGGGTAGAAAGCGCCTAGTCAGCGAGTTGCAGAACCAATATCCCCAATGGGCTGTTGCAGGAAGCCCCGATGCTAGCAAATACCAGGCACGGGTTACTGAAAACGCCAAAGAGCCGGTAGTGGTGGAGTATGCCCGATCTTTCTTCCCGGTACTTTTTATCGTATTTGTCCTGCGTTCATTCCTGGTGGAGCCGTTCCAGATCCCCTCGTCGTCCATGGTGCCCACGCTGGAAGTGGGTGACTATATATTGGTCAATAAGTTTACCTACGGTATTCGCCTACCCGTGATACGCACCAAGGTATTGGCACTGAACGAACCCAAGCGCGGTGATGTTATGGTGTTTTTCCCTCCCCACATGAACAACACGTATTTTATTAAACGTGTGGTCGGACTGCCCGGTGATACAGTGACCTACCGCAACAAGCAGATCTATGTGAATGGTGAACAGGTGGAGCGTGTGCCGCTTGACGGCCAATCCGGGCGGGACCCCCGGTATCGCCTGGACCATGAATCTCTCGGGGACACGGAACACCTCATGCAGGTCGATGCCCTGCGACCGGCCACGGATTTTTATGAGGTGGTGAGGCCGGGGCACTACTTCATGATGGGTGATAACCGCGACAACAGCAGTGACAGCCGCGTTTGGGGCCAGGTGCCGGAACGGGATATAGTGGGCAGGGCTTTCGCGATCTGGATGCATTGGGATACCTTCCTGAGTATTCCAAGCTTTGACCGCGTCGGCCTGATAAAATAGGCACAAACAAGTTTTGGGGGAAGCCATATGAACACACGCCAGCGTCAATCCGGGATGTCGATTTTGGGTATACTGACCATAATGCTCATGGTGGGCTTCTTCGTCATGTGCGCGATTCGAATGGTGCCGCCGTATCTTGAGTATCTTAGTGTTAAAGACATCATTGCCAGGATGGCGATGGAACCTGAAGCTGCAACCCAAAGCGCTGGGGATTTCAGGCGTAAGATCGCCAATATATTCAATACCAACCAGATCTATTTACTTGATCCCAAAGACGTCGAAGTCTACAGTAAGGCGGGCGAAACCTATATCGATGCCAACTACGAGGTAAGATTACCCATCGTATGGCGTATCGACGCTCTCATGAAATTTGATGATCTGCTCTATCAAGTGGGTGAGCCGGATCCGCTTCCGAAGCCGCCGGAACCCAGAAAATAACGCATGGCCGAAAGCGCGCGCCTGCAAGCGGCACTGGGTTACCAATTTCGTGACCTGGAGCTGCTGGGCCTGGCATTGACCCACTGCAGCGCCGGCGGACTGAACAATGAACGCCTCGAATACCTTGGCGACTCTGTTCTCAATTACATTATTGCGGAGGCGTTATTTCGTCGTTTCCCTGGCGCAAGCGAGGGAGAGATGAGCAGGATGCGAGCCTCGATAGTCAAGGGCGATACCCTTGCAGAGGTGGCCTTGGAAAAGCAACTGGGCGATGATTTGCGCCTGGGAGTTGGCGAGCGCAAGAGTGGCGGTCACCGGCGCGCGTCGATTCTGGCGGATGCGCTTGAAGCATTGGTGGGCGCTATCCTGTTGGACAGCGACGTGGATCAATGTCGTCGCTGTGTCCTGACCTGGTTCGAACCTCGCCTGCAGCGTCTCTCGCTCGGCGCGGCAGACAAGGATGCTAAAACCCGGTTGCAGGAATACCTGCAGGGGCGTAGCAATCCTCTGCCGGAATATGACTTGCTTAGTGTCCAGGGCGACGATCACGAACAGCTGTTCCACGTGGCCTGCCGCCTGAGCAAGCCATCCATGGTAGTCGAAGGTAAGGGGACTAGTCGGCGCAAGGCAGAGCAGAGCGCGGCGACGTCAGCCCTGGAACGATTGTCCGATCATGGCCGATGACGGGCCAAAACGTTGCGGCTATGTCGCGATTGTCGGCCGGCCCAATGT
>JANPDE010000454.1:0-9485 GCA_031431315.1 Haliea sp.
CTCACCAGAAGGATCTTCAAGCGGAAATTGAGGGTCGATGGCGTACATTACATTCTCTAAACCGACCTCCTGCGCTTTGTCGTAGAGCGCAACTACATGCAATGCATGATGCAGGAAAAGATTGACCAGACTGTCTTTAAAGATGTTGGAATCATTGTAAGCGTATATAGGCGCATCACTGGCATCCATCAGCCCTAACACATCTATATTTTCTAGGTAGGGCTGCTTTTCCGGCGATTTCACTTCTTCCACAGTGTCTGTGCCGGTGGCGGCGAACAGGAGGGGCCCGGCTCCGAGTGTGGTTGCTACAGTGAGGATGTCTGTCGTCCCGAGAATCGGCTCTACCACAGGCGCCAAAATCTCCTCCCAGCGCAGGAAGTTAAGCGTGCCCTGGGTGAACAGGGCCGCCACCGCCTTCAACCGGCTGGACTCCCTCAGCACCGGATCGGCATTGTCGGGGTCGGCCAGGTCATCGTGAGTCCCCAACCACAGGCTGGTGCTCGCGCCGGCCGAGATGCCGTAGGAGGCTACTTGTTCCGGGTCCAGATTCAGGCTCTGGTAGTGGTAGCGTAAAAACTGCAGGGCGCGGGCACTGTCTTCCAATGGTTTGATGACGCCAAATTCGTCGTACGGTGGATTAATGTCTATGAAGGAGTAGTTGATCGAGGCAACGGCGATGCCAGCCTGGAGGAAGGCGCGAATGTCATCGGCACTGATACTACTTTTGTCACCCAGATAGTAGGCTCCGCCATGAAAGAAGATGACTAACGGCGTGGGTTGGTCACTCTCTGGCAGATAGATATCCAATACGTTGCGCTCGCCATCGCCATAGCGCACGTCAGCGCTGTAGCTGGCACTGATGCCGGGTAACTCGATGGGGGGCTCTGAGGATACCAGGTCCAGTTGTGGGCGAACCTCTTCAGCTGCGCCGTTTGCGCCGCCATTATTTCCGTCACCATTTCCGTCACTACAGGCGATGAGGCTGAGAAACAGGAGGGCAATACCCAGGCGCAACAAATTCATAAATATTCCAAGTGGCTTGGTAGGGATGGTAGCTTACCACGGCTGTCCGCTGCCAGTGGTGGCGCAATACTGGAACGCTCAGTCCCGATAGTAATCGACGCCGACGATCTCCTGCCAGCGCTCGGCGAAGCGCTCGGCGTCACCGGTACACAGCATGCTGATCCATGCTTCGTCCCCGGCGCTCGTGCGGCCGGCGATGACTTCTGTGGCGTCCTTTCCTACCGGGTAGCGAAAGCGGGGCTGGCTGGCAGTGAGGGCTTCCTCGATGACTGCGGCGACGTCCGCAGGCATGGCTGGCGTGCGCAGGCCAAACTCAAAGAAGCGCGTCAGCCGTGCGACGTTCTTTGGGTACAGGGGGGGCGCCGCAGACGGAGTCCCCTTGGTCCACATGGGCGTAGCCACGCAGCCGGGCTCGATGATGGAGACCTGGCAGCCGAACTCGGCCATCTCCTGTGCCAGCGCTTCGCACAGACCCTCCATCGCCCACTTGGACGCGGAGTAGTGGGCGTGGCATCCCGCGACGTAGCGTCCCGCCAGAGAGCCGACCACGACGACGCGGCCGGCGCGCTGCTTACGCAGGATCGGTGTCACTTCCCGCAGCAGGGCGACGTTGCCGAAATAATTGGTCTCGAAAATCTCCCGCGCCACACAGAGCGGCGTCTCCTCGACCGAGGAGCCGGCGCCGATACCGGCATTGGCGACGAGGGCGTCCAGGCGGCCTTGCTCCCGCATGATCTGCGCCACCGCAGACTCGATGGAGGCCGGATCCACCAGGTCCAGCTTGATGAGGGTGACGGGTAGATTTTCGGCAGCGATCTTCTCTTTCAATTCGCCTGCCGTGTCAGGGCTGCGCACGGCGGCGTACACCACGTGACCCTTGCGCGCCATGTGTAGCGCAGTTTCCTGACCAATGCCTGTGCTGCTGCCGGTAACCAGAATAACGGACATGATTTTCCTCTCAGTGTAGTGTGGATAGGGTAGGGCTTTAGTATTCGCTGTCTATTTGCCCAATTGCAGGAGATTGCTGGACGCCATCCTGGCGCTGCTTGAAATCGATACGGTAGTCGCAGGTCACGCAGCGCCGCATGCCTTCGCGCATGCTGTCGTTCTGGGCGCGCAGCTTGGCGACTTCACTGCGCAACTGGTTGATCTCCTGGTGCTGCTGCAACAGACGCTTCTGTGCTGAGAATATCGCGAACAATTTCGCCATTGCGACAGTCCGTGCTGCCTAGCTGGTTTGCCAACTCATTCTGACCGTGCAGGAAGTTTGTGGCAGGTGCGGATCAAATTCCATTTTCAGGCCGCCACCCGCGCCGTTAAACAGCGCCTCAAAAGGACCCTTGCAGATATTGAGACAGCCCTCTTCCGGCAGCGCATTGGGATTGGGTAGCCGGTCCTGCGGGCCGCAGGTGTGCCAGGCACAGTCGGGAATCTCTATCACGGTCAGTCCATTGCTCGGATCAAATTCAGTAATGGTGGCCGGACCCATCAGCCACTGAGCGGGATTGAATGTGTCGAACAGGAAGGTGCTCCAGCGACTGGGCTTGGAGGAGCCGCCGTCTTTAGCCGGTTTGGTCTTTTTGGTTTTGTTCTTGTCCGACATGCTGTTCATCATCTTGAGGAAGTCGCCGGAGGTCTCGTGCGACAGGGCAACTGAGGTGCCGATAACGATTTCCTCGTACTGCTTCTGGCTGTAATGCTTGCGCAGCTCCAGCAAGGCCCACTCGACTTCGCGCACAAAATTGCCGTAGCGCTTGCGCCATTTTTCCCGTGGGGAGTTGAACGTAGTGATGACTTCCCGGCGCGACTTGATCTGCTCGTAGTCGCGGTCGACCTGCGCCTTGTCGCCTGACAGCCGCAGGATGGGTACAAAGGTGTGGCTGACGATAGGCATCGCCTTTTTCACCAGCATGGTGTTGGACATCCACATGTCGATCCACGCCTGCGGGCCCCAGTTGTAGTAGAAGCCTGATTTTTTGGGGGCAGCAACGCGGCCTGTGCCGCGGTCGGTAGAGATAAGAGTGTGGTCAGACATGCTGCATTCCCCTTGCGACGCTAGAAATTGAAACGTGCCGTAACACCGTAGATGGCGCCCGGCGCTGTTACACCGGCGTAACCGCCCAGCACAGGGATATCGAGGCCAAAGTTATAGTACTCTTCGTCAAGCAGGTTGCGACCCCAGATGGCAGCCTCCCAGGTCTGTTCCATATTGCTCAGCGTGAAGCGCAGGTTGATCAAATCGACCGCATTATTTTCCAGGACTGGATCGAGATCCTGGTCCAGGAAGAAGCTGTCGGTGTAGCTATGCTCGAGGCGCACAGTGCCCACCAGGTCTGCAGTCAGGTCGTGGTCGTACTGCACAAAGGAGCTTACCGTCCATTCCGGTGCGTTATCGAGAGGTTCGCCGGCGAGGTCCTGGGCACACGGAGGATTTTGCAGTGCGGGAGAGAAATACTCCTCACGATTTACACCGTAGTACTGGTCAAACTGCTGTTCAACAGTACACTGACCGTTGTCGAAATCCTGATAGGTGGCCTTGTTGTAGCCCATTGCGGTACCCGCCATCATATTGGCGATGGGCACGTAAACCAGTTCCAACTCTGAACCATAACTTTCCAGGGAGCCGGCATTGGTGACTGTGATACTGGAGCCGTCGAAGGCCTGTGCCTGGAACTCGTCATAATTGACGTAGTAGAAGGTGCCGTTCAACTGCAGGCGCCTGTCCTCGGTCGAGCCTTTCCAGCCGAGTTCATAGTTGGTGGCTATTTCAGGATCAAACTCCCCGTTTTGACCTTCCAGTTCCCGGCGCTGGTTGAAACCGCCGGATTTGAAGCCTCGACTGATGCTGGCATAGGTCATGATCTCCGGGTTGACGAAGTAGCGCGCAATCAGCGTCGGTGAAAGATCGTCGTCACTGCGTGTGTCATCGTAATAGACGTCAGGCCCGGCCACCGGGGGAATATCGATAGGTGATTTCGGAGTGGTGATCTGGGAGCCGACGCGGTCCTTTTGCTCGTAGGTATAACGCAAGCCCAGGGTGGTGCTGAAACTATCCGTGATATTCCAGATCAACTGGCCGAAGGCGGCGTAACTGGTGGTCTTGTAGGTGTTAACGTCGGTATTGAGTGTGCCGTCCGGGAAAATAGCGCTCAGGGGAATTCCGAATGCAACGAGGTTACCGGTCAACGCGGGAGACTGTCTAAATGTGCCCGTGGAGTCCAGTTCCGAGTAGAAGGCAAATAGCCCCCCCTGGTAATCAAGGGTTGCCCCGCCGGGGGAGGTGACGCGCAGCTCCGAGGTGTACTGGTCAAATGTCAGGTCGGTTGATCCGCCGACGGCATCGTAGGCGGTGAAGTCACCGTCGTAGACGCTGTCAGATTGGTAGCGCCGCCAGGCATTGATAAAGGTGAGGACGTCCTCATTGGGTAGGTCCTTGTTCCACTCCAGTGCTATGCCGCCGACATCAACCTTGTTATAGATCTCGGAGTCAAACCAGTAATCGTCGCTAAACGGATCTGCTTTCGGGGGTGAGAAGCCTTCCGAATCTTCAAAGGAGTGCCAGTCCAGAATGGGTTTACCCTTGTTGGGGCCTGACAAGTAGTTACCCAATTCATCGGACAGTTGCTGCGAGGGGGTATTGGTGGAGGGCGCGTTCAGCGTGGAGAGACCCTCGTACTGGATAACGGCCAGGCCACAGCAGTCCGTGTCTTCCTTGCTGTAATCGAGGGTCAGCAGGAATTCGCCGAGCCCGTCATCCTGACTGGTCGAGGTGTCAAACAGGGTACGCGATTTCACGCCCCATTTATTAGCGTCGTTGATGCCCTCGCCCGTGTAGGTGTTCTCGTAGAGATGGTCGCCGTTGACCGCGTAACCGGTCAGGCGAGTGGCGTTACCCGAGTCGCCCAGGGGTATGTTGGTCATGGCGTGTATTTCAGCGCGTTCGTCCGAGTTGTACGTTGTCTCGACCGTGGACTCGAAAGCATCGGGCGAGGGCGCCATGCTGATAATGCTGATGGCGCCCGCGGCCGTATTCTTACCGTAGAGCGTGCCTTGTGGGCCGCGCAATATTTCAACGCGCTCGATATCGATCAGGTCGCCGATGCTCATGCCGGCACGGCCCTGGTAGACACCGTCGATGAACATGCCGACGCTGGGATCAATACCGACGTTGGTGCCGACCGAGCCGATGCCGCGAATGCGGATAGAGGTAGAGTTGGAATCTGTGCCTTGAGTGATCTTCAGGCTGGGGGTGTACTGCTCCAGCCCGGAGAGATTGGTGACGCCGGCGTCCTTAAAAAACTCACTGGTAAATGCCGTGACCGACATGGGTACTTCCTGAATGCTTTCCGCGCGCTTGGTGGCGGTGACTATGACCTCCTCCAGCGCCAGCGGGTCGGGTCCGTTGGGGTCCACCTCGTCCTTGGCGTAAACCGCCGTGCCCATCAATTGCGCTAGCACGGAAGTCAGCAGTACCAGACCCGAAATAAATCGACGATTAGTCATGAATGTCACCAGTAGAATCTTATGTTTATCGGCCAATGCAGGCGCCGGAGGAAATAGCCTGTGGCGGGCACGGCTGCTAAGGGTGCCACATTACCAAATCGTTGGTTAAAAACAAACAGAATTGACTGATTTTTTCGTAAGAGGGGGGTTCTTAACGGTGACTGCGGCGATGATCGACGCGGTGTTTCGGCAGGGCGAGTTTAGGGCGGGGCCAAACCCTCGAAGATTGAGGCAAGGACCGCGTCGCGGATGCTTTCAAGGGAGTAGGGTTTATCGATGAGATGACCAATGCGGTTGTCATTGACGAGGGACACGAAGCCGTGAATGGTGGACAGGATGGCGAGTGCCTGCATCACCGGGTCGCCGCTGCGCACCATGCCCAGTTGCTGGCACTGCGCAATATTGGCCACCATTTCCTGCAGGGCCTCGTGGCTGGTGTGTTGCAAGGAGAGGTCGCCGGTACTGCTGAGCAGGTCGCCGCTGAACATTACCCGGTAGTACGCAGGGTGTTTCAGGGCAAAGTTCACATATGCAAGACCGCTCGCGGCGAACTGGTTCAGCGGATCATCAGGCGCCGCTGCTTTTTCGCCCTGCATGGTCTGCTGCATGAGATCAAAGCCCTGTTCCACCACCGCCAGGATCAGTTCATCCCGGTCGGCAAAATGGCGGTAGGGGGCGGCGTGGGAGACGCCCGCGCGCCGCGCCACCTCGCGGATGGAGAGTCCTTGTGGCCCGATCTCGCTGATCACCACCAGTGCCGCCTCAAGTAGCGCCGCGCGCAGGTCGCCATGATGGTATTTTTGTTTTGCTGCCGTCACGCGCCATGTCCTTATTGCCTGTAGTGGCATCATGCTAACAAAAATACTTCGGTGTTTCTATTGTAAACATCAAAATCGGGTGGTAATGTTTCTGCCGTCTACACCCACATTGAATTGTCTACACCGACCACAACGAGGTATTCCCATGGCTCAACCCATGTCTGCGACCAACCCCTTCCTGAATTTTCCCTATGGCCCGATCCAGATGGAGTGCGAGGCGCACGATCTGGTAGTGGAGGGTCAAATCCCCGCTGACCTGTGCGGCAGCCTCTATCGCGCCGGCCCCAACCAGCGATTCACGCCGCGCGGTGATTATCACCTGTTTATGGGCGACGGCATGGTGCACGCCTTCCATATCAAGGACGGCAAGGTGAACTACAACAACCGCTGGGTGCGCACCAACAAGTGGAAGCTGGAAGACCGGGAAGCGCGGACCCTGATCAACCCGATGAACCCTTTTGATTGTGACCCTGAGTACAGCGACTTTGTGTTCACCGATAAAGATGGCACGGCCAATACCGCAATCGTGTGGCACGGTGGCCGTTTGCTGGTGATGGAGGAGGGGCATCCGCCTTACGAACTCGATCCCGACACGCTGGAATCGATTGGCAGCTGGAACTTCCGGGGCAAGCTCAGCACCGCAATGACAGCCCACCCCAAAATTGATCCTGTCACCGGTGAAATGGTGTTCTTTGCCTACATGGCCAGCGGCGCTTTTTCTCCCGATGTCATGGTCCACAAGGTCAATCCGCAGGGGATACTGACCGAGAGCGTGCGTATTGAAACGCCCTATTCCTCCATGGTGCACGACTTTGTCATCACCGAAAATTACATCGTCATTCCTGTGATGCCCATTACCGGCAGCCTTGACCGCGCGATGGTCGGTGGCCCTCCCTTTGCATGGGAACCCGAGAAAGGTGTTTTCCTTGGGGTGCTGCCGCGCCACGGTGGCACCGCTGAAAATATTCGCTGGGTGGAAATGGACTTAAGCTTTGCCTTCCACTTCATGAACGCCTTCGACAAGGACGGTGTGATTTCAGTCGACGCCTGTCAGTTTGAAACCGCGCCCCTTTTCCCGACGGCCGATGGCAAAGCCACCGGCAAGTCTGAGCCCTTCCTGACCCGTTGGACCATCGACATGAACGACCCGAATTCGCGTGCCACGTTCAAGCGCCTCGATGAGTTCCAGTCGGAGTTTCCCCAGTGTGATCCGCGCCACACAGGTAAACCTTATCGCCACGGCTGGTACACCTCGCCCGATGGAAAGGCCAAGAGCACCATTTCGGACAATGACAAATTTTTCAACGTAGTCGGCCACTTCGATCACCAGACCGGCGCGGTGGATCGCTACTCCTTCGGGCAGGCGTTAACCTCCGAGGCGATCTTCGTGCCCAAATCTGCCACTGCAGCAGAAGGCGAGGGCTACCTGATGTCGGTGGTGACCAATTTCGACACCAAAACCAGCAGCCTGTGCATCTTCAATGCGCTCAAGCTGGCGGATGGCCCGTTGGCCAAGGTGCACCTGTCCCACCGCGTGCCTGCCGGATTCCACGGTGGCTGGCGCCCAGGTGTCTGAGTCCTGACTGATTGGGGGTGCCTCCGGCGCCCCCTATAATAAAAGACAATTGCACGTGAGAGCTTGCTGATGAAGCCGTGGCCCGATAACGAATTCCTCAAGGGCTACTATGAGCCGCTCACCGCCGAGTGCACTGCGCCGGACCTGGTGATTGAAGGAGAGATTCCGAACGACCTGAACGGTACGTTTTACCGCAACGGTCCCAACCCCCAGGTGCCGCCGAAAAACGATTACCACTTCTTCACCGGCGATGGCATGGTCCACGCCTTTACCTTTAACAACGGCAGGGTCAGCCACAAGAACCGCTGGGCCCGCACTGAACGTTTCAGGATTGAGGAGCGTACCGGCGAATCACTATTCAGCGGTATGAACCCGCTGGACACGCCGCCGGAATATCTGGACTTCGTATTGACGGATAAGGAGGGCGTGGCCAATACCTCCGTGCTGTACCATGGCGATCGCTTGTTGCTGCTGGAGGAGGGGCATCTGCCGTTCGAGATGGATCCCGACACCCTGGAGTCGCATGGTGCATGGAGTTTTTATGGGAAGTTGAACACCACCATGTCCGCGCACCCCAAAGTCGATCCCGTCACCGGTGAATTATTGTTTCATGCCTATATGGCCACCGGCCCCTTCAGCGATGATATGGGTCTTTACCGGGTGAACAAGGCGGGGCACATGATCGAGTCCCATGTGTTCAAGGCACCGTACACCGCGATGGTGCACGATTTCGTGGTGACCGAGAACTACATCATATTTCCTGTCATGCCCATTACCGGTGACTTGGACCGCGCCATGGCAGGCAAACCGCCTTTCGCCTGGGAGCCGCAGATTGGAATGAAGGTGGGTATCATGCCGCGCGATGGTACGCCTGCGGACATGCAGTGGATCGATGGCGATGCCTGCTACGTGTTCCACTTTATGAACGGACGCGACAAGGACGGCGTGATCACCCTGGAGGCCTGTCACTTCGACTCACCGCCGCTGTTCCCGATGGCGGACGGCACGCCCACGCCGCCCAATATTCACCCGTACCTCGCGCGCTGGACTATCGACCTGAACGCGGCAAATCCGAGCATAGCGATGGAAGCGTTGGCCCATCACGGCGCAGAGTTCCCTGTGATTGACCCGCGTTACGCCATGCGCGACTATACACACGGCTGGTACACCTCGTCCGACCGCAAGATTCCGGCGCAGATACCAGACAGCGATGTGGTGTACAACGCTATCGTGCATTTCAATGTGAAGACCCTGAAGTCTGATATGTACGCTTTCGAGGCGGGCTATGTTTCCGAGCCCATGTTTGCGCCGCGCAATGCTGCGGCGGCGGAAGGCGACGGCTACGTGCTGACCTGTGTCTATGACATCCCGAGCAACACCAGCGCGTTATGCGTGTTCGATGCACAGAACATCAGCGCCGGGCCGGTTGGTAAGGCCAAGGTATCCCACCGGGTGCCGGTGTGTTTTCACGGCACCTGGCGCCCGGCGGGCTAGGGTTGGTTCATTCGACCCAGCGCGGATGACGCGGAGACCACCAGTTCATGACGCCTGATTAGCCAACGACC
>JANPDE010000455.1:0-11242 GCA_031431315.1 Haliea sp.
GCAAAACAACGCCAGCGTGGCACCTAGCCCTATCGCGTGCCCGTTCAGGCGGCAAACTAACGGTTTCTCCAGGTCCAGTATCGAGAACACAATACGCTTGGCCAGGCGCAATTCACGGTCCCACTTGTCGGGCGTATCGGCGTGGGCGGCAATGTGCATCACGTCGCCGCCGGCGGAAAATGCCCTGCCCGCCCCGGTCAGCAACAGGACGTCGGAGTGTGCATCCTTACCCGCGAACGTGAATACCTCCGATAGCTCTTCGTGCATCTCATCGGTGACCCCGTTGAGCGTATCCGGCATGTTGAGAGTAATGGTCAACAAGCGGCCTTTGCGTGTCAGTGCAAGTGTTTCGTAGTTGGGAAGGGAGTCAGTTTCGGGTGATGACATGATCGAGCGGCCTCTGTTGTTCGATTAGGGAATTTTATTACCGGCGCGCTCCATAATATCATCGATGGCGCCATTGGCGCCCTGCCCGCCGGCGGATTTTCCAATAAAGCTGGAAAGTTAAATGGATCACGCTTTTCGGTTGGTCCCATGGATGGGTGTGGCTTGTTTGTCGCTTCTGTGATCAAATTACCGTCTCTAATAGCTCTAATGAATCAATCGGTGGTTCCCATGAAGCACACAATTCTCTGTGTCACCCTGACCGCTTTGTGCGGCGTATTCACCTCTTCTGCCTGGTCGCTGGATGACAAGGACGGCACCGGAAATACCTGCGATCATTTCAGTGCGCAGCGCAATCCCTACTTCGGCGACCTTCACGTCCACACCACCTATTCTGTAGATGGGTTTAGCCAAGGCGTGGAGACTACACCAGAACAGGCCTACCGTTTCGCCAAGGGCGAGATCATTGGCCTGCACCCCTTCGATGAAAACAACCTGCCGTTGCGCACTGCGCAGATCGACCGGCCACTGGATTTCGCCATGGTCTCGGATCACGCGGAATTTTTCGGCGAATACTGGATCTGTACCACCCCGAGCCATCCCCAGTACAACAGCCCCCTTTGTGGATTGCTACGCCAGCGGGATACTGACGCGCTGATAGGGTGGAACAGCAAGCTTGCCAGCGCGCAGAACGCTGTGAGTCGGTTCAAATTCTGCGGCACAGACGGCAGCATCTGCGTGAATGAATCAGTGAACATCTGGCAGATCATGCAGGATGCCGCGGAAGAGGCCTACGACCGCAGTTCTGACTGTACGTTTACCACGTTCATCGGGTATGAGTGGACGGGAGGGCCCGGTGAAGCGAATGCCGAAGGTCAAGGGGAAGTACTCAACCTGCACCGGAATGTGTTGTTCCTGAACAGCATCGTGCCCGACAAACCGGTGACCTATCTCGACCAGGCCTATCCCGAAAACCTGTGGGGCGCACTGGAGTCCAACTGCCTCAATCAGACTGGTAGCGCCGGATCCTGCGATGTGCTCGCGATACCCCACAATTCCAACCTCAGCCAGGGCATGATGTTCGAAACCATCAGGCCCGACGGTGAACCATACGGATGGAAGATGACTGCAAAGCGGGTGAAATTCGAACCGCTCATCGAGATGATGCAACACAAGGGACAGTCGGAATGCCTGCCGGGGGACAGTGATGAGTTGTGCGACTTCGAAGTCGTTCCCTGGGGGCACCTGGGCGGTAATTTCCTCGGTAACACCACGCCCAAGGTGGAGGGTACCGTGCGCTACGCCCTGACCGAAGGCCTGCGTCTTAAAAATGGCATAGCGGGTAACCCGTTCCGGTACGGGTTTGTTGGCGGCACCGACTCACACCTCGGGACGCCGGGACTGGTGGAAGAATCGGCGAGTTATCCGGGTCACGGGGGTGCCGCGGGCGGTGCCGACGGGGAGGCGGTGAGAGACGGCATCGCCGACGCGCCGGAGTTGAACCCGGGCGGCCTGACCGTGGTCTGGGCCACCCAGAACAGCCGGCGCGCTTTGTTTGACGCGCTGCGCCGACGCGAAGTTTACGCGACCAGCGGACCGCGCCACGTGGTGCGTTTCTTCGCTGGCTGGGACCTGCCCGCGAATATCTGTTCGCTGCCAAATCTGGTAGAAGTTGCCGACGCCAACGGGGTACCCATGGGGGGCAAACTTCCTGCGGCTACCGAGGGGCAGACCGCACCGAAGTTTCTCGTCACCGCGCTCAAGGATGCCGGCACCGCCAGCCATCCGGGCAATGATCTGCAGCGCATACAGATTATCAAGGGCTGGACGGATGCCAACAACACCAAGCATGAAAACGTTTTCGAGGTGGCGGGCAATCCCGACAACGGGGCCGACGTGAATACTGCGACCTGCGCAACCATCGGCACCGGCTTCACCGATTTGTGCCAGGTCTGGGAAGACCCGGAGTTCAGCCTCGACCAGGACGCCTACTACTACGCCAGGGTGGTGGAGAATCCCAGCTGCCGGTGGACGCAGCGGCAGTGTGTCGCGGCGGATCCGGCGATCAACTGCGCGGGGCCCGACCCAGTGCCAGACGAATACACCGCGTGCTGCGACGAGAACGTCCCGAAAACGGTGCAGGAGCGCTCCTGGAGCAGCCCCATCTGGTACGACAAGTACGTAGCCCCACCAGAGGGCTGCTGAGGCGTCTCTCTAGTTTTTCCCCGCGCGGGCGGCAATATCATTGACCGCCACGAATGCGAACGTCATCGCGGGGCCTATTGTTCCGCCCGCGCCCGGATACAGGTTGCCGAACGGACTGCCTGCGTTGTTGCCCGCGACATACAGGCCCGGAATCGGCTGGCCATTGCCATCGACCACTCGCGCGCGCGCATCAGCCTTCAATCCTCCCTTGGTACCCAGATCGCCGAGGTTGATGGCGACCGCGTAGAATGGCGCTGTCTCGATGGCTCCGAGACAGGGATTGGGTGTAACAGCAGGATCACCGAACATGCGGTCGTACGCATTGCCGCCGCGACCGAATTCAGGATCGACGCCGGTCTTCGCATAGTCGTTCATATTGGCCACCGTCTGTTTGAGCGGAGCGACCGGGACGTGGATTTTTTGCGCCAGGGCATCCAGTGAATTGGCGCGAAAGAGATAGTGATCCCAATAATCAGCAGGGATCAGCCAGTCGGGCATCAGTATGCTGGGCATGAACCCGCCGGCGGTGTAATTCCCGCGGAAGGTCGCATCAAACACCAGCCAGCACGGCGTGTTGGCGCCGGTCTTTTGCTGGTCGGCCACCATGGCCACGCCAAACTCATCGTAGCTGCAGGCCTCGTCCACGAAGCGCACACCGTTGCGATTGACGCAGACACTGTGCGGTCGTCCCACATCGAAAGCAGCCTGGTGAATTTCTTCGAAGTTGGACACCTTGGGCATGGGCATGTGCATGGTGGGAATCCACCAGCCGCCCTCGGTGTGTTCCGTGGCGGCGCCAATCTTCAGGCCGGCCAGCAACGCCTCGCCGCGATTGCCATCCTCCGGTGTGCTGCTATGGCGAGTAAGGCCTGGTACCGGGAAAAAGCGCTCGCGCAGTTCCTGGTTCCATTCAAAGCCACCGGCGCACAGCACTACGCCGTACCTGGCCTGGATGTCATACGTGCGGCCAAAATTGCGCACCTTGATGCCGCTAACCTGCGCGTTGGTGACGCAAATTTCCTCCAGGCGGGTTTCCATCCTGACTTCCACGCCGCGCTTGAATACTTGTTTGAACAGGTGTCCCATCAAGGCGCCGCCCGTGGTGAAGCGGCGATCACGACGACCAATGAATCGCGTTCCGAGATCGCTCCAGTAGCGCCACAAAATCTTGAGCAGCGCCTTGATCCAGCCCTGGCCGCGGGTGGAGATGGAGAAAAATTCCGGCAGGTCCATCGAGTAGCGATTCAGCAACTTGAAGCGCGTGTACTGTTCGCGCATCAAAACGAACTTGTCACCGAGATCTCGGCCATCACAAGTTTCACACACCAGCGAACGGTCGCTGCGGGCACCGGGTGCCTCGGCGAAATAATCCGGCCAGGCGGCGGGCACGATGGGTACACCGAGCGACTTGATGAAGTGGATCATTTTCGCGCCCTGGTCCACGTAGGCCTCAAGGCGGTCGCGCTGCACAGGTACCTTGATCAGGCTGTCCAAATAGGCAAGGGCCTGCTCGCGATTGTCGTCGTTCGGCTGCAGTTGATGGTTGGGGATCCAGATCACCCCGCCGGAGGTGGCCGAGGTGCCGCCGTACTTATGGGCCTTCTCGACAATCAGTACGGAAAGACCCAGCTCCGCAGCACGCAGCGCCGCGGTGGCGCCGGCGGCTCCGGATCCTACGACGATCACATCGTACACTTCGTTAGCACTCATTCCCCTGATCTCCAAATTTGATTGATACGCTCACCTGCAAGCGCAGACCCAGGCGTTCAAAGCGCCAATGCGGCCGCGCGAGCGTCCATGATCTCCTGCAGATGATTCACCGGGTCCCCGGTGGAGAGACCACCGTCAACGGGCAACACCACACCGGTGATTTGCGCGGCCCGGGCGGAGCTGAGGAAAAGAGCCGCCTGTGCGACGTCTTCTGGCTTGCCGTGTCGCTTGAGCGGTTGATTGGAATCCATGACAGGCGAGACAGCCGCTTTCACACGCTCTATCTGCTCCGCGGTCATTCCCGGCATGGCGAAAGACGTCAGCGGCGTACGGATATGGCCGGGTGCCAGGCAATTTACCCGAATGCCGTATTCCGCGAGGTCAATCGCAATGGATTTGCTGACCAGGATGATCGCCGCCTTGGTGGCGCGGTACGTCATCAATGCATGACCTGGCACCATGCCTGCCAACGACGCGTTGTTGATGATGACTCCCCCGCCATTTGTTGACATGTGTCTGCCGGCATAACGGCTACCCGCCATCACCCCAAACAAATTGATATCTATGACGCGGTGAAAATCCTTCAGGTCATCATCCAGAAAACGCGGGTACTGCGCGCCGGAAATACCGGCATTGTTAAACATCACATGCAGGCCGCCAAATTCGCTAACGGCAAACTGAACAACTGCCTCCAGCGATTCGGCCTGTGAGACATCGGTGTGTTTATATGCTGCGGCACTGCCCAGCTCGGCAGCCAATTGTTCGCCGCGCTCCGTATCCACGTCCGCTATGACGACCCTGGCACCTTCCTTCACGAACAACTCAACGGTTGCCCTGCCTATCCCACCGGCGCCGCCGGTAACGATGGCTACCCTGCCCTCAAGTTCCTGCCCCATATTTATTTCCCCTGCCTGCGCGTAAAGGTTAACGGCAGGTGCTCGATGGAATGCGTGGCAACGGTAGGCAGATAGCAAATTTCGTCAGGAGATATTGCCAGCTTGATGTTATCCAGCCGCCGCACGATCTCACGCGCCGCCACCTTCAGCTCCATCCTGGCCAGCGACAGTCCAATACAGCGGTGAATGCCAGCGCTGAATGCCACCTGCCGCCCGATATTGCCGCGGTTCAGGTCGAATTCGTCAGGACGCGGGAACACTGTCTCATCCAGGTTGGCGGAGGCAAACAACAGCAGCAGGTGCGCGCCAGCGGGCAGCAACGTGCCACCCAGCTCCACTTCCCTGGTCGTCATGCGGGCAAGCCCGCGCACCGGCGGCTGGAAGCGCAATAACTCCTCGATAAAGCGTGACAGCAGGCGCTCATCATCGACGGCATCCGCCAGTTGCCTGGCAATGTCCGGCTCGGTCGCCAGGATAAGCAACAGATTGCTCAGCGCCGTGGCTGTCGTCTCATTCCCGGCAATCAACAGGGCGCGCACCAGCGGTACGACTTCCTCGAACGACAGCGTGGGATTCTCGGCATCGTCACTGCGTGCATACACCAGATCGGAAATCATGTCCTCCTGCGGATGCGCCTCGCGCTCGCGAATATTCTCGATCAGGCAATTCTGCAGGTCACAAATCTCGCGTGCATTCTCCAGCATTTGCGCGTGGGTCTGCATTCTGCCGATCTGTGCCGTGACCGCGAGTGACCAGCGTTGGATTTTGTCCTCATACTGCGAGTCGAGACCCAACTGCTCGCAGATGACCTTGATCGTCAACGGCACCGAGAATTCGCTGACCCCATCCATCTGGCCCTTGTCGGCCAAATTCTCAATGAGATTGCTGACGATAGCAGTAATCCGCGGTTCCAGTTCCTTGACCCGGTGCCCGGTGAAGGCACCCTCCATCAGCTTGCGAATACGCGTATGGTAGGGCGGATCCGTCATGATCGGGTCGCCGAAAAACCCACCGCCGTCGCGCTTCACGATCTCCCGGAACTCTTCGTTGAAGCCCTTGGCATACTGTGCCTGATAGCCCCGCTCCAGCGAAAATGTCGCCGGGTCCTTGACCACCGTTTGCAGGTCTTCAAAGCGTGACACCAGGTACATATCCAGCTTGGTATCGTAGTGCACCGGATCGTTGGTGCGCATCGCATGATAAAAGGCTTTCGGGCGAGCGAGAATTTCCACATCGGACAACGACACTTCCTGTAGATCGATAACCTCCTGACCTGTCATGGGACACTTCCCGGACGCTTTTACTTCAGTATCACTTGCAGACATAGTCAGCCTCTCATGCTCAAAAAATGCAGGGGTTATTGTAATGTGTTGCTTTCGTTGCCACTGAAGAATAGCGGGTCCACGCCCAACGCCTGCGCTTGGTGAGCGGCCCGATATTCACGCGGACCCCTGGCGAAAACGCGTTTAAACATGCGACTGAAGTGCGCGGGACTCTTGAATCCGACCCTGAACGCCACCTGGGCAATCGATATCTCGCTCGGTTTGGACGAGGACAGCCAGCGACTGGCGATCTCCATGCGCTTTTGCCAGACGATCTCGGAAAAGGGTGTCGCGTTCTGCTTTAGCAGATAGGACAGGTAGCGCGGCGAAATGTCGCAGGCGTTAGCGACCATGGTAATAGTCAGGTTCGGATCGGAGAGGTGCAGGTCGATGTAGCGTAGCGCATCCTGCAGCCGCTTGTCTGGCAGCGATTGCCGCACCTGTGTACAGCCTGCACTATCGTTGACCGCGTCGGCCACGACAGACAAGGCGCTGTCGACTAGCAGCTGCTCGATGTGCTCGCTCAGCTCGCCCGCGTCGTGGAATACATCCAGCAGGATGCGTTCAGCGATGGCGAACTCCCTCGCCCTGTCCGACACCGTAAAGCCGGCTTTGACCTCGTGCGGGACAAAACGCCTGAATACATGGGTCGGCACGATGACGTGAAGTACCTCGTGCGTTGACTCAGCATCGGTCTGGCATTCAATGTAAAAAGGTGTCATGGATTTGGTGATGGCGAAATCGCCTGCCTCGGCAACGCTCTGGCCGCACTGGTGAGAGATACTCAGGCGGCCGCGCTTGACGAACCAGAGCACGGTGACATCGGTGGCGTCCTCGCGGATATGTGACCACGAGCGCCGGAAGGAAAGACGGGTCTTAGACTGCAGGCGAATGATCGAGCAGGAGCCGACCGCTTTCTTTTCCGCGCGCACATCAATAACCGAGCCGGCCTCGATCGTATAATCCCCGAGGTAGTATTCCTGGTTTTTCTCACCGCGGTAGCCGCTCTGGCATTCCTGGTAGTTACCCTTATCAAATACAAAAAGAGTTTCTGTCATGTGCGAGCCTCTTTATCACTTCTAGCGTGTAATTCCAGCATCTGCCAGCCTCTGGCGTTCGCCGGCCGATAATCCCAGGATGCTGCCCAACACATAGTCGTTATGTTCGCCGAGGCGTGGCGCCGCATCGCTGATTTGCGCGGGCCGGGACATTTTCCAGCCGGGGCCCAGAATAGTTTTAGTGTGCTGTTCCTGGTCGGTCACCTGCGTGTAAAAGCCGCGAGCCCATAGATGGGGATCGGACACCAGGTCCAGGGAACTCTGGCTCCTGCTGGCAGCAATGCCCCGTTCCTGCAGTTGCGAACACAGCCCGGCGGCATCGCCTTGTAAAGTCCATTGCGAGACAAGTTTGTCCAGTTCAGCGGCATTGGCCTTGCGGCCGGCATGCGTGGCATAGGACGCGTGTGCCGCAAGTTCCGGTTTACCCATCGCCTCCGCCAATGCTCTCCACTGCGCATCGGAAATGACAGCGATACTGATCCACTCGCCGTTGGCACAGGGATAGGCGCCGTGCGGCGCCATGTCCGCATGGAGATTGCCGTCGCATGCGGCGATGGTGCCGTTCAGTGCAAAGTCCATGATCGAATCCCCGATCATACTGCTCATGCTCTCGACCGCTGACACATCAACGAACTGGCCTATGCCGGTACGACGGCGATGCAACAGGGCGATCAGCGCGGCATAGGCTGCCGCCGTACCGAAGGTGGAATCTGCGTAGCGTATGTTCATACCCGTCGGCGCCCCGCCTGCATAGCCCACCAGGGAACTTAAGGCCCCCAGTGCCGCGAAACAGGGTGCGTATCCGGTCTGATAGCTCAAAGGACCTTCTGTCCCGTACATGCCCATCGAGACATAAACGATGTCCGGTTTTGCCGCCTTCACGTTTTCATAGCCGAGACCGAGTCGCTTCACCGCACCCGGCCGCAGGTTCTCGATCACAATGTCAGACTGGCCCAAAAGCGCAAGGATGAGGCCGATACCCTCCTCGGTCTTCATATCGATCTGCACGCTGAGTTTCTGTGGATTGACGGCCTGGAAACCCGGCGCGTTGTTGATATCGGCAACACCGTAGGTACGTGTGACATCGAGCGAGCCTTCGCTCTCCACGCGTATCACTTCTGCGCCAAGGAATGCCAATAGTTTGCCTACATAGGGGCCGGCCCAGACCTTGGTCAGTTCCACGACACGCACACCCTGCAACGGCCCGCCCCGCATGGTTTCGGTCACACGGCACCTCCGATATGCGGTGTCGCACCCTTCGCGTCCTGATCGATCAAGGCAGCAAGCTCGCCGGTATGCTGCCCCAGCAACGGCGCGCAAGACTCGATGCAGGCCGGTGTCTCACTGAGTTTGTAGGGAACAGTGGGGTACAGCGCAGGTCCCAGCACCGGGTGGTTCACCTCACAGAAATATTTGCGAAATACATACTGTGGCGAAGCGCCCAGGTCCCGCGCGTTGTTTACCGCTACCAGAGTGAGGCCCAGTTTCTGCGCGGCGGCCGCCACTTCGTGCTTGGCCTGTGTTATTAGCCACTCCCCGAGGTGGTGCCGGCATTGCGCGACACGCTTCTGCGTACACTCCTGTTCCAGCCAATGCGGTGGGAACGACTCCATCCAGGCGGGACTGCCCAGCAGTTGGCGCAGCGCATCCCAGTGCGCGGGCGCCGACATCCAGATATAGGCGTAACCGTCGCGGCAGGGAAAGATACCGGCGGGTCCGTGCAGGTCGTAGGCCGTGCGTGCGGCGCTGACTTCCATATCCCCTGCCACCATTTGTCCCAGCACGTAATCAGCGCGTGATGCGAGCACTTCCTGCTTGGAAATATCGATGAAGCGGCCCAACCTGGAATCTTCACGTTCAAACAACGCCGCCGTGACACACAGCGCCGCTTCCAGTCCGGCCTCGTAACTGGGCAGGAATCGACCGGCGCCTTTCAGGGGAGCCTGCGTGTTGTCCGCCGCACTGGGTGTGTGGAAACCCCAACCGCTGGCGTGAAATACCGTGAGGTCTTCGGCGCTGCGCTGCTCTTCACCAGGTGCGTATCCGAATGCGGTAATCGAACACAACACCAGTGCGGGGCGGCGCTCATTGATGGTTTCAGGGTTCAGGCCAACGCTGTGCAGCCAGGCCTCAGGGTGATCGTCGATCACCACATCCACATGGTTGAGGAGTTTGTCCAACGTCGCGCTGCCGTCAGCCGAGAGGATATCGAGCTCCACAGAATGCTTGTTGGTATTCAGGTAGGCGAACAAGCCGCTGCTTTCAGGACCGGTGGTACCAGGGGCGAATGGCCCAAGCCGACGCGTGGGGCTACCGCATCCCGGTTTCTCCAGCTTGATAACCTCGGCGCCGAAATCGGCGAGCAGTTTGCCGCAGTACTCTCCGGCCACCGTTTCCGCCAGTTCCAGAGTTTTTATGCCGCGCAGCGCGGACACTTAACTACCCTCTCCGTAGGGATCGCCGTCAGGATTCCCGTCAGGAACGCCCGCAGAGTATCCGTTGAGACCGCGCATCAACTCATAATCTCCCGCATCGTCCACCGTGGCCTGCCATCCGGGGTAGACCACGATGGTCGTAAAGGTTTCCTCTATGATCGCCGGGCCTCGTACCTGATGACCCGGCTTCAGGTCAGAACCCGTGAAGATATCGGTTTCCCGGTATCCATAGCCGAGATTAGACCTTCGCACCTTGGCGACTCGGGCGGGATGCGCGGTGGCCCCAAAGCCATGGGACACAGGTGGCGACGCCGTGGCGACGGACGTGGCGAGGCGCACACCGGTAATCTCCGGCATTTCATGTTCGCGTATGTGGCCGTACTCCTCCATGTGCCGCTGGTTGAACAAGGCAATGGACCGCTGACCGATGCCGGCATCGACAAATGACACGTCATCCAGGCCCAGCGCCACCTGGATATCGAAGGTAAGCGACCAGTTTTGTCCGGGGTAGCGCATATTCATCTGGTACCTGGCCGTTACCTTCTCCAGCGGGAAATTGCCACCGGTAAAGTATTTCCTGGCGCGTCCCGCTAAATCACCCCACAGTGCCACCAGCCGGTCGGTGTCAATCGCATCAGCAGGCGACAGGTAAGAGCGTTCTTCGTCGATGCTGGGATCCGCCACCAGCGTACCCAGGGCAGAAAAAGCCGGCGATGCCTTCGGCACCAGCACCCGGTCGATACCCAGGTCCTCAGCCTGGATGGCCGCAAACGCCGGACCATTACCGCCGTAGGCGAGCATGGCCATGTCTTTAGGATCGATGCCCTTGCCGGCGGTAATCCTGCGCACACCCTGGGACATATTCGCATTCACAATGCGCCAACAATCAAACGCGGCTTCCTCGGCGCTGTACCCCATCTGCTCGCCAAGCGTGGCAAATGCCTCCTCGACACCCGCCCTGGAGAGCGCAAAACTACCACCGGCAAATTCCGATTCCGCGCTGAGGATACCCAGCAGCAACAGCGCATCGGTGATCGTCGGCCTCGTACCACCGCGCCCATAGCAAATGGGGCCGGGTTCGGAACCCGCCGACGCGGGCCCCACTTCCAGCTCGCCATTATTGACATGGCAAATTGAACCGCCCCCTGCCCCCAGTGTCTCGACCTGCACCATGGGTACTCCCACGAGGTAGCGATGGTGCATGTTCCAGCCCGCCACAGCGGGTGCGGTAC
>JANPDE010000456.1:0-60224 GCA_031431315.1 Haliea sp.
CGCGCGCGCCCTGGCGTTGCATCCCCAAACGGTGGCGAAATGGGTGTGCCTGGACAGGTGGTGTTCACAGGCGCAGTAACGCAGGATGAACTGCCGGACTATTACCGACTGGCCGACGTTTTCGTAATGCCGAGCACAGGAGAAGGGTTCGGGATAGCTTTCCTGGAGGCGGCGGCCTCCGGCTCACTGGTTGTTGGCTGCGGCGTAGACGGCAGCCGGGACGCACTGCGGGAAGGGCAACTGGGCATCATGGCCACACCAAGCCCCAGCGGCGTTTTTGAAGCCGTTGACGGACTGCTCTCCTGCGTTGCCGGCACCAATGCACAGAGCACTTTCTTCCAGCGGAAACTGTTCAATCAAAGATCTCAGGCCCTGCTTGGCGGAATAATCGGACAGAGTCAGTGAGTAAATACGCCATACAGGTCGAAGGCCTCGGCAAGGAATACATTATTGGCGCAGCCGAGCAACGGCATGATTCTTTTCGCGAGATGCTGACTAGTGCGTTGAACTCACCGCTACGGAAACTGCACAAATTGGGAGGCGTAGCAAGCGAGGACGAGCGGTTTTGGGCCCTTAGGGACGTCAGCTTCAACGTGGAGCAAGGCGAGGTGCTGGGCATCATCGGTCGCAACGGTGCTGGCAAAAGCACACTGCTGAAGATATTGAGCCGAATAACGTCACCCACCGAGGGACGCATAGTCACGAGGGGACGCGTTGCCAGTTTGCTGGAAGTGGGAACAGGCTTCCATCCTGAGTTGACGGGGCGGGAAAACATATTTCTTAATGGGTCGATACTTGGGATGAGCAAGGCCCGGATTCAATTGAAACTAGACGAAATCGTTGAATTCGCTGACATCGGAAAATTTCTAGACACCCCGGTAAAGCGATACTCCAGCGGCATGTACGTCCGATTAGCTTTCTCGGTTGCTGCGCACTTGGAACCAGACGTGCTACTGATCGATGAAGTGCTCGCTGTCGGCGACTCGAATTTCCAGAATAAATGTCTTGGAAAAATGGGTGAAGTTGCGCGCGGTGGTCGAACAGTAATTTTTGTCAGTCATAACCTGAGCATGGTTCAAACCCTATGCAGTAAGGCAGTGTTGCTGGAGCGAGGTTTTCTTGTTTCTAATAGTTCAGTTCAGGAGGCCATCGGCGATTACCTAAGTGGACAAAAAGTAACAGATCTGGGTGCGTCGACAAAGCGTGAGGGTCGCCCAGGAAACGGCTGGATTCGCGTGACTGAAGTAAATCTTAGGATGAATGGACAGGATACAGGTGTCTTGCAGACCGGCAAGCCAGTTGCGATTCACATTGGTTACGCACTGAGAAAGCAGCTGGACTCGGCTGGCTTTCGCATTGAGCTCAAGACAGCGCTAGGCGAGTCGGTTTCAGCACTTAGTAACGACTATTCAGGAGCAGTCGTAAAGGTCGATGCAGCCCATGCCTCAGCAATCTGTTCGATTGATTCCCTTCCATTAGTCCCGGGACGGTATGCGCTTACCATAATCTGCGGGGCACTTGGTGAATTGTCTGATGTTGTAAACGACGCGCTCGTTTTTGATGTGGTCGATGGGGATTTCTTTGGCGGAGGCAAGCTTCCGCCGAAAGGTAGTGGGCACGTGCTTATCCCGCACGAATGGACATACAGTAAAGGCACTGGGTGAAATCTTGACTAATCACGTTTTACGCAATTTTGGGGGCCAATTAACTTGATTTGCATAGTAATCACTACTATTCAGAACCAGACACCTTCCGTCGAGAGTCTGTGGAAGATCGCAAACATGTCCGGCGCTAAGTTGATTGTCATTGGTGATGAAAAAGGCCCACTGAACTGGCAGTTAGAGGGAACGGAATGTTTAAACCTTGAAACACAGTCTGAACTTCCATTTTCTATTGCCCAAAAACTGCCATTTTGCAGCTACTCCCGAAAGAACCTTGGCTATCTGCTCGCGGCATCACGAGGAGCATCATGCATTTTTGAGACAGACGATGATAATGCGCCGCTTAGCTCGTGGAAGCCCAGATCGCCTCAAGTTCAGGTGAAACCGGTTGAATCGAAGGGTTGGATAAATGTATATCAACACTTTACCGATCAGCTGGTGTGGCCGAGGGGCCTTCCGCTCTCCGAGGTATCTCGAACCGGGACAACATCGCGCTTGCAGATCGGTTCACTGGAAAATCGGGTTGCACCGATTCAGCAAGCACTAGTATCGGGGTCGCCAGATGTTGACGCAATCTGGCGACTGGTTCTAGATAGACCACTTCATTTCGATGTAAATGACAGCCTATTTTTACCCGAGGGTGCCTGGTGTCCCTTCAACAGCCAAAGTACATGGTGGTTTCCGGAGGCGTATCCGTTAATGTACCTGCCCAGCTTCGTCAGTTTTCGGATGACGGATATCTGGCGCAGTTTCGTTGCGCAGCGCTGTCTGTGGGAACTCGGTTACGGCGTGGTGTTTCATGCCCCGGAGATGTTCCAGGATCGCAATCCGCATAATCTGATGCGTGACTTCGAACAGGAAATTCCCGGCTATCTTGGGAATGAAGGCATCCGCTCAGTGCTGGAAGGGCTGTCGCTAAATACTGGCGCGGAAGAAGTAGGGAACAACTGCCATCGTTGCTACCAGGCCTTAGTCGAGGCGGGCTTCGTTCCAGCGGAGGAGATGCCGCTTCTGGATATGTGGCTATCCGACCTGAGCCGAGTTACAGCTGTTTGAAGAGCCACTATGCTTTGAATTGCTTGTGACCCCCATATTCGGTCCAATCATTGAGGTTGGTGTGACCGTTCTGCTGCATGGAAGCAAGCTTAATGAGCATTTCGGCGCTGGGCCTGGGAGCCAAAGTACGCAGTGTTTACCGGGAGCCTTTACATAGATGAATATCCCCAGATTTGTGAGTCCCCATGATCAATATTTGGCGCAGTTTTGTGGCGCAACGTACTTTTTCGGGTGATGGGATATTGAGTATTTTTTCATGGCTCTGAATTGGCGGAGGAAAGCAATTCCCATATCCCCATTCCGGAGTCAGAACTGGATCTGCCAGGCTACATTCGCAATCACGAGTTAAGCTCGCCTGTTGGAGAAGATGAACTCGCTTGCCGGATATGACTTTGTCTCAAGGAATCATGGAGTCATGGAAAAAAGTCCCATGAGACGTTGATGATCGCGTTGTTTTATGCCAAAGACAGTATCGGATTTGGGGTTTAAGGAGAATGGATCAAGCGCTAATGAGTATATTCAAAATGTTTTTGACGAATTTAAATGACGAGTAAAATCGCCAATACAGATAAGGATTTCTGGCACGGGTATATCGATTTCTATGAGAAATAGCTAGATTCGTTTGAATGTCGAACGATTCTAGAATTCGGTGTTTGGAAAGGTGAGTCGATTAGATGGCTGAGAACGCTTTATCCCGATAGCGAAACTTATGGTGTGGACATTCTGGCTCCGGTGCTCCGCTGGCCAACTGGCGAAGATATTGAGCATCATGAATGTGACCAAGATAACACAGATCAAACATGGAAAGTTAGCATGCCGCTGTGGTGCCTTGCTGTATTCAGAAGCAGATTCAATGTCGGCGATTCTCCGGATAAAGTAATTGGCTAGAACGATCACAGTTACTACTTCTTTGGGGACGAAGTGGGAAGCATATTCTCAGACATTGTTGAAAATGCATGTGCCAGAATGGCCAAGAGTCATCATTGACGGGAGGTGTGATTGGACTCCTACAGGGTTCGTTACCAAAGTACTGAGTTTAGATTCTGACTATATCTGTCATGTTGATGAGGATTGTTTTGTATCGTCAAGAGAGGCGCTACTAAAACTAGTCGCCATTTTTGAAAATGACCCATCTGTGGTCGCCGCTGGTATACCTGATGGAGGCTACTACTATCGCGAAAGAAACCCTGCAGCGCTAAATCTATTTTTCATAATGTTCCGCACCGAGTCCTTAGCAAAGGCTTGGGCGCAATTGGAACGAGGTGAAGAATGCTCGTTTCAGCCTGAATATGCAAAGGAAGTCACCAGACAATGGCCAAACTTGGATTTAGGCCGGGTTAACTGTGATTTAGTAGAACCCTACTATCCTTTGTTTTGGAATATGATTAAAAATGGCGGAAAATTTTTCTATCTGGGGGAAAAGCTCGATAGTAAACGATGGTCAAGTACTGTGCTACTCCCTTCAGGTGAAGCGATCGCTGAACACATGTGGTATCTCCGAAATTGGTTTTCGAAAAAAACCATGCAAGGCCACGATAGCCGGAATGTCGATAGGTATCTGAATCTGCAAAGGCATCTACACAGAACGTATCTGACAAAGATCGAGTTTTGGTGGAATTTCGGGGTATTCAATTTACGCCGCTTTTATAGACGGCTCAGGCCATGAATCACCGTAATACTAAGCTAGTAAGCATTGTCATACCTAGCTTCAACCAGGGCCGTTATCTATTGGAAACCCTGAATTCTTGTTTTTCTCAAAACTACCGTCCAGTTGAAATAATTGTCATCGACGGAGGTTCTAGCGATGAAACTATTGATATTTTATCAGCATATTCTGCAGCTGAACTTTTTTGGGTTAGCGAGCGCGACAACGGCGTGGTCGATGCCGTGAACAAGGGCCTGAAGCGGGCTAAAGGGGACATCCTAACCATTCAAAGTTCCGACGATGTATTTCTGCCAGGCGCAGTTAGTGCGGCTGTGCAGAGATTAAACTCCTCACCTGAAGTGCATCTCGTGTACGGGGATGCAGAGCTGATTGATGAACACTCAAACCTTATAGGGCTAGATAAACAGCAAGGATTCGATCTTTGTGAGTACCTCGGTCGTTTGCAGTACATCCCGCAACCGGGTACCTTTTTTACCCGCGAGGCGATGGGGATCACGGGTTTTTGGCGAGAGGAATTCAGCTACGCTGCCGACGCAGACTACTGGATGAGAATGCTCTGCCGGTTTCCGGCGGCCAATCTCCAAATGAAGGTCGCACAATATCGTTACCACTCGGCACAAAGGGACACTCAAAGCGAAAAGATAGCCCGCGACTGGGTAGCGGCTGTCAAAAACCTGATCCAGTCCGACGTCCTTGTGCAGCGCGAGCGTAGATACGCCCGCATGGGGATCCAGTTAGCGAAGTACCGATACGCCCCGGTCGAGCGCTGGTGGTACCGAACCTGCAGGCTCTACAGGGCCGCAGCAATCAACCCCGCTGCAGTAATGCACCCCAACTTTCCAAAGCGTGAACTTTTGCCAGGGCGAGAGCCACTCTGGAAGCAAATGTCACGTTTAAAGCGAGCATTGGGCTTCCGCCCCCGCGGCGCCTAATGACCTACGACCGAACGCTCAAGCAAAAAATCGCGGTGGTGGTCAAGGATTTTCCACGGTACATGAAGCTGGTGCGTCGGGGAAATGACTATTTGGCCATCCGCAACAGAAATGAGTTGCTTGAACTTTCACCGGACGGCAGCGGATACCGCTGCGACTGGAAGTGGACTTCCGACCTGCACGCTCCAAAGCTATTTCCATTTATTGGTCGGCAGCTTTATCGGCGTGCATTCGGCAACCACCCCATCAACTTCTCGACTGCACCACCTGTTGTCGATCAACCCCCCGAAGTCACCTTCATCATCGGCCATCGCGGCTCGGAGCGGATACCGCTCCTTGAACTTACTTTGGCAAGCATTGCGGGGCAGCAAGATGTTGCCATCGAGTGCATCGTTGTCGAGCAGGACACCCAGCCAATATTGAAGGGATGTCTGCCTGAGTGGGTTCGATACGTTCACGCTCCGCCACCTGAACCACATGCTGCCTATAACCGCTCCATGGCTTTCAACCACGGTGCAAAGTTAGCCATGGGTACTCTACTGATACTGCATGACAACGATATGCCGGTCCCGCGAGATTACGCGGCGGCAAATCTGGCAAAGATCAGGGAGGGATACGAAGTCGTCAACCTGAAGCGTTTTATCTTTTACCTGGATCAACCGACCTCGGATAAAGTGAGTATTGCCAGCGGCATACCGAGCAATCCGGGTATCGAAGCCATTATGCAGAACTCCCAGGGCGGCGGCAGCATCGCCATCACGCGAACTGCGTATTTCGAAATAGGCGGCATGGACGAGTCCTTTGTTGGCTGGGGCGGTGAGGATAACGAGCTCTGGGAGCGGACTGAAACTCGTAAGCTCTATCCCTACGGCTTCATGCCACTACTTCATCTGTGGCATGCGCCGCAACCTGGTAGGACCTCAAAGAGCTCAACTCAGACCAGTGAGCGGTATTGGGAGCTAGCCAAGATAGACCCGAAAACTCGGATTGAAAGTCTGAAGAAGCAAAATGCAATGCTAAATGCCGCAATAGCACCAGAACTGTCACAGTGAGGAAAGTGTCTCCAGATACTCGTAAATGCCCATACTGTCAAGCCGGAGAAACTTTGCTGCTATTCGAGTTGGTTCCAGCGCAGTTCTGCAAAATAAATTGGACCTATTCACAAAATTGGAAAGGTATTCTCGAGACTGAATCTATCGACCAGCGATTTCCGGTGGTTGAGTGTTTTGCATGTGGATTTATTTTCGCTGGCAATTTGCCGTCCGACGAGTTTTTGCTCCGTGTTTATGATCATGTGATTGACCAGAACTTAGCTTTTCAAGCGTCCAAGGAACCTTCGGATATCTCGCGTCGGCTCAACTATCTGGCTCAGTCTATTCAGCTTCTCAAAAGGGTACAGAAACCGAAAGCACTCGATTTCGGCTTCGGGTACGCGATGACGTTGAGCTTGCTGGAGGTCATTGGGATGCACGCACTCGGGTTCGATCCGAGCAAATCAAGAGTGAGCCGTGCTGAAGCGATCGGTCTGAATGTAACTCAATCATTTGATGCAGTACTGGCGCAAGGCCCCTTCGACCTTATTATCTGCGATAACGTGCTGGAGCATGTTCCGAACCCTCGTAACACGATTGTTGAGCTAGCGCGTGTGAGCGCAAAGGGCGCTGTAATGTATGTCAGTGTTCCCGCTTATGAGAAAGCGAAAATCAGGAACCTAAAAAGTGAGATTAAAAAAGGTATCTTGCAAGACATGGCACTTAATCCTTGGGAGCACCTGAACTACTTCAATCTTCGCCACCTGGATGGCATGCTCGGTGATAGCGGCTATGTTCCAATAGGAAGCAGTGCATTGCCTGGACACCCAAATATAGGCTTACGAGCGGAGCCATTTTTAAAGAAGAGACTCCTGAATAGCACCGCCAGTTGGCGAAGGCTGGTTTCATATGCGATCGGCGGTAAGTCAGTTGAATCGGTTGAGAACCGCTTTTATCGTTTTGTGGGAAGCAACCACTAGATGTGCGGGTTTGTTGGCTGGTCAATTTCCTCACCGGGCTCTATGGGGGCGGAGGTGCTCGAGGCTAGTCGCTTAGCGATTTCGCACCGGGGCCCGGATGACCACGGCGCCTTTTTGGATGAGCAGCGCGGAATCGCACTTGCACACAACCGGCTAAGCATCATTGACCTCAGCGAACATGGCCACCAGCCCATGGTAAATCCGGCAACCGGCGACGTGCTGGTGTTCAATGGCGAGATTTACAACTTCAGGGAGCTCAGGAAGCGGCTGGAAGCAGAGAGGCACATCTTCCATTCTGAGAGCGACACCGAGGTGCTGCTGTTGGCCTTCCAGCATTGGGGTATTGACTGTGTAAACCGGATCAAGGGAATGTTCGCCTTCGCCATCTGGTCGCCACGGCAGAACTCTCTCTTCCTGGCACGCGATCCGATGGGCATCAAGCCCCTTTACTACTGGACCATGAATGGAGACAAGGGGATCGTCTTCGCCTCCGAGGTCAAGGCATTTCTGGCCATCCCAGGCTTCGCACGAGCCATTAACCGCCATTCCCTGGACCAGTTCCTTGAATTTGGTTATAGCATCGGCCAGAACACCATTTTCCAGAATGTATCCAGGCTGTTGCCCGGCACATGGATGCGCATCGAGGACGGCCGTATGGTTGAAAGCACCGTCTATTTCGAGCCAGTTGTTCCCCTGAAGAACGGCCAGTTCGAGACTTCCGAGTTGGTTGAGAAAACCTACCACACGCTGGATCAGGTCGTCAGCGAACACCTTGTAGCGGATGTACCGGTGGGCATTCTACTATCCGGTGGCCTGGATTCCAGCCTCATCGCGGCGCTGGCAGCAAAACATGCGCCGATCCAGACGTTCACGATGGGGTTTTCAGACTCACAAGTGGATGAGCGGCACTTTGGCCGGACTGTCAGTGAATTCATAGGCTCTAGTCACCACGAGCTGGAAATCAGGCCCGAAGAGATTATTGAAGACCTGGAACAGAACGTGCGGTCCTTCGACGACCTGTTTGCTGACTGGGGTCTGATCTCCACGCGCCTGTTGTACCAGAAATGCCGCGAGCAGGGCATCAAGGTGGTCATCGTTGGGGAGGGAGCTGATGAGTTGTTTGGCGGTTATGGCGTTTTCAAAAATGCGCTTCCGGGAGCATTGCGCGGTCCAAGGCAATGGCGGCTGTTTCAGCTTTACCGGCAATATGCCGGGCGGCGATACGGCCATTGTTTCGCGGACTTCTCCAGCTTGATGAAGGGCTACCTTAACGAGTCTGGTGGCGACTGGTTTCATGCCATCCGTATGTTTGAATCACGCAACCAGTTGCCCAACAATTATGTGATGAAGGTCGACAAGGCAAGCATGGCGGTTAGCGTCGAGGCCCGTGTGCCCTACCTTGATTCCCGGGTGGCGGAAATAGCATACAGTGTGCCAAGGGATCAGTTGATTGGGAAAGACAGTGCCAAGACCCTACTTCAGCAAGTGGCCCGGCAGTATGGCCTACTACCAGACGAGATAATCGATCGCCCCAAGTTTGGCGCACCACTGGCAGTATCCTGGATGGATGAATCCGCATCGTTCCGCGCCTACGCGCGCGGGGTGATACTGGATGATGCCGGTTGGGTGGACGAACTCGGGCTACGCGGCGCCATGCGCGACTATTTCGATAAGGGCAGGTCCGGTTATGCGTTCCCCCGCGCCATCAGCCATTTTCGCAACCTGGCGTGGCGACTCCTACTGTTGAACCTATGGTCACGGTCCTATTTGGAGCCACTGCGCAGTGCTTGATGGGCTTGTCAGCACCATTATTCCGGTCTATAACCGACCAGCCCTGGTTGTGGATGCTATCAGGAGTGTGTTGGCGCAGAGCTATCGCCCGATTGAGATTATCGTGGTCGACGACGGCTCGACCGATGATACAGGAGACGCAGTTGAGCAGATGATGGCTGTGCATCCGGAAATCAGCTTGCTGCGCCAGCCCAACTCCGGCCCAGGGCCGGCGCGACAAAAGGGAATTGAGGCTGCATCGGGTGAATTCATCCAGTTCCTGGACAGTGATGATTTACTTGCACCCGAGAAATTTGAAAAGCAGGTAGGGCAGCTCAGAAAATATCCGGAATGCGGTGCCTGCTACGGCTGGACAATCAGATACTCACTCGGTAGCGCCAAAAACACGACCCCCGTGAAGTGGACAGGAATGAAATTTGAATCAATGTTTCCCTCCTTCCTGTCAGATCGCTGGTGGGACACCTCGACTCCCCTCTACAGGGCAGAACTTATTCGCAACAATGGCCCATGGCTAAATTTGCGTCAGGAGGAAGATTGGGAATTTGACTGTCGCCTGGCCGCGAAGGGTGTTCTGCTTTCCATGGTGGAGGCTATCGTGTCCGAGACGCGTGTACTGCCTGAAAATAGATTGAGCTTAGCCGGCTCATCCGATCCGGCAATGCTCAGGGACCGCTGCGTGGTACGAAGAAAAATTCTGAAGCACGCGGCAACTGCGGGGATCGAACCGCAAGAACCACACATGCGGCACTTTGTAGACAGTAGTTTCCTGGTCGCCCGGCAGTGCGCAGGGGTTGGTCTGGTGAAAGAAGCAGAGGAACTTGTACGGCATCTCAACAAGGCGGCACCCCGCAAACTCATGAGCCTGTATCTGCTAACTGGCAAATACATCGGATTCCAGCGCACTACCCATATAGCCGAAGGCGCGCATCGAATCCTGCGCCGAGATAGGGAGCGCGCGGGGTTGTGAACAGTCAGCCGCTCGTCTCGGTGGTTATGGGTGTCTACAATGGTGAGCGGGAATTATCTGCCACGCTCGACAGCATCTTCAGCCAACAGGGTGTCGAGTTCGAATGCATTGTCGTGGATGACGGCTCGTCGGACGCGACCCGCTCGATTCTAGAACAGCGATCCACTCACGAGCCGAGGCTAAAGATACATCGATTGCCGCGCAGTGGATTGACTAAAGCACTGATCACTGGCTGTGCAGTAGCACAAGGCAAGTACATAGCGCGGATCGATGCCGGCGACCGGCTTTTGCCCCTGCGCCTGGTGAAGCAGTTTGAGTCACTGGAATCTAACTCCGATGTTGGCCTGGTGAGTTGCGGCACTCGCTTTATGAGCGCCGAAGGCGAGTGGCTCTATAGTATCTCACAGCAAGCGAATGAACTCTCCCTGGGCTTAGACAGCTGCGACATCAAAACCGTTTGCGGCCCGTCCCACCACGGCAGCACTATGTTCAGGCGCTCACTGTATGAGGCCTTGGGCGGATATCGTGAAGTGTTCACAGTTGCCCAGGATTTGGATCTGTGGAAGCGCCTTCATGAGGTCTCCTGTGTGCTGGCCATGCCGGAGATTCTTTACGAAAGCCACATGTTTCCCGATTCGATCAGTGTGCGCAGGCGCGCTCTGCAACTGGCAGTCGCAGCGTTGATCCTGGAGGGTGCCCGATGCCGTCGGGCTGGCTTGCCCGAGCCAGACTACCGCGCGCTCATGCCAGAAAGACAAGAGCAAAACCCTGGAGCATCGCGCTATGAAATGGCCCGATACGACTATTTCGTCGGCGCCTGCCTGTCCAAAACAGACACAAGGGCGGCGGCTCGGCACTTCGGGCGCGCGTGGCGCCACTCACCCATGAACTTCAAGTACGGGTTGCGATACTGCAGGTCGTTGATCCAATGAAGCCACCCGTTTTCCAGGATTCATGGAGCGAAGAGGTCAAGCGGGTCTACGAACACGACATGCGAGAAATTTGGGATGCATCCATCGCACCTCATATCCACAGTCAGTATCAATATTTGCTGGACTTTTACTTTTCGCTGATTACCGATCGCCAGTTTCTCGACATACTGGATGTCGGCTGCGCTCAAGCGACGCTGGCTATACTGCTGGCCGAAAAGGGTCATCGGGTGGCCGCTGTCGACATCCGACCCGAGTTTCTCGAATACGCAGCCTCGCGGCACACCCAAGGTGACATCCGGTTTGTCGCCGGAAACCTTTTCGAGGACGATCTGCTGGGCGAGACCTTCGACGTGATATTTGCCAACCAGATTATGGAGCACGTGCTTGACCCGCAACACAAAATTGAGCGACTGGCGCAATTCCTCAAACCAGGTGGTCGCCTGGTCATGACCACACCCAATGGCGCTTATCTTCGCAATAGTTTGCCTACATACCGGGAGTTTATGGCTAGCGGCACAGCGTTCAAGCAGAACACTGCTGACGCTGACGGACACGTGTTTGCCTTTACGCTCGATGAGCTTAGCGAGAAGGTAAAGCTCGCGGGTTTGCTGGTTGATACTGCCAGCTGGCTGGAAACCCCATTTGTGAACGGCCATATCAAGTTCAGGTATGTGATGCCACTCCTGCCCCGATGGATCGGTAGGGCGATTGATTCCACCATCCTGAGATTGCCCTTGCTGAATCGCCGGCTTGCCCACCAGCTGTATGTCGTTGCGAGAAAGCAAACGTGAGCAGTCATTAAATTGGCAGGCTCAAAACTACAGGTATATCGGGGTTTCATGCGCGCGCTGGCACTGCGCCTGCATGGTGCGAAGGTTGCTGCAAAACCCCGGGTCGATCGCTACCGTTATTTCGACAATCCTGCGGGCCTGACCACCGGTTCGCGCTCCCTGGTTGCGCCCGGATGCTTTATTACCGACCACAACCACGCAATCGTCGCGCGAGTACGAATTGTCGATCAGGGAATTAGCACCAGTCCAGTAGCAATAGGTGAAGATGTCTGGATAGGAGCGGATGTTAGTATATTACCCGGTGTGCGGATTGGTTACGGCGCGGTTATTGGAGCAGGTTCTGTTGTTGCAAGGGATGTGCCTGCGTTCTGCATCGCCATTGGCTCGCCCGCCAGGTTTATCCGCGAACGCGATTAAATGACCGCAACCGGAAACCAGAATGGAGATGCGGCAATACAACCATCGCTTTCAATCGTAATACCTACCTTCAAACGCGAACAGGTATTAATTGAGACGCTCGACCATTTGCTGCGGCTGGCACATCCGGCCAATGAGATACTGGTGATTGATCAAACCCTGCAGCATGCTCCCTCAACTGAAGAAAAGCTGGAGTTGCTGCATCGTGCTGGCAAAATTCGTTGGATTCGCCAGAATCCGCCGTCAATTCCGTCTGCCATGAACAGAGGAGCCCTGGACGCGCGTGGCGAAATCATCCTGTACCTGGACGATGACATCGTTCCCAATCCCGCGCTGCTGGAAAGCCATCTTGCGGTGCATTTGAAGCCACAGGGCAATCTGGTAGCGGGTCGAGTTCTGCAACCCTGGCACCACAACGAGCACGATTCGGACCCGTTTACAAAAGCGGCGGGCGAATTCAAACAGGAGTTTATTGGCTGCAACTTTTCCATATCCCGAGGTCTGCTGATGAACCTGGGGGGCTTTGATGAGAATTTCAAGGGCGCGGCCTACAACTACGAGCGTGAGTTCGCAGACCGCCTGCTCGAACATGGCCACACCATCTGGTATGAACCAACTGCCCTGATCCGCCACCTGCATCATTCCACCGGCGGCACTCGCAGCAAGGGCGACCACCTGACGAGCTGGAACCCGCGCCACCCGGTGGGAGCCTACTATTACCTGTTTGTCTCGCCGCGTGTGCGCCAGCGCATGGCCGCCGCACTCATGCGCCTGGTGCGCTCGGTGTTGACGCGCCATCACCTGAGAAGGCCCTGGTACATACCAGTGACGATCACTTCTGAGCTACAGGGTCTGCTCTGGGCCCTGTTGTTGCGTCTTAAAGGGCCGGCACTACCATTTCAGAAGTCGGGGGCGAAAGATTGAACGCCAGGAAACCCCGCCTGCTGATCGTCACCTCGCATCCCATCCAGTACCAGGTGCCCTGGTTCCAAGCGCTGCATGCGGATGGACGCCTGGACCTACAGGTATTGTTCCTGAGTTTACCCGGCGCATCACAGCAGGGCACGGGCTTCGGGCAGGCGTTCGAATGGGACATACCCTTGTTGGACGGTTATGCGTGGGCACTTGCTCCATCAGCCAAGGGTGGCATCCACGCAGGCTGGTGGGGCTTAAGTGTGTCATCCGCGGCAAACGATGTTTCGGCGCACACACCTGACGTGGTGCTGGTTTGTGGCTGGCAGAAACGCGGCATGCTGCAGTGCCTCCTGGCCGCTCGGCAACTGGGTTTGCCCTTGTTGCTTCGGGCCGAATCGAATGGCCTCGGGCCGTCCGGTGCGCTACGCAGCCTGAAAAACCGCTGGATTACACGCCATGCAGACCAACTGCTGCCAATTGGCAAAGCCAATCGCACGTTCTATGAGCGGTTGGGGCTGACTGCACGTATCGGGCCAGAGGTTACTTATTTTGTGGACAACGAGTTCTTCTCCAGCCGCAGTGCCCGGCAAAGTACAGGTTCTGCTGACGTTCGCAGCAAATTTGGAATTCCCGAGGCGGCCTGTTGCTTTCTCTTCGCGGGAAAGCTGGAGCCCAAGAAGCGTCCACAGGACCTGCTCACCGCGCTAGAGAATGTCCATCACAGCTCGGCTAGCCCGGTTCACCTGCTTATCGTCGGGTCCGGTCCGCTGGAAGCCCAGCTGCGCTACCAGGTGGAGGCCGCCCAGCTGCCGGTCACCTTCGCGGGGTTCCAGAACCAGACCGAGATGCCGGCCGCTTACGCAGCGGCCGACTGCCTGGTGCTACCTTCGGAGTACGGCGAAACCTGGGGCCTTGTAGTGAACGAGGCCATGGCCTGCGGCCTCCCGGCCATCGTCAGCGATCACGTAGGTTGCGGGCCTGACCTCGTGCACCACAGAGAAACGGGGTTCAGGTTCAAATGCGGGGATGTCCGCGAGTTGGCCCAGGCAATGTGTGCCTTTTTGGCGTTCTCCGCCGAACAACGCCGTGCAATGGGTAGCCGCGCACAGCGTTTGGTCCTTGATAAGTATTCCATAGAGGCTGCGGTTGAGGGAACCATCAAGGCCGTTCAGAAGGTTGCCCGTGTTGTCTGAGCAAATAGCGTGATACTGCTCGCCGGCATCATAACGCTGGCCATATTACTGCTTGCACTTGCTGATTGGCGGCGCGCCCTGCTGGCAGTGATTGTTGTTGGGGTTTTGCAGGATGTTCTCAGGAAGCTGACACCGGGGGCCCCGGCATTCTATATCGTCTGGTCAATGGCTGTTTACCTCGCCGTGGTTGCCATAGCAATTCTCGGCCGCTCGCTGCCGCCGCTGCGGACCATTTACTTGCAAGATCGCCTGGTCAAAAACGCCTGGATAGCTTTCTTTGTGCTGATCGCGCTGCAAATGCTCAATGCGCTGGCACGCACCGGCAACCCGGTGGTACCGCTTTTCGGCGCGATGTTCTACCTGGGCCCGGCCGCGGCCATGTTGGTGGCCTGCGGCTACTTCTCGGGTGAGCGGCAGCTAAGGAGATTTCTTGCCTTCTATGTGCTCGTTCTCTTGCCCACTTGCCTTACCGTCTATTTGTCGCCTGCGTATGCGCATGCCTGGCCCATCCTGGCTGATGTGGGAATCTTTACCAGCAGCCAGATTCTGATCTATGACGTGGGAACCATCCTGCAATCCTATGCCGGCATCCTGCGAACCGGGGAGATCGCCGCCTGGCATGCGGCCACCGTGGCAATCTTTCTGATCACATTCTCATTTACTGCACGGCGGCGCCGGCACTGGCTGATTACGGCAGTACTCGTAGCGCTGATGATCGGCGTCATCATACTTACAGGTCGCCGCAAAATGTTGATGGCCCTTGCGGTATTTTTCGTCGTGCAATGGGCGCTGCTGGCATGGCTCAGGAAGGGCATGGGTAAGGTCGCTGTGCTCATCATCCTGGTGGGTACTCTGTCTTCCTACTCGCTGACCATGCTGGAGCCCTCATCCGCAAAAGGCCTGTATGTACAGCGTAGCGCTACCGTGTTTGGCGAAGCGGCGGAGCGCGTGGAGCTGGCTATAGATCTGATGAAATGGGCTTTCATCCGCTCCGGTGGCCTGGGCTTGGGGGCAGGCTCCGCCGCGCAGGGCGCCCGGTATGGCGGCGTTGACCCGTCCAAGCAAGTGGGTGGCGCGGCGGAATCGGGGCTCGGAATGTTAATGGGGGAGCTCGGCATATTGGGTGTCGTCGTCTCGATATGGCTGCTGGCAGTTATAAGCCGTAATATTTTGCGTAATTTGAAGGCGCTGGCGTCAACAGAACCACGCCTCATGCTTTACCAGGTGTCGTTTATTTCCTTTCTGGTCGCCAACATGCTGACGTTCACAGTGGCCACCCAGGTCTATGGTGATTTCTTTGTCCTGATAATTCTCGGAACGGTTGCCGGGTTCATGGTACGCATCAACAACCTGGCGTATACCAGAACCCTGGCATCGCGCCAGCGCCACGGCACTCAAGCGCGTGCCGTGCCCCCCTATCTCACCCGGCCCTGACCATGCGCATCCTGCACGTAGTCCCTAGCTATCTCCCCGCCACCCGCTATGGCGGTCCGATCCAGTCCGTGCATGGCCTGTGCAAGGCGCTGGCGCAAGCCGGTCACGACGTGAGCGTGTTCACCACCAGCATTGACGGCGCTGGCAACTCGAGTGTCCCACTGGGACAGCCAGTGGACCTGGACGGCGTGCGGGTGTGGTACTTTGCTTCGCCCTTCCTGCGGCGACTGTTCTGGGCTCCAGGTATGAAAAGCGCTTTGCGCGAGCAAGTGGACCAGTTTGACCTGGTGCATTTGCACTCAGTTTTCCTGTGGCCCACCTGGGCGGCTGCGCGGACAGCCCGCAAGGCGGGAGTACCGTACCTGGTTGCGCCGCGCGGCATGCTGGTGAAGGATCTGCTGCGGCGCAAGAGTCGCGCTCTGAAAACCGCCTGGGTTTGCGTGATTGAGCGGCGCAACCTGGAACGGGCAGCGGGCATACATGTTACTGCGCCTGTTGAACAGGCGGAAATCGAGCAGTTCGGGTTCACTCTGCCGCGCTGCTATTACGTACCCAATGGGATAGAAGAAATTGACCTGCCGGCGCTGGACAAGGAGCATTGCGATCTGCTGCCGGGAGCTCCCTACGTCCTGTTCCTTGGCCGACTCAACTGGAAGAAAGGTCTGGACCGACTGGTGCAAGCCTGGCGGTTGGTTCCCGACAGGCTCCTGGTGATTGCCGGTAACGACGAGGAAAACTATCGCGCAGAGGTCGAACGCCTTGCGCGAGCGGAGGGGGTGATCGACCGTATCCGCTTCACCGGGCAGGTGACGGGTGTAGCCAAATGGCTGTTGTATCGCAACGCCGAGTTGTTCGTGCTGCCGTCATATTCAGAGAACTTCGGCATCGTGGTACTGGAAGCCATGGCCATGGGTTGCCCAGTCGTGGTGACACCCGAGGTAGGCCTGGCCGCCACCTTGGCCGAGAGCGATTGCGGCCGGGTAGTCAGTGGCGAACCGGACCTTTTAGCCGCCACTATCAACGAGTTGTTGGCGAACGAGGACTTGCGCCATACGTTGGGCCGGAATGGGCAGGAAGTGGCCAATAGACAATTCCTGTGGCCAAGCGTTGCAAGGGAAATGGAAGCCGTTTACGCAGGCTTGATCAAGGGAGTTGCGTACGAGCCCTCTCACTTCGGTACCTCCCCCAAGTGACTGTTGGTGCCGGGCAGAAAATCATGGATTTAACTGTTGTAGTGCTTACCTACAATGAAGAGCCTAACATCTCCAGAAGTCTGCACAGTGTCAGATGGGCTGAACGCATCATTGTTATAGACAGCGGCAGTTCGGACCGCACGGTCGCTATTGCCAATTCGTTTCCCAATGTCACCGTGGTTTCCAGGGTTTTTACCACTCACGCAGAACAGTGGAACTTTGGGCTGGAAGAAGTAAAAACACCCTGGACACTTGCGATGGATGCCGACTACCTGTTCCCCGAAACCGCGCCCGCTGCCATACGTTCTGCAATGCTCAAGGACAATGCAGGATTCAGCGCCGCCTTCCACTATCTGGTTTATGGAAGAAGGGTCAAAGGAAGCGTTCTACCGCCGAGGACAATTCTGTTTCGCACGGGACATGGCAGATACTGGCAAGACGGACATACCCAGCAACTGCAGTTGCAGGGGAGTCTTGGCCTGCTACCGTTTCATGTGTCGCACGACGACCGCAAGACCGTGTCGCGCTGGTTGCAATCCCAGATCAGCTACGCTCGCCAGGAAGCGGAGAAGATTACATCCCGCCCTGGCACCGGGCTGGGCCGCAATGACCGAATTCGAAAGGCCATCGTGCTCGCGCCGCCACTGATATTCCTGTTGGTGTATGTATTGCGTGGCGGGTTTCTCAGCGGTTGGCGCGGACTCTTCTACGCACTGCAGCGCCTGGTGGCCGAGTTACTGCTGAGTCTCTTTTTAATCGATGTGAAACTGCAATCGCTTGTCCAGCAAAGCGATTCGCAGGGATCGCAATGAATGTGCCCATGACTGGGTCGACAGGGAAATCACCATGTCGGTAATACTCGGGCTGAATGCCTTCCATCCCGACTCAGCTGCCTGCCTTGTGGTGGACGGCAAGCTGCTGGGCGCCGTTGCGGAGGAACGCCTGGGTGAACGCCTCAAGCACAGTTCAGCGTTTCCAGCATATGCTATTCGCCATCTGCTGGAAGATTCTGGTCTGCGTCTTCGCGACGTAACCCACGTTGCGATGGCGCGCGACACCAATGCTAACCGTGCCGCAAAGATGTTATACGTGGCGCAAAAACCGATAAAAGCTGTCGGCGCGGTGGTAGAACACCTCAGTCGTAGTCGTAGAACCAAGAGCACCATACAGCAACTGGCCGAAGTCTGTGACGAGGACCCAGCTGCGGTCAGGTTCGAAACCGTTGGCGTTGAACATCACCTGGCCCACGTGGCCAGCGCCTATTATCTCTCACCCTTCGAGGAACTGACGGCGGGCTTTTCCTACGACGCATCCGGTGATTTCGCCAGCATGATGGCGGCCCGGTGCGAAGGTAGCCGCATAGAAGTGCTGGACCGGGTAACGCTGCCGGATAGCCTTGGTTTCTTCTACACCGCGTTATGCCAGTTCATCGGTTTCGACGGTTTTGGAGAGGAATATAAGGTGATGGGCCTGGCGCCCTATGGAGAAGACCGCTACGCAGATGTCATACGGCAACTGGTGCGACTTGAGCATGACAGCTGGTACCGGCTTGGCAAGGGCTTTTTTGGCATGCATGAAGGTGCCGAAAGCGGCGCGGTTGACGAGCGGAACCAGATTGTGATGGACCGGTTGTATTCGCGCCGTTTGCAGGATTTACTGGGAGAACCCCGGTTGCGCAATGATCCATTGACACAACGTGAGAAGGACATCGCAAGGTCCACCCAGGTGCGCTTCGAGGAGGCCGCCCTCCACTGTATGCGTCGGTTACACGCGCTGGTTTCGACCGGGCGCCTGGCGATGGCAGGCGGCTGTGCCCTTAACGGGGTGGCAAACGCACGCATCCTGCGCGAAACCCCCTTTGTCACCCCCTACCTGCAGGCGGCCGCGTCCGACGATGGCGCCTGCATGGGTGCAGCGTTCTGGGTCTGGCACAACGTATTGGGCCGGACCGAACGCTTTCATATGAAACATGCTTTCTGGGGCCCCGGTTACTCGGATGAACGGATGCGTAACGTTGCCGAAGGCAGCGGCTTTCCCTTGCAGGCCTGCAGGGACGAGAGTGAACTCGTTGACGTAGCGGCAGGAATGATCGCCGAAGGCATGGTTGTAGGCTGGTACCAGGGCCGCAGCGAGTGGGGACCGCGCGCGCTCGGTAACCGCTCGATTCTGGCCAACCCGACCCTGCCCACGATGAGAGACACCATCAATGCCAAGATCAAGCGTCGCGAGTCCTTCAGGCCTTTTGCTCCCAGCGTTCTCAAGGAGGACGTAGCAACTTACTTCGAGCAGACCGTAGACAGCCCGTTCATGATGCACGTGGTCAAGATCAGGCCCGAATGGCGTGAGCGTTTGCCGGCCGTCACTCATGTGGACGGCACCGGGCGGTTGCAAACTGTGGAGCAGGACAACAATCCGCTTTATCACCGGTTGATCACCGCGTTCCGGCGCAGGACAGGTATTGGCCTTGTACTCAACACCAGTTTCAACGAGAACGAACCGGTAGTTGACACGCCGGAACAGGCATTCGATTGCTTTCGGCGCACGGACATGGACGCGCTGTGCCTGGGTCGTTATGTGTTGGTGAAGGAGCGGATTGCTGAATGAGAGGATTGTCCGGGTTTGCAGCGCAATGGGGCGGGGAGTCAGTGCCTCGGCGAGCAGGGGGCAGTGGTATGGCAAGGATTCGGCGTGACTCTCTTTGATACGATCAGATTCATCACAAGCCACCCGTTAAATCGTGAGCACAGAATCAATGCAATCATCCGCTTTGCAAAGTGGCAGATTTCGAGTCGGCTGGCTCCGGGGGCAATCGTCTACGACTGGATCAACGGCTCCAGGTTACTGGTTAAAACCGGGGAAACGGGATTAACTGGAAACATCTACACAGGCCTTCATGAGTTTCCTGAGATGGGTTTCGTGCTGCATTTCTTGCGGGACGAAGACCTCTTTGTTGATGTTGGCGCAAACGTTGGTTCATACACGATTCTTGCGTGTTCTGCAGTGGGAGCCAGAGGAGTCGCGTTTGAACCGATTCCTGGCACTTACGGGAGACTTGTCGAGAACATGCGCCTCAATCATTTGGACGGTAAAGTGTTATGCGTGAACCAAGGCGTAGGCGCCCAGCCCGGAGAAATGGCCTTCAGCAGCGACAGCGACACGACAAACCACGCGCTGGCAGCTGGCGAGCAGCATGACTGCAGTGTGACTGTCCAATTAACTTCATTGGATATCGCCCTGCAAGGAATGTCCCCGTCCCTGATAAAGATTGATGTTGAAGGTTACGAGTCTCAAGTCCTTGAAGGTGCGCAACAGATTCTAAAGAACCAGGCGCTAAACGCCGTTATAGTAGAGTTGAACGGGAGCGGAAGCCGCTATGGATTTGATGAGTCGAAGATAATCGAATTGATGCTCAATCACGGCTTTCTAACGTATTCATACGACCCGCTGATTCGAACACTTACCAATCTTGACGGCAAGAACTTGAATTCAGGCAATACTATCTTCATCCGCAATAGACCATTCGTCGAAGAGAGACTAACAACCGCGCCAAAGGTGGCTGTTCATGGCAGGCAATTCTAAACACCAGTCCAAGGTTTCAACTTTCTCTTCAGGAACGATTAGCAAGTCACTCGAATATCCCTCAAAATCGCTTGCTGAAAAGATGAAGTGGTTATTCACGCGCCTATAAACGCGATAGTTGAGAGGTTTCATGTAATCAATAACATCCGTGTAGGACTGACTATGCCACGCCAGACAATATTCCATGAACTCTCCGAAAATAATTGGTCGCGAACGGGAGAGCATATTTTTTGCACCCTTGAGCACGTTTAAATCATACCCATCAACGTCAATTTTAATAAGAGATACCTCTGTTGAAATAAAGCCTTTCTCGATTAAGTTATCCAATGTTGTAATAGCCAGGGGCACTCTTTCAGCTGGATAGTCCGAATTATCAGAAAGTATATTGGCCGTGCCAGTTCCTTGACCTTCTTTTAGATTTCCCTCGATCTGTATTTGAACTTCCTTTTCAATATCACCAACTCCTTTCGCAATCGCAAGGATCGTCTCCTCCAGGCCATTGAGTCTAATATTATGCTGAAGTCGCTCAACATTCGCCGATACCGCTTCTACGCAGTAAATCTCAGGATCTGCCCGATCCCTCTCAGCCACGAGTTTTGAGAATGGAAGAGCAATCAATCCAATATTTGCACCCACGTCGATAAAGCAGCCCTCGCCATTGAACAAGCGGACTAGAAAACGGGTTGTGTCTTTTTCATACTCGTTCATGAAATATGCCCACCGTTCATGCCGACTGTGAAAATCCAGAAGAGCTAGATATGTAGCGGGCGAATCGATGGAGACGGTCTTGAGCATGTGATGATTCTCAAGCCTGAGAAGTTTCATCGCCATTTCAGCAGCTCTGACTTTTCCTCGGAAATTCGGCAATGCATGGCATATATCCGCGATTGACCTGAGAATAGAACTGTTGAGAGGCAAAAACAGAGAGTCCGCTCTTAGGCCCTTCCTGTCTTCGGGACGAATAGTCACCATAATTTCTCCTGATGATTCATCTGCGGCCAACTCACTAACCCGGCGCTGCCAGCACGTCCCGGTCCAGCGCCACGCTGGTGCTGCGGCCCAGCAGTTCTATCAGCAGCAGCGCCCGGTCTTCGCTCTGGGGCATCTGGTAGACGCCGCTCAGCCCGGCGAAGGGGCCATCCAGAATATCCAGGGTGTCGCCGGGCTGGTGCGGCCAGGTCTCTCCCTGGCGTAGCCGGCTCTCGGGGTCTTCACACTGCCGGAGATAGTCGATCACGCTGGCCGGCACCGGCCGCAGCAGCTGGCCAAAGCGCACCAGTCCCGCCACGCCCTGGGTGGAGCGTACCGGGGCGAGACTGCTCTCGCCCGGGTCGACACGCATGAACAGGTAGCGCGGGAACAGGGGCTCCACCACCTTCGTCCACTTATCTCTTCTACGTTTGCGTAGCAGGACTTTCGGCAGATAGGTTTCAAAGTGCTGCCGTTGCAGGTGCAGCTCTGCAATGGCTTCTTGCCTGGGCTTGGTATGTACTGCGTACCAGCACTTCATACCGTGTAATTCATGGGGCTTCCCGCAGTGTGCAGTACGGTCTCATCCGAGACTTCCTGGGAAATCACATCGGGCGATAAGATTACGGTCTGATTGAGGTTCATGTCTTTATGTGCAGGTGCCACTGTACGCACCACAGTGTACCGCAGCGGGAAAGTCAGACAACACGTAATGACAGGACACAGTGCCCGCAAGAGATGGCCCTGATAATTTGGCGTGCTTCATCTACTGCTGGTTGCTGTCCGGGTGTGAGCACAAATCGCCGTATAGGTTTCGTGCATCCGTTCCATGTTCCAGGGGCGGCTCACCCGGTACACCAGGCTTTGGTCTGCCAGCTGGGCCAGCCAGCGCAGGCGCTGCTCCTGCAGGAAGTGGAAGCTGAACAGGTAGTTGGGCAGCAACTGCTCGAATTTGCGGAAGCCGGTGACTTCGGTGATCTCGATGCCGGCATGCGGCCCGGTCTGGTCGAGTGCGTAAAAGGCGTGGATCGGCCGCGCCTGCCGGGCAAAGTGCTCTATCGGGTTGCCCAGCACTTCAAACTGGCGGAAGGGCCGGTGGTGCGGGTGCGAAGGCACTGCATAATAGCGCCCTTGCTCGAGGAAGGTGGCCACCTTGTCGTCCGACAGCATGGGGTGGCCCTGCCTGAGGAAGTAGTCCCCCAGCGTGGACTTACCCCCCATGGAAGGCGCGATGAACAAAATTGGCTGCTCGTCCACCTCCACCGCGGCTGCGTGTATGAAGTCATAGCCCCGCTCCAGAGTGAGGTGCAGGGGCAGGAAGATGTGGACAAACCAGAAGACGAGTAAGGCCCGGTTACCCTCGTCACCGAGTTGGTAATAGATGACGGAGTCGCCCCCGGTCCAGCTGAAGTTCGCCACGCCTTCCACCTGCAGACACCACGGCTGGCCTGCGGCGCTGCGGGCCGCTTCGCGGTCGGTGCGCAGGTACAGCTCGCGGCCGTGGGTTGAATAGAAGGGCATGGTCTCGGCCAAGTACTCCGGGCGCGGCGCCGTCGCATCGGTGCCCGCCCGCCTCAACTCCAGCGTGCTATGCTCGCCCGGCGCTACTGCGCTCACCGGCGTCGGGCGATCAAATAGCGCAAATTCGCAGTCAACCTTCACCCCGTAGAGGCAGTGCTCAATCATGCGCGCCGCTCCCAGCTGAAGGTCGAAACCACGGTGAACTGCTCGTGGCCCGCCCTGCCATTCACAATATCGTCGCCACATTGCAACCAGGCATGGGCGGAAAGGCCCGTGGGGTCGTCAGTACGTTCACAGCCCCGGCGCACCCCCAGGTAAAACTGGCCGGGTATGTTGCGCTTCGCCAGCAGGCGCTGCGCCACCAACACCTGTGTCAGGCATAAGCTCTGCCAGGGGGTCACTCTACTGGCGGCGGCGACCAGCCGGCCTATGGCCATCGCCTCGTCGCGCATCCGCGGCGGCAGGGCAGGCGGCGGCATGGCGAGGAGATGGTGCTGCAATTTCCTGGACAGGCGCTTGAAGGAGACCAGCAGGACAGCCGCCCGGTACCAGCCCAGCATGAACCAGGCCTGCGCCAGCAGGAGCTTGTGGCGGGTGGGCAGGGCGGTGAATTTCTGCAGCCTGTAGGGCATGGGTGGCGCAGGTGGGCCTGTGTTGTGTAGGCTGGCCACTTTAGCAAAAGCACTAGTGCAATAGAATCAGCTGGTGACGTACTGCGGGATTTTGTTTCCCGAGCATACCCCACAAGGATACACACCATTGAGTGGCTTCATTGCTATGGTCAACGCCAGTGGCGCAACAGTTGACCGCAACTTGCTGGAAACGCTGACCGCTTCATTGCAGTGCCGCGGTCCTGACCGCCAGCAGATATGGGCGGACGGCCCGGTTGGGCTTGGCCATACGCTGTTTCGCACCACCCGTGAGGCACAGTACGAAAACCAGCCGGCAAGCCTTGACGGCATGGTGTGGGTCACTGGCTGCATACGGGTTGATGGCCGCCAGGCGCTTGTCGAGGAACTGCGCCTGAATACGCCACTTTCACTCGCAAGCACCCCCGATTCAGAACTGGTGCTGCACGCCTACCACACTTGGGGTGAGCACTGCCTGGATCACCTGCTGGGTGACTTTGCCTTTGCCTTGTGGGACGGACACAAACGGCAGTTGTTTTGCGCGAGGGACCGCTTCGGCATGCGGCAGCTTTACCACGCCCAGGTGGGCGACACCTGCATTATCAGCAACAGCATGCATTGCATGCGCCAACACCCCGCCATTTCCAGTGAGCTGAACGATCAGGCCATCGGAGATTTTCTGTTGTTCGGTGACCACATCTGGACCGATAAATCCCAGACGGCCTTCAATGACGTAAAAACCTTACCACCCGCTCATCAACTGACTTTCTGCGCCGACAGAACGACAATCGGGCGCTATTGGGATCTCCCGACGGATGTGCCCTTGCTCAAGTATCGTCGCGAAGAACAATACCTGGAGCATTTTCGATCCGTATTCACCCAGGCAGTGGACGATCGCTTGCGTTGTGATGACGTGGTGATTTCGATGAGCGGGGGGATGGACTCCTCCGCGATAGCCGCCACCGCCACAAAAATTCGCCAGCAAGGCGGCCGGGATTTTGGCCTGCAGGCGATTACTGTCGTGTATGACAAACTGCATCACTGTCAGGAAAGACATTACTCCGGCCTGGTGGGGGAGCACCTTGGTGTTCCGATTCAATACATCGTCGCAGATCATCACCCGCTGCTGGCGCCTGCGATGCAATGGACGCGTCCACTAGAGTACTATCAGCCCAGCATATGGATAGAGATGGCCCAACAAACCCTGCTATCCGCGCGCGTTATGCTGATCGGCGCTGCCGGCGACAATCTGCTGTGCTATTGGCCGTTCTTACCCACTATGGCGGAGGCCAACCCACTGCAGACGCTGCGCCAGATTTTCCAACTCAAAGCCCGCTACGGAAGAATGCCCGGGCTGGGAACGGGGTTGAAAGCCCGCTGGAAAAGGATGGCAGGTAAACCGGCCGGAAAAAGAAATCCCCCTTACCCCTATCCACCCTGGCTGAATCAAGACCTGGCAGACAGGTTTGCAATGCAGGATCGATGGGATGCTCTATGGGCAACCTTGTTTACTGGCGCAACCAGGCATGGGCTGCATCGTGACGCGCTGATGTCACCCAACTGGAACACGGACGATTTGGCTATGACCGGGTCTTTAATAGCGCCTGAACAGCGCGACCCTTATCTGGATCTCAGGCTGGTAAATTTCGTGCTGTCCCTTCCGCCCATGCCATGGCTGTATCAAAAACATATCCTGCGACAAGGCGTCAAAAACTTATTACCAACAGCTGTTATAGAAAGACCGAAGCAGGCTTTGGGTGATTTGGCGAGTTCACTTATCGGACAAGCGGCATTCGATACGCAGCCTCCGAGTGGTGACCTGGATAAAGTTGACCTGGATAAATATGTTAACGCAGCTGCTTTCAGAAAAGCCATTGCTGGGATTGGTGATGGAGGCCTGAATTATGTAAACCTGCGGCCCCCGATATTAAGACAGTGGCTCCAAATGCTATGAAGCAAAGCGGCTTCTATGATCCCTGGCCGGGGGGAATCATAGTTCCCATGCTGTTGCCGGGGGTGTCATTTATGGTGTCAGGGCCGTTATTCTGCGTAGTACGCGTTATGGACCCGAATGAGGTCAATGTAGGGGTGTCGTATGATTTTTTACAGGGTTTGCGAGTATCTGTTTCAGGTGTCATCGTTGCGGTCCCTTGCAGATTTTGCACGGTGTCTGACTGATGGTCCCAGCAAAGCCGGTCGTTTGCAAGGAAAGCCCTGCACAGGACCCCACCAAATTTCCAGTATACGATTTTGAAAGCCGGGTTGGGTTGTGCACTAACTAAATCGCTCAACCAGATCCTGCACAAACCGCAATGCTTCCGTATGTTCCTTGAAAAGCGCTCTACGCTGCTCCTGTAATTCAGACGCAAGGTGCTCCACAGTCGATTCACCGTTCATCCGGCCGAGCAGCCAGAGCGCAGCCTCGCCTTTTGTACCGAGCGCCGGATGGTAATGCAGTGTTTTCTTTTGCATGTCTTCGAGCCTGACTGGTTGCGATAAAAACGAACTCTGGCGTTGGTGCTGGTCGCCCAGACGCGTGCTCCAGGACCATTCCCCCCGCTCAGGCCGCTTCAGGCTGAATCCGAGGCGATCTCCCTTTACCACCGGCAGCGGTTGGGCCAGGGGCATGAAGACCTGGTTCCAGTGGGTTTTGCAGCTTTCCCCGTCGGTCGACAGCCACTCGTCCACCAGCCGCATCTGGAACCAGCCCATCCAGCCGTGGCAAACTCCATTGCGCTGAACAGTGACTTCCACCTGGCTGTCGCATGCGGCTTTTGTCGCCGTGTTGAAATCCAGCTCCAACACCGCGACGGGCTCGGCCAGCCGCTGGGCCTGCATATGCTTCGCGCTGTCATGCCGCATGTAGTTTGCCGCGTAGGCCCGCAGCGCGCTGTAATCCAGCTCCGGCAAACCCTGCTCGTTACACACCCGGGGGAAGTCACCCCAGGACGCGACATGCTTGTCGTAGTAGGCGGGCGCAGTAACGGGAACGACTTCCATTCTCCCGCGGTCGGGAATCAGCCGGCCGCCGGGTGCCAGATAATGGTCGCGGGCGTAAAAGAGCGATGGCAGCAGGTCTTCGCTGAGCAGGAAATTGCCGGTGAACACCGACACGATGACATCGACCCTGGTATCAAGCTGCAGTTCCTCCGCCCGGGCACGGATACATTCCACCGCGTCGAGCTGATTGTCGGCTGCGACGGTGCGGGCCACTTCAACGGCGACCGTGGGTTCAACCAGGTACACCTTCGCTGCCCCCAGCCGCGCGGCAATAAGCCCGAGAACTCCAAGTCCCGCCCCCAGGTCCATGACCGTCGTGTCCGGGGTAATTACCTTTTTCAGGGCGCTGGTGTAGGCGGCATTGCGGGTGCCGTCAAACACCATGCCGCGGTGCCCCACTACATCTTTATAACTCATGATTTTCCGGCGCTTCCTTCAACTATCATGGCGGGTAGCTTTCGTACTGCCCTTTTGTGTACGCTGGCCACTCTACCAAGCGCCTCCTGCAAAGACAAAAAGAGTCACTCTGGCGGCGCAGCTCGGGACCACCATGAATTTCTCGGTACTGCTGACCTACATCACCCCGCATCGCCGCGTGCTTATGGCGGTGCTGGGCCTGTTGCTGGCGGGCAGCCTGGTGTCGCTGGCCAACCCCTGGATGGCGGGGCTGCTGACCGCCAGTGTGTTGGGCCAGGGTGAGCATGAGCCGAAGCTGATCCTGGCCCTGTGGCTTGGCCTGATGGCCACAACCAGTCTGATCGGCTTTTTTACCAGCTACCGCATTGGCACCACGGGGGAGCAACTGACAGCGGGGCTGCGCGAGCGGCTTCACCAGCACCTGCAGGCACTGCCCCTGGCTTACTACCAGCGGCGTCGGCCGGGCGAAACGCTGACCCTGCTCAGTGCCGACGCCGCCATTATCAGCAGTTTTGTGACCGCCACCCTGGTGCAGCTGCTGCCTGCCCTGCTCACCTTTATCGGGGCCTTTATCCTGATGGCATGGCTGGCCCCTGTCATCGCCCTGCTGGTCGTGCTGTTCCTGCCGGCCTACGTGCTTGCAATGAAGATCATGGGGCGGCAGCTGCGGCCACTGTCACGCGCATGGGTCGATGCTAACAGCCGCGTGGTGTCGGTGGTACAGGAAAACCTCGACATGCTGCCCGCCATCAAGGCCTTTACCCGCGAACAACACGAGCAGGGGCGATTTGAAGCGGTCAACCGGCAATTGCTGGCGCTATCGCAACGGCAGCTGCGCTTACAGTCCCTGCTCTCACCCGCGATCGGCCTGCTGGGCGGGATCGGGCTTGTCGCCCTGCTGTGGATGGGCACCGCGCAGATAGAAAGCGGCCAGTTGGCGCCGTCACAGATGGTCAGCCTGCTGCTCTATGCCATGCTCCTGATGAGCCCGCTGAGCACCCTGGCCGACATTTACGGGCAGGTGCAGCGCACCCGCGGCAGCGCCGAGCGGATCATCGAATTCCTGGGGGAGCAACCTGAACCGGCGGATGAGGGCAACCGGGTGCTCGACCATGTAAAGGGCCGCATAGAGTTCCGCGATGTCAGCTTCGGCTACCCGGGGCGCCCGCCCGTGCTCAGCCACTTCAACCTGGAGATATCCGCCGGTGAAACACTGGCGCTCACCGGCCCCAATGGCGCGGGCAAATCCACGCTCGCCCACCTGCTGATGCGCTTCGCCGACCCGGACGAAGGCGCCGTGATGATCGATGGCGTGGACACCCGCGCGGCCACCATCACCAGTGTGCGTGCCCAGATCGGCCTGGTGGCGCAGAATGTACTGCTGCTCAACGGCAGCGTGGCCGAGAATATCGCCTATGGGGAACCGACAGTGAGCCGGGAAAAAATCGAGGCCGCCGCCAAAGCCGCCCATGCCCATGCCTTTATCACGCAACTGCCCGATGGTTACGATACGGTGATCGGCGACCAAGGCGTAAGGCTCTCTGGCGGCCAGCGCCAGCGCATATCACTGGCCCGCACCCTGCTGAAGGACCCGCCCATCCTCATCCTGGATGAGGCCACAGCCATGTTCGACCCTGAGGGGGAGAAGGCGTTTATTGAAGAGTGTCGGGAGATGTTGGGGCGCAAGACGGTGATTTTAATTACTCATCGGCCAGCCAGTTTGGCGTTGGCGGACAGGACGATTAGAATTGAAACATGATACCGAGTGATTAGTTTAAATCCATCGACATGTTCAAAACCAGAATGGACCTTATCGCGGTAGTTATATCCACTATCAGTTCCTCCGGCGTTCCTGATTCTCTACGCGCTATTTTGTCCAGCAAAATATTTAGTTTAGCCCAGTCAATAAACGGGTTGTCCCTCGCGCCGGCCGGATGATCCGCATGCCACCGGGACAGGGCATCAACGCATATCTGAATGGCTTTCGCTATACGAACGGGTTCATTTTTGTGGATTGAAGCCCAGACCTCCTGTGGTAAAAGGTCTCGTACTACATAGCGAAAAAGATATCGGGGATGGCCCTTGCGACGAAACATTTGTGCAGGTAGTCCCAACGCAAATTCCACAATTCGCTTATCTAACAGCGGATAACGATACTCCACGCCAGCCCGCCGACCAGAGGCAGCCCAGGACTCCAGTCGACATAACACATGTCCCGCTTCCCAATAGGCCAGCTGACTCTTTCGAACGGAATACCTGGGGTGCTGATCTACCGCGAAGGGCAGTGCACGAGCGCATTCAGCCAGGGCAGCAGACGCGGCACCCAGATAATCGGGTACGACCTGCCTTGAGATTAATCTCCGGGGCAGAAATGGCATCAATAGTTCGCGGCAAGCCAACGAAAAAAAGCTGCGAAAATGGTGATCATTTTCGGCAGTCGCATGCCAAAGGTCGCGCAGGGTCGACAGCAGATTTCCCGCTAAAAGAGTTTCCGCATAGCGTTGATTTCCGTAATGTGTAATCAACTCATCGCCGCCCCAGCCGGACAGAATTATTGAGCCTCCACTCGCGACTACTTCTTCCCTGACTGCGAACTCATACCAGCAATCCGCGGTATCACCGCCTGCTATGTTCAAATTCCGGAGCAACGACAGCATGCTGTCACTGTTGAATTCACAATAGTGCAAGTCAATATCGTACCGATTGGCTACGGATATCCCGGTGGCCCATTCCGGGTCGAGTGCCTCGGATGCGTTTTGCGGGGGAGCCAACCAACTGTATCCGGTGACAGAGGGTCCAGCTTTAGTCGCCTGCATTGCTGCCAGTGCTGCGATTGCAGAGGAATCGAGCCCGCCACTGAGGTGGACAGCCAGAGCGCCATGCCTGGGGATCCGGCAAGCAACCGCCTCCAGTAGTAGCTGGTGCAGCCTATCGGCGTAATCCTTCAGGGTAGGCAACATTACTCCAGGGCTATCCTCGGGGCGCCAGTAGATCCATTCCCTGATTTGACTGTCCTCGACGGTCATGGCGCTGGCCCGGGGGAGCTTTCTTACTTTGTCGAAAAATGTCAGTCTGGAATCACGCAACTCACCATCGCGTAGATATAACGCCACCGCTTCGCGACAAACACGCTTGGGTACAGGGCCACAATTTGTAATCGCAGATATGTCATCGGAGACAATCGCTGTAGCGTCATCTGCAAAGAAGTAGAAAGGCACTACGCCAATATGGTCTCGGGCACAGAACACCCAATCATTAACCGGATCATCAATTGCGAACGCAAAATCACCCAGCAGGAATTCAGGGGTTTTTACTCCCCATTTCTGGTATGCAAGGAGGATAAGGGCATCATCAGAAAGGGCGTTAAGCGCCAGTGAAGGTATGCACAGCAGCTGGGCTAACTCGGCTCGATTGTCCAGCCGCGCTTTCGCGTCTATCGTTAGGGTTCTGGTAGCGGGAAGTGCAATTGAACGATGGGATCGTTGCCTCGCGAAACGGCCGAACATCTAGCAGCTATCTTTTTACCACCTCGAAAATCGTTATCAGGAACAGCCGAGGGTCATCTGACCAGGAGCGCACGGTGCCAAAAAATTGAAGAAGTTTTCGCCACCCGGAATAAAGGTACCATTTGCAGTTTCACTCAAGCCTAAAGTGCTTACAACGGGCGTAGTCCACACTTTTTTGGTCACGGGTCCCGAGTCGCGGCGCTCAATGTTTACTTGATTACTCATGGCTCACCTCTCACCTTTCACCGCTCACGAAATTCCATCTCGTAGTCTACACAATACTTACTCAAATCCTATAGCACAAAAAATCGGTACTGCCAACTTAACTTCTCAGGTCCTGGAGTCATTGGGGTCTCAGCTCTCAAGCTACCGCCCTTCTCCATTCGGTACGCCCTCGGATTCCTGTAGTGCTCTGAATGGTGGGCGCCTTTTGTGCGTTTATCCTGGAAGTCCCTCGCGCATAGTCTGATCAGTAACAGTGCTCAAGCGCGCTGTGCATTGCAGCGGCAACGTTATCTACCTCTGACATCGACAGGTGCGGCCCAATGGGCAGACTTAATACTTCGCGCGCCAGGCGATCGGCGACCGGCCACTTGCCGGCACTGCCATGTATTTCGACATAAGCTTTTTGCCTGAAGGGTGGAATCGGATAGTGAATCAGTGTCGCGATGCCTGCGTCGCTGAGTCGCGCTTGCAATTCATCCCTGTGTGTCGAGGAAATGACATAGAGGTGCCATGCGTGTACTGACTCGGGACTCGCCTCCGGCAATGTCAGTGGCAGGCCCGCCAGCTTTGCTGCATAGCGTTGCGCAATTAGCGCTCGCCTGTCGTTCCATGACCGAAGATGGCGCAGCTTCACCGAGAGAATGGCGGCCTGTATCGGATCGAGACGGCTGTTTACCCCTTTTTCGTCATTCACATACTTTCTTGATGACCCGTAGTTGCGCAGTTCACTAATACGCCGGGCAAGGCCTTCATCATCCGTGGTAATTGCCCCGGCATCGCCAAACGCGCCCAGGTTCTTGCCGGGGTAAAAGCTCCAGGCCACGATATCGGCTGACTTGCCGATCATGGTTCCGCCAGTGGCAGCGCCGTGCGCCTGCGCTGCGTCTTCTACCATGCGCAGCCTATGCTTGAGACATATTTTTCGCAGCGCCGGGATATCCGCTGGATGGCCGTAAAGGTGCACCGGCAGTAACACCTTGGTGCGGGTTGTGATGGCGGCTTCCACCAAAATCGGGTCAATACAGTGTGTGACCGGGTTTGCCTCGACAGGCACAATCGTTGCGCCAACCGCGCTCACCGCGAGCCAGGTCGCGATATACGTATTGGCGGGGACGATGACTTCATCACCGGGACCTATGTCCAGCGCGCGCAGGGAGAGAACCAGGGCGTCGAGACCGTTGCCAACGCCAACGCAGTATCTGGAGGTCACAAACTCGGCAAATTCGCGTTCAAATGCCGTAACCTCATCTCCCAAGATATACCACCCCGAGTCCAGAACGCGTGCGACGGCCTCATCAATCTCGGCTTTCAATTCAGTGTAGGTGCTTCTTAACTCGAGAAAGGGTATCAATGTCCTACACCTTTCTCACGCAGGTAATCGCCGTAATTCCGTATGTAATCCTTGGGGTCATAGTAATTCGATGCAAATACCAGCAGCACGCCATCTGCCGAGTACTTGTACTGATTCGCCCATACGCCGGGAGGAATGTAGAGTCCCAGCGTTGGCGAATCGAGTAATATCTCTTCGCGATTAACACCATCATCAACAACGACACTGACAGACCCTGTCACGCAGGTCAAAAATTGCTGGCACTCGCGGTGCGCATGCTCACCTCTGGTTTCCGCGCTGGGCACATCGTAGACAAGGAAATAGCGCTTTGGCCTGAATGGGACGTTCCGGGAAAATTCACCGACGGAAAGATCACCGCGTAAATCACGTATCCGCTTGAACCGGTGGATAGTCACACCGGCAACTGAACAGGTGTTGACTCCAGGCTCTTCCGAAGCTTGAACGGGCGCATTGGCAAGATCGCTGCTGCCGCCACTTGAATAGCCGATGATGACGCCCGGGTTGCCGTGCACAATGGCATAAGGCGGAATGCACCTGGAAACAATTGTGCCTGGCGCTATTCTTGCGTTCATGCCAATGGTAATACCGCAGATCAGTACACTGCCGGCTCCTACATGGACATTGGGCTCGATGGTTATCGCTGCAGGAGTGGCTGCGGCGCCAGTGTCGTGAAAGTCATTGGCGATGCAGACTCCAGGCTCCAAGGTGCAGTTTTCGCCAATCTCCAACGTGCCAATCAACGTAATACCGCCCAGCAAAACAGCTCCCTTGGCAATAGAGATGTCACCATCGATATAACAATTCGGGCCTACGTTTGCATCAGCATCGATATGTACTCTGGGTGAGATATAAGACGATGGATGATGGCCGACGGGTGACTGCTCTTTCATGTTAAAGTCCAGCGCTTCTCTATGGCGATTTTCTGCAGCCTACCGGCCGACGCAACTGTAGTGGAATCCGTGCGCCTGCATCGTGCTCCGTTCGTAAACATTGCGCAGATCCACGAACACATTGCCTCGCATCAACGATTTCAATCGGGCCAGATCGAGCCCGCGGTACTGATTCCACTCCGTCATCAGGACGATGGCATCGGCATCACGGACAGTATCGTCGATGCTGTTCGCGTACTCAATGGTATCCCGTAATTCCTTGCGGGCTTCATCCATGCCATGCGGATCGTGGGCCTTTATGCTTGCCCCCTGTGTGACCAGGGCGGGCAGAATTGTCAGGGAGGGTGCATCTCGCATGTCGTCAGTCTCGGGTTTAAACGTCAGCCCCAGTACTGCGATTGTCTTATGCGCCACACTGCCACCCAGCGCGTCTTGTATTTTCACCACCATGCGGGATTTCTGTGCGGTATTCACTGCGACAACCGCCTCCACGATTCGAGTGGGGGTGCCGGCCTCCTGGGCCATACGGATCATCGCCTGGGTGTCCTTGGGAAAGCAGGAGCCGCCATAGCCTGGCCCCGGATGCAGAAATTTCTTGCCAATGCGTGCGTCCAGCCCCATGCCTCTTGCCACCGCGTGGACATCGGCGCCAGTTTTTTCGCACAATTGCGCCACTTCATTAATGAAGCTGATTTTTGTCGCCAGGAAGGCGTTGGCTGCGTATTTGGTGATCTCAGCGCTTTCCAGGTCAGTCACCAGGATGGGAGCCTCGATCAGGTACAGCGGCCGGTACAGTTCACGCAGCAGGGTTTCGGCCCGTTTATTCTCCACACCCAGCACGACGCGATCCGGGCGCATGAAATCGTTGATCGCCGAGCCCTCGCGCAAAAATTCGGGGTTGGAAGCGACATCGAAGTCGGCTGTCGGGTTGGCCTGTTGTATGACGCGCTTTACCTCCCGGGCGGTTCCCACCGGCACAGTGGATTTATCCACAATAATGGTGTAACCCTGCAGGTGCTCGGCAATTTGACAAGCAGCGGCATACACATATTTAAGATCGGCGTGGCCATCGCCACGGCGGGTCGGTGTACCAACGGCAATGAAAATAAGATCTGCGTCGCCAATCCAGTCCTGGAATTTTGTAGAGAACTGCAGGCGTCCGGCCTGCATATTGCTGTGCACCAGATCTTCGAGGCCGGGTTCGTAGATCGGTATCTTGCCATGTTGCAGGGCAGCAATCTTTTCGGCATCCACATCCAGGCAGGTGACATTGGCGCCAAACTCGGCAAAGCAGGCCCCGGACACCAGTCCCACATAGCCCGCACCGATCATCACAACATTCATGGTTGTTCCTTGTGCATGTATTGCAGATACCAGGCGATAAAATTGTTGATGCCATCCTGCACCGGCGTTTGCGGCCGGTAGTCGACAGCCTCGATCAGGTCCTCAATATCCGCATAGGTGGCTGCCACATCGCCTGGCTGCATCGGCAGCAAATCCTGCTGCGCGGTTCTTCCCAGCGCCTTTTCTATTGCCGCGATAAAATCGGTCAATAACACCGGTTTACTATTGCCAATGTTGTACAAACGGTAGGGAGCGCTGCTGGTACCGGGGTCTGGGAAGTTGGCATCCCAGGCGCGATTGGCAGTGGCAGGCGCATCGGTGACGCGGATTATGCCCTCGACGATATCGTCCACGTACGTGAAATCACGCTGCATCGCGCCGTTGTTGAATACCTTGATGGGTTCTCCTGCCAGAATGGCTTTGGTGAACAGGAAGAGCGCCATATCGGGTCGTCCCCAAGGGCCGTACACCGTGAAAAAGCGCAGGCCCGTCGTGGGAATGCCGTATAGGTGTGAATAGGTGTGAGCCATCAGTTCATTGGCCTTCTTGCTCGCGGCGTACAGCGAGATCGGATGGTCCACGTTGTCGTGCACGGAAAAAGGCATCGCACCGTTCATGCCGTAGACGGAACTGCTGCTGGCGTACACCAGGTGACCGATGTGGTGGTGTCGACAGCATTCCAGCACATTCATGAACCCCACAATATTGCTGTCGATATAAGCGTGGGGGTTTTCCAGCGAATAACGCACACCGGCCTGGGCGGCGAGATTGATCACGGCGTCAAAGCGGTTGTGGGCAAATAATTCCACCATGGCAGCTCGGTCCTGCAGGTCGGCGCGAATGAAACGAAAGCCACCCTGCTTTTGTAGCCTTGCCAGGCGTGCTTCCTTCAGGCTGACAGCGTAATAGTCGTTGAGGTTGTCCAGGCCAGTGACGGTGTCGCCGCGCGCCAGTAACTTGTCGCTGAGGTGATAGCCAATAAAGCCGGCAGCGCCGGTGACCAGAATATGCATTGGGGTGACTCTATTACGCGAGCTTGGTGCTGCATGATAAATTGTTTTGTCTGCTTTTGCATTGCATCAGAGTGTGCGCTGCCGCCCGAAATGGTGCACCAGGGCTTCCCACATGGTGCAAACGGATATACTCTCAGTCGCTTGGTGCAATGACAATCCGGGACGAATGGAATGGCCGGAACCGTATTGGTGACAGGTGGCGCAGGGTACATTGGTAGTCACGCATGTGTGGCGCTAATGGAAGCCGGTTATAAGGTGGTGATACTCGACAACCTTTGCAATAGCAGCGTGGTTGTCCTGCAGCGCCTGCAGGAAATCTGTGGTACGGCACCCATCTTCATTCGGGGAGATGTTCGCGATCAGGCTTGCCTGGAGCAGATTTTTCGCACCCATACCATAGTTGCGGTGTTGCACTTTGCCGGCCTGAAGGCGGTCGGCGAGTCAGTGTCCATGCCACTGGAGTACTATGACAACAATGTCGCGGGCTCGCTTGCACTACTGGCTGCCATGCGCCATGCCGGGGTTACGAACCTGGTGTTCTCCTCTTCCGCCACGGTGTATGGGGACCCGGCTACGGTTCCTATCCGCGAAGATTTTGCCCTCGCCCCAACCAGCCCGTACGGCCGCACCAAACACATGGTGGAAGTCATATTGGCGGACTGGCACCATGCGAATCCCGACTGGAGCATAGGCCGCTTACGTTATTTCAACCCGGTCGGAGCGCACCCCAGCGGACGTATTGGCGAGGATCCCCGGGGTTTCCCCAACAACCTGATGCCGTTTGTGGCGCAGGTGGCCGTGGGCCAGCGCGATAAGTTGTATGTCTTCGGCAATGACTATGCGACCCCGGATGGCACCGGTGTGCGCGACTATATCCACGTGATGGATCTGGTGGATGGGCATGTCGTTGCATTGGATCACGTCTGCCAGCAAGGTGGATTGCATACCATTAATCTGGGTACCGGCAACGGCGTATCGGTGCTGGAAATGGTGGGTGCCTTCGAGCGCGCAAGTGGGAAATCAGTTCCCTACGAGATTGTCGCGCGTCGCCCCGGCGATATCGCTGCCTGCTGGGCTGACCCCGGCCTGGCGCTGCAACTATTGCGGTGGAAGGCTACCCGCACACTGCAACAAATGTGTGAAGACGCCTGGCGTTGGCAAGCGGGCAATCCCACGGGCTACGCATGACGGCGTTTACCCTCTCCAAACTGCTGTCACTGCTGATTTATCCCCTCAGCCTGAGTCTGCTGCTGTGCGTACTGGCCCTGATTTTTTCCGGTTTGCGCTGGCCCCGTCGCAGTTTCTATACCTTGTTGCTGGCTGTCAGCTGGTTATACCTGTGCTCCACGGCCATGTTTGCGAACTTTCTCACGGGCACGCTGGAGCGCGGATTTGTGCCCCGTGCCATGTCGGCCATCGGCACGGCGGACGCCATTGTGCTGCTGGGTGGCGCCATGCGTGGCGATACCCACATGGGCACATTGCCCGATCTCAACCAGCACGCCGACCGACTGGTGCAAGCCGTCGCACTGTATAAGGCGGGCAAAGCGCCAGTCGTAGTGCTGACCGGAGGCGGAGTTGAAGGTGCGCGGCCAGAGGCCCAGCAGATGAAAGACCTGCTGGTCATCATGGGTGTGCCGTCGCAGCATATCGTGCTGGAAAACCAGAGCCGCGACACCCACGACAATGCCGTCTATTCGGCGCGATTGCTCAAGGCCAGGGGTATGCACCGTATCCTGCTGGTGACATCCGCCTATCACATGCGACGCTCACTGGCACTGTTCGAGGCGCAGGGGCTGGAGGTAGTGCCAGCGCCGACGGATTACCAACAACTGGTAGCCAAACAGGTCTTGCCTGATTGGCTGCCCGTCGTCAGCAACCTGTCCCAGTCTACCAATGCCCTACACGAAATCGTGGGTTTTTGGGTCTACCGCTGGCAGGGCTGGCTGTAGCCTAGTGACAGTGGCGTATCTTGTATTCGCTGTAACTCAAGCCCGTCCAGCGCCGGAAGGCGCGGTAGAAGCTGTTAACCTCCAGGTAGCCTAATTCATCCGCGAGGCACTTGCCGGGGCGCCACATGGCGCGCAACACCTGCTCACAGCGGTATTGCCGGGCGCGGTCCAGCAGGAACTGGTAGCAGGTGTGATCGGCACGCAGACGACGGCGCAGGGTGGTGCTGCTCATACCCAGCGATTCTGCGACGGAATCGGCGCGCAGGCGGGCCAGATCGCCACCGAGCAGTATCTGCAGCACCCGGTCTGTCGTGCGGGAGAGGGCGAGGTACCCGGGTTTTTCGGGCGGCGGGAGGGTATCTTCCCCGCCGTGGTGCGATAAAAGTGATTGTTCCATAGCCATAACTTCCATGTTGTGGTTTCCAGGGGTGTGTTGCCTACCGCGTGACCCGGTGTCTCTTGTCTCTGGTCTCTGGTCCTGCGCTAATCCCTGCGCTGGGTCAACGGTAACTATCAAGTTAGCACAAAATCACCGTTTTAAAAGATGCACGGGTGGACTGAACGAATTTGGTTATTTTGTCCGCCTGCTGCCAGCGCCATCTCTATCACTACATTGACACAGTGACGTTCAGCAGCATCCTATAATGGTGGCATGATGCAAATTACGCCCATACCATCGGTGACCACTTTGCTGCCGGCAGCCGTGTAGCAAGTCAAAGTGGACATAAATCCACTACCCATCATGGAGCGACAATGCGTTGAATGAGTAAGTTCTTTGACAGAAACTTTGAAGCAGATGGGGTCAAGTGACCATAGTCGAAAGTTGTAATGGAGCTCTTGATATCATCTTCCGTATAAGTAAGGCAACCCTCGGCGTCACAAAAAAGACTGATAACGTCGACAAATTCCGCAGCTTTGGTTTTACCAAACTCCCGCAACAATTGCTTGTTGGCCTCCATTATGTCCTGATCGATACCGATGAAAGTGCGCCTCGGCTTTGTAGCCCATAACTGCCGAGCTAAAATCTTTGGCAAATCCGCTGTCCATTGCGGTGTAGGGCCTAGAAAGAGTATTTTTTTGACTCCCAGGCTTTCCAACTTTTCAGCCATTTCCGACATTGTTTTTGCGGAGTGCAAACGACTTTGTGCGATCACGACTACATCGGGTTTGGCGTCGCTAATCGTTTTGACCGCGAAGTAATTTGACTGGGCGCACTGCCTCTCTTTCGATGGAAATTTAATTCCCGGGTTTGGAGGGCATGCCGACGAAGCAACCTGTAGAACCTGCCAATTTTTTGGAATGTATTGGATCACTCCCGCGTACAACGCTTGCGCGTGTGAATCACCCCATATCAGTACTGATTTATTAAATTGTAGATCTCGTTGGTAACAAGACGATGCAATCGCTTCAAGCGGTCTACTATTGGCCACGCCGCCCTCCGGCACCTTCCCGGTTTCCTCATATTCCTTGTAATTGAAAAAGGCACATTCAGAGCGCCATGCAGAGCCCATGTTCACCTTCTTGAAATACTTCCACGTAGGGAAACTGTTGCTGAAGTAACTGATGAATTCTTCCCGATCTTTGGTTCTATATGACAATCCATCTTTGCTATATGTGTAGTAGCCAGCACTGCCCATAATGACCATGAACACTACAAGTACAGACACCTTAGTTCCGGTATCCCGGCCTGACCGTATGGGACTTTCGACTAGCTTGTAAGTGAGCCACGCCAGAGCGATGGCAAGTAGAACTGCGGCCATTCGGGTACTTCGGTCAGGAACATGGCTTTCAATAATCCGGGCAAAAGACAATAACGGCCAATGCCACAAATACAGTGGAAAGCTTATCAAGCCAAACCAAACTGCTACCCGGTTTGACAGCAGGGATCGATTAACCCACGCGTTTGGGCCAGATAAAATAAGGAGTACAGCCCCCAATACCGGAGCAATCGCCCAGATACCGGGAAAATTTAACTCCTTATTGATGCACCAAAATCCGTACACAAGAATGGCCAGGCCTGCGAATGCGAGCGCATTGGAAAAATAGTCATTGGTCTTGTCCCGACCCACTGCAGAGGCTGCCCAGTTGTTAAGCTTTGCCTTAACGGAGTTGGTAGCGTCCTTTCTATAAAGCATCACCCACGCCAACAGACTGCCACCTAACAGTTCCCAAAATCGGGTCTGCGGAGAGTAGAAAGTCGCTACAGCATCCGCCCTGACTCCTGCAACGTTGAGATAAAAAGACACCGCAGCGACAATTAGCGTCACAGTCAGAATATTAAACTTCTGCTTCCATGTAAGCCAAAGCAAAAAGGGCCAGAAAATATAAAACTGTTCCTCGATACCCAGGCTCCACAAGTGTAATAACGGCTTGGTTTCCGCCGAGTTGTCAAAGTATCCCAGCTCATTCCATAAGACGAGGTTAGAAACGAAGCCAGCTCCAGCGGCGATATGTTTTCCCAGTTGTTTGAATTCGTCAGCAAATAATGTAACCCAGCCGAAGGCGTAGCTCGCGGTTAACACCAATAGAAGGGCCGGAAATATACGTTTTATACGGCGCGCGTAGAACGTAGCAAAGCTGAACGTGCCTCTATCCAGATTTTCAAAGATAATCGTTGAAATTAAATAGCCGGAGATGACAAAAAAGACATCGACGCCTATGAAGCCACCTTTCATCCAGCTTGGGAAGGCGTGAAATGTGACTACAGAGAGTACAGCTATCGCTCTAAGGCCGTCGATGTCGGGTCTATATTTAGGGTGAGACAGGTCTGAATCGTTGTGGCCATCCTGGATCCGCATGACTTAATCCTTTCTTACTAACAGGCTTTCAAGCTTGACGCGTTTTGCCGAAGGTCAACGCAATGCTGCCCACATTGCCTTTGTTCACCGACTTGAGAACGGCCGCCGCGTCATTGCGCTTTGGTAACAGCTTGCAGGGTAGCGCGTTCATGCCCCATATACGCTTTACGGTTGGGTATATGGTCGTATGGTCACTTTAGCTATATTTCGATTTGTGGGGAAGCATTGAGGTAGCGGCTTGTGGGCCCCACCAGCGTGTTGTAGATGTTGATGACGTAAATAACTAAGCCCACTAACAGCAGCGAAAATGCGATGAGACAACTCCCCGTACACAGTCCCTCGTTCGTCTGCATTTCAATTACTTTTCCTAAGCCGATGAGACCTCGACCGATACCCCGTTCACCGCGGCGTTCCCCGACAGTGCGTCCAGCACCAGATCATCGGTGATGTCGTTGCAGCTTACGCCTGCATGGCGCGCCGCGACAGACAGTCGTATCCCTGCGCGGTCATGTCCGAAGCCGTGCGGCAGGCTGACCACGCCGGGCATGATTTCCTCAGTGGCTTCCACGACAACCTGCAGTGTCCCCACACGCGAACGCACGCTGACTTCACTGCCTTGGGCAATGCCCCGCTGCTGCAGGTCATCAGGGTGCATCAACAGCGTACAGCGATTCTTGCCCTTCACGAGTCGCCGGTAGTTGTGCATCCAGGAGTTATTGGAACGCACATGACGGCGGCCAATCAATTGCAGCGGTCGCAGTTGCGGTTGATTGGATAATGCTGCTGCGGTGATGGGAAACTCACGGCGCACGCGGGCGAGGTCTGCCAGGGGTTCCGGCGTGTCACAACGGATAGTCTTATCTTTGGTTTGCAGGCGAGCGGGCAATTGTGGTTGTAGCGCACCGAGGTCGATCCCGGAAGGATGCTCGCGTAATTTTGCCAGCGACATACCCTGCGTCGCATAGGGGCCGAATTGCAGTCCCAGATCGATGATCTGCGCCGGTGCCACGCTTGGCTGTGGTTCATTGCCCAACAACTGCGCCACGCGATTGCCCAACTCCGTGAAGATTTCCCAGTCGTGCAGGGCGCCGGCGGGCTTGTCGAAAACAGCTTCATTGAACCGCGCGGTATTGCGCACAGCATTGGCATGAAAGGCAAGGTCGTAGTGATCGTGCTCCAGCGGCGATGTGGGCGGCAGAATAATGTCCGCGTGGCGCGTGGTTTCATTGAGATACGGGTCCAGCGACACCATGAATTCAAGCTGCGCCAGGGCTTCATCCAGTTGCCGTCCGTTGGGCGTGGACATGACCGGGTTGCCGGCGCCCGTGAATAGCGCGCGAATCTGGTGCTCTCCCGGCGTGGTGATCTCTTCGGCGAGTGTGGAAGCGGGAAACTCGCGATCGAATTCCGGCAGGCCGCGCACGCGACTGTGGTGGCGGGCAAAACCGCCGGGACTGCTGGTGCTCACCTGGTCTATCGCGGGCAGGGTGAAAAGCGAGCCGCCCGGAAGATCCAGATTGCCGGTGGCTATATTGATCAACTGAATCAGCCACTGGTTAAGGGCGCCATAGGCCTGGGTGGAAACGCCCATGCGGCCGTAGCAGATGGCCGCCCCGGCAGCGGCAAACTCCCGAGCCAGCCGGCGGATGGTGTCGGCATCGATCTGCGTGTGCTGCGCGGCGTACTCCGCAGTGAAATCGTCAATGGCGTGACGCACCACGTCCAGCCCGCTGGTGAAATCGCGCAGGTGTGCGGTATCGTCCAGACCTTCACTCAGGATGGTGTGCAACACTGCCAGCAGGAACAGCGCGTCAGTGCCGGGCTTGATAAAATGGTGTTCACTGGCGATTTGCGCGGTTTCCGTATGGCGTGGATCTAGCACGACCAACTTGCCGCCGCGCGCCTGCAGCGCCTTGATACGCTTTTTCACGTCCGGCACTGTCCAGATACTGCCATTGGAAGCAATGGGATTGGCACCCAGCATCAGGAGGTAGTCGCTGCGGTCAATATCGGGTATGGGAAACAGGAACTTGTGGCCGAACAACCACAGGGCTGCCAGATGGTGGGGCAGTTGATCCACCGAGGTGGCGGAGAAGCGGTTATTGGTGCGCAAGTGCCTGAACAGGTTGCCCTGGTGGGTCAGCATGCCGTGGTTGTGCACGGAGGGATTGCCCATATAGACGCCGATGGCGTGCACGCCGTTTTTTTCGTGCACAGCAACCAGTCCCTGTGCCGCGCTGTCCAGTGCCTCGTCCCAGCTGATCTCCTGCCATTGCATTTCCCCAGCAGCATTGGTAGTGCGCCGCAGCGGTTGCCGCAGGCGGTCCGGGTCCTCGTGGAAATCCTGCAAGGCCATCGCCTTGGGACAGACGTGGCCACGGCTCAGTGGGTCATTTTTGTCGCCCTTGATTGAGAGGATTTGATCGCCCTCGGTTTCTATCACCAATCCGCAGATCGCCTCGCACAGGTGGCAGGCCCGAAAATGTGTTTTTCGTTCTGCGGACGCCTGACTCATGGGGCAATCTGCAGTCGAATAAGGCCGCGCTGGCAGGCATCCGTGAGAAAGGCTTCAAGATCGGCGCCCAGTTGCGGTCCCTCAACCTCGTATTCTTCCAGCAGGGTGTTGTAGATGATGCGCAACTCACCGCTTTCCCGGATCAACTGCCAGATGCGCGTGCTCACCGCGTCCAGGCCGAAGTAGCACTCGCTTTCCAGGTCGAGTAGTACGGTTTCGCCGGAAACTTCCTGGTAGATCACGTCTGGTGAAAGGATTACGGTTTGATTCAGGTTCATAGCGTGTAAGTGTCTCCTCCAATACACGTAGTAGTGTAGCGCACCCACAATTCTGAACAACTCATAATGATTGCCCGAACTATTAAGGGTGGATAGACTCAACCCATAACCAGGGAGCGATTTCATACGATGTTGAACGCTATTGCCGAACTCAACCGCATTACCTCAGGACCGCGACCCTTGTCCGAAGCCGATCTGCTGCGCCTCGTTGTGTTGCGACATGAAATTGGGGCCAAGCATGTTCGCAACACGGGTGCGCCACTGCCAACCACGCCGACGCAGGACCTTTTTCCCGGTGTCGTGGGGGCGCCTGAGATCTCCGGAGCCGAGTTGACCGCCGCGCATGTGGCCTCGGGCCTGCGCCACCATGGCGCCCTCGTGGTCAGGGGTCTGGTGGCGCCAGCGGAGGTTGAGCGGCTCTGTGGCCTCATTGATGGTCGAGACTGGTCCCAGCCGCTGGTTCCGACCGACGAACAGGGCCAGCCGAGCCAGGGTTCCGCCCCCATGAAGTGCTCGGCGGCCGCGTTGCAGGGGCTGGTGGAGGCCTACCACAATGCGGGCATGGGCGCTGTGATGACGGACTACCTTGGCGAAGCCCCTGTGTTGCTGTCCGAGCGGCTACAGATAGACCGGCAGATACTAAAGTTAGGGCTGCCGTGGCATCAGGACGGTGCTTTCTTCGGGGGCAACATTCGTGCCGTGAACAGTTTTCTCTCTCTGGACGAGTGCGGCACTGATGTCACGGGGCTGTCGGTGGTGACGCGTCGCCTGGATGAGGTCTTGGGGGTCGAGGCCGGTCAGCGTGCTCCGCTGAGCTACGGCAATTCCTTCGACCACAAGGAAGTGGTTGCCATGGCCGGCATCGGTCGGGTTGTTACGCCGATCCTCGGGCCTGGCGACGCCATTTTTATTGACGAGATGACCCTGCACCGCACGGCCAAACCGCCGAAAAACCCCCGGCCCCGTACGTGGGCGGTAACCTGGTTTTGCGCGCCGTCGCGGTTTCCGGAGCAACGTCACCCGCTCTGGTTTGGTTGAAGGCTCCTACGCAACACTGCCAGGCCAAGCCGAATAGCATGGTTGTTAAGGAGGGCCGGACTATGTCACTATCGGAAAGAGTTATGAATATTGATGTGAGTCTCTACCAAATGCTACAGACTTTAATTTTAGCGATTTTCGAAAAAATCCCACTAAATCAAGAATTGGATAATAGGGCATTGATTGAAATCGGGAACGATTTTGTAATCAACAGTTTTTACTCGAATAAACGTTGGGGGCTCTACTGAAATATCCATTCCGTGGTTTTTCTCCTCTTATTCATCGCGATCTTTTTATTGGGCTTTCCGATTTGGGTTGATATCCTCTTAGCCTTTCTTATTCGTTTCATACTTAAAAAAAATGCCTTTCAAATTGGATTTACGGCAGTCTTACTATTCATTTTAATTGTTGTTTTAAATGCCATGAATTCCAATCTTGCAACAAAGAGGGCTCCCGCTTTTTATCGCGAAACTGAAAAATGGGGACGCTTTCGCGAAATTGAAAAATGGGGAAGTTACACCACGATATTTGAAAAAAATGTAAACGACACTATCGAACAACCCTATGGTGATCTTTATACACTCGAACTCGACAATCCTCTGCGAGAAGAATTGAAAGAACCACGTACTGTTGAATTTATCACAGACGAATTTGGCTACCGAAACGAGCCTTCACGGCTCAAAAAATCATCAGTCATTCTTGTGGGAGATTCTTTCACACTGGGATCTGGGATTACTCAAGAAGAAGACCCCGCACACACCTTACAAAAATTCATGAAGCCCGTGGTTGGTTCTATTGCTTTTCCTGCGGGACCCGAGATTTACGAAAAATTCATAGAAGATTTTTTGCCCCACGCAAAATCAGATGCGAAATTTTACGTTTTTTACTTTGAAGGAAATGATTTCAGCTTTCCTGAAAATCAGACGGCCACCTTTAAGCAACCCATTAGTGAATTGTTGTTTGATAAGTATGAAGCCCTAGAATTGTGGAAAGGCGGGATTTTGAGTCGTATTCATAAAAGGAACAATATTATTTTTAGAAAAGTTCGTGCCGCTAGTTACCGAATCAATCGCAAGTTGTTCAAACCTCCAGACCCACTAGTTGAATACATAAAGATTGGCGATAAGCTGGTTGGGTTTTATCAGCATTACATTTACATGACTCTCAGTAGCGGAATTACGACATACATATTCAATGATCGGAATGTGCTAAATCGTGTTGGGGGTATCTTTTTCATTCCAACAAAATACAGAGTTTACTCGGATGTTACAGGCGTAAAGCTTGGTAATAACGATGCTTTTGAGTATTTAAGTAACGAATATGGAAATCTCGGTATCCCAGTTTACGACCTTACAAAATGTTTGAAAGACGAAGCAGATAAACTACTTCCACAAGGTAAATATGTCTTCTGGCGAGGTGACACGCATTGGAACAACCACGGAATTTTAGCTGCGATGAAATGTGTGGCTAGCGATGTGGGTTCTTAATCGAGTTCGCGACGGGACCGCTCAGTATTCTCGGTTGCTGTAATGCCTCGCAATGGGATACCGCATTTGTGGCCCGGCGCTGTATTTAAGTATAAGACCTTGTCTGGCATGGGTCAGAGGTTTGCGTCTGAGCGCGGTAGAGCCTAATTGGGTAGAGCCGAGCCTTAGAATCTTATGGGATGACTTAAAACATTGATGTGGTGCCCAGAAGAGGACTTGAACCTCCACGCCCTTGCGAGCACCAGCACCTGAAGCTGGCGTGTCTACCAATTTCACCATCTGGGCAGAGCAGATTCTCGTGGCGATCAGAGCCGGCTGAAGAATCTGAGGGCGGCGACTTTACTTTTCCCGCGCGGCTTTGTCAATGCCCGATGATGCGGGGCAGGCTCTCCTCGCGTATACTTCTGGAATACCTATAAACCCCCACTAACTTTTCATTACAGAAGACCCAAGCCCTATGGCCAAAAAAGGCAAGATTGCCGACCCCCATGCCGCGCGTGAAGCGGCACGTTACGAAAACCCGATTCCCAGCCGCGAGGTTATCCTCGACCTATTGACCGCTGCCGAGAAGCCGCTAGCTCACACCGATATTGCAAGTACCCTGGGCCTGGCTGAGGCGGAGCAAATAGACGCGCTGCAAAAACGCCTGCGGGCCATGGAGCGGGACGGCCAGTTGATGGTCAATCGCCGTGGCGCCTACGGTCTGGTAAACAAGATGAATCTGCTGCACTGCCGGGTGCAGGGACACCGCGATGGTTACGGCTTTGCCATGCCGCTGGCGGAGGGCGGGGACATTTACCTCAGCTCGCGGCAGATGCATTTCGTGTTCGACGGTGACGAGGTGTTGGTGCAGGTGACCGGAGAAGATCGCCGGGGACGCCTTGAAGGCAAGGTGGTGGAAGTCCTGCAGCGCAAGCATAAATCTGTGGTGGGTCGTTACCAGGAGGAGAGCGGTATCGGGTTTGTTATTCCCGACAATGGCCGCCTCACCCAGCAGATACTCATTCCGCCAAGGGAAAAGGGCCTGGCGCGGTCGGGGCAGATTGTCACTGTGGAGATTACCGACTATCCCACCCGGCAGCTCGGCGCCAAGGGACGCATTGCCGAGGTGCTGGGCGATCACCTGGACCCCGGCATGGAAATTGATGTGGCCATTCGCTCCCACGGGATTCCCTTTGAGTGGCCGGAGGATGTTCTGGCGGAATCCGCGCGCCTGGAAGCGGAGCCGCTGGACGAGGACAAGCAACACCGGATCGATTTACGCAAATTGCCGTTTGTCACCATCGACGGCGAGGATGCGCGAGATTTTGATGACGCGGTCTATTGTGAGGAGGCCAAAGGAGGAAGCTGGCGCCTGTGGGTAGCGATCGCCGATGTCTCGCACTATGTATGGCCCGGCTCGGCCCTCGATCAGGAGGCGGCGCTGCGCGGTAATTCGGTCTATTTCCCGGGGCGGGTGGTGCCCATGTTGCCGGAAGCCCTGTCCAATGGCTTGTGTTCGCTAAAGCCTGCGGTGGATCGGCTCGCGATGGTGTGCGAGATGGAATTGAGCGCCGCAGGCGTACTGTCCAAATACCGTTTCTATGAGGCGGTCATTCACTCGCACGCGCGTCTGACCTACACCCAGGTGGGCGAAGTACTGGAGCAGGGCAGTTGCCCGCAGGTCGACAAGCGCCGGGTGGCGGATCTCAAGCGCCTGCACAGCCTCTACCACGTGTTGCGCGCGGCCAGGGACAAGCGCGGTGCGATCGATTTCGACACGGTGGAAACCCGTATCATCTTCGACGAGCACCGCAAGATTGAAGCTATCGTGCCAGTGGTGCGCAACGACGCGCACAAGTTGATTGAAGAGTGCATGCTGTGCGCCAACGTTGCCACGGCGCGCTTTTACGAGGCCAACGAGTTGCCTATTCTCTACCGGGTGCACGAGGGCCCCGGCGAGGAAAAGCTGGAGGGGCTGCGCCAGTTTCTCGGAGAACTGGGCCTGAATCTCGGCGGCGGCGTTAAACCCACTCCCGTCGATTACCAGCAACTCCTGCTGCAGATCGGCGATCGCGAGGATGCCCATGTAATCCAGACCATGCTGCTGCGTTCATTAAGCCAGGCGGTGTACCAGCCGGAAAACAAAGGCCACTTTGGCTTGCACTTTGAAGCCTACGCCCATTTCACCTCACCCATCCGTCGCTACCCCGATCTACTGGTGCACCGGGGCATACGGCATCTCATCCGCAGTGGCAGCGGTGCGAAAGGCGTACTGCGCATTGAAGGCGCCAAATCCATCCCGGCCAAAAAAGTATTTCCCTACGACATGCAGGCCATGTTGGTAAATGGCGAACATTGCTCCATGACCGAGCGCCGTGCGGACGATGCCACGCGCGAGGTGGATTCCTGGCTCAAGTGTGAGTACCTGCAGGAGCATGTCGGGGCGCAGTTCGATGGGGTGATCAGCGCTGTAACCAGTTTTGGTTTGTTTGTGGAACTCAAGGATCTGTACATCGAGGGATTGGTGCATATAACGGCCCTGCCCGGCGACTACTATAACTTCGACCGGAACCGTCAGCGCCTCACCGGTGAGCGTACCGGGCGCAGTTTCCAACTCGGGGGGACGGTTCGGGTGCAAGTGGCCCGGGTCGACCTTGATGATCGCAAGATCGACCTTGAACTGATCGAGGCCACGCCTGCGCCTGCAGGTAATGTTAGGGCTAAGGCAAAAAAATCCGCCGACAAACCCGCCGATAAGGACTCCAGGAAGGGTGCCAAGAAGGATAAAAAATCCAGTTCTGCCCGTAAGCCAAAAAGTAAGACCGGCCTGCGGCGGCGCCGCTGAGCGTGCAGTACGTCTACGGCATTCACGCTGTGGAAAGCCTGCTGCGTCAGAATCCCAAAGCGCTGCAGCGCCTGCTGCTGCAGGCGGGGCGCGCTGACAAGCGTATTAATGCCCTGCTGGAGTTGGCCCAAAACCAGGGCGTTCCTGTGGTGCGGGAGCCGCGCGCTGGTCTGGATAAAATCGTCAGCGGGCGCCACCAGGGGGCGGTCGCCCTGTTGTTGGATGGTACTGCGCGAGGAGAGACTGGTGCCTCCAACCTGTGGCACGAGGCCGATCTGCTGCAGGCCGTGGAGGATAAAGTCGGCCCCGTGTTGATCCTGGTGCTGGACGGCGTCACGGATCCGCATAACCTGGGGGCCTGCCTGCGCAGCGCCGATGCGGCGGGCGTGGACGCGGTAGTTGTACCCAGGGACAACTCGGCGGACCTGACCGCGGTGGTGCGCAAGGTGGCCTGTGGTGCGGCGGAAGTGGTGCCCTTCGTCAGGGTCACTAATATCACGCGCACGCTGCAGGCCCTGCAGGCGCTCGGTGTGTGGCTCTACGGCACCGATGACGAGGCAGAAAAATCCATATATGACAGTGACTTAACAGCTTCGCTTGCACTGGTAATGGGCGCCGAGGGCAAGGGCATGCGGCGCTTGACGCGCGAGCAGTGCGATTATCTCGTCCGCCTGCCCATGGCCGGCTCGGTAAGCAGTCTCAACGTCTCGGTGGCAACGGGCATCGTCCTGTTCGAGGCAGTGCGACAGCGCGTCACGATGGGCAAATAATCTCCTTGTCACCCTTTACCAAACTGGGTAAACTTCGCTCCCTCAAAATTTGCCCGGCTATTTCACGGCCGATTCTCCTTGCTACACCATTCGTGGGTAGCATTAACCCGTAAGGAGCTTACAGTATGCGACATTACGAAATCGTATTCATGGTCCATCCGGACCAGTCTGAACAAGTGCCCGGTATGATCGAGCGCTATACCTCAGCAATCCAGAAAGACGGCGGTCAGGTGCATCGCCTTGAAGATTGGGGGCGCCGCCAATTGGCCTATCCGATCAACAAAATCCATAAGGCACATTATGTGTTGATGAACGTGGAGGCATCCAATGATGCCATGGAAGAACTGACGACCACTTTCCGTTATAACGACGCCGTCATCCGCAACCTGGTGATTCGCCGCGATGAGCCTGTCACTGAAGAATCTTTCATCATGAAGGCGGAGAAAGAGAATCGCGAGCGCAAGAGCCGTTACGAGGAACGTCAGGCGGCCGACGCGGCCAAAGCTGAAGTGGTCGGCAGCGGTGACGCTGACGACGATGTGGCCGACGACGAGGCGGACGACGTATAAGTTTTCCCTGTCACGTAACGAATATCGAGGTTTAGAGGAGTATCACCATGGCACGTTTTTTCCGTCGCCGTAAGTTTTGTCGCTTTACAGCCGAAGGCACCAAGGAAATCGATTACAAGGATCTGGAAACGCTGAAGGCATATGTGTCCGAGACCGGCAAGATTGTACCCAGCCGTATTACCGGCACCAAGGCCAAGTATCAGCGTCAGTTAGGCACCGCTATCAAGCGCGCGCGTTTCCTGTCCCTGCTGCCGTACACGGATTCGCACCTGTAACAAACCCTTGATCCGCGCATCGGCCAGTCGAGGTTGTTCTTGAAGGGCTTGGCAGAATTTGTCATGCGCGGACGCTTGCAGGCGCTGCTGGTGATAGTGGCTGGCGCTGGCAGTCTGTTATTTTGCTGGATCAGCGCTGCTGCACTGGCGCTGGTTACCCTGCGCAAAGGCGCGGGATCGGGTGCCTGGTTGTTTATGTGGGCAGTGTTACCGGCGGGCACGCTGCTGTACGCCTTTGGGGACAGCGGGCCGTTGGCGTTGCTGGTCGGCACCATGGTGCTGGCACTGGTGTTGCGCAGCACGGTAAACCTGCCGCTGGCAGTGCTGGCAGGGGTTGGCGTAGGTGCGGCGACCGGATTGGCCATGATGGCCTTCTCCGGTGAATACCTGGACCAGTTGGTGGCTTATTTCGGTGAGTTCCTGGCTGGTCTGGAACAACAGTGGTCCAAGGGTGGGCAGGCGGTGGAGATGCCCAGGCCTGTAGCGTCGCAGATAGCCGGGATGCTCGGCGCGGGAACCGCCATGATGTCGGTGCTGTGCCTGCTGCTGGCACGCTACTGGCAGGCCGCCCTGTATAACCCGGGCGGTTTTGGTGCAGAGTTCAAGGCACTGTACTACCCTGCGACGGTGAGTTCGGTGTTGGTGGTAGCGGCCCTGGCGCTGGCTAGCCTGGGCGTGCAGTACCGCACATGGGCAATGATTTGCCTGATTCCGTTAACCTTCGCGGGCCTGGCGTTAGTCCACACGCACATTGAGTTACGTGGGCGGGGCAGGGGCTGGTTGACGGGGTTTTACATCGCCTGGTTGATCTTTGACCCCGTAAAACTGATGGTCGTGTTTTTCGCTATCGCCGACAGCTGGTTGAATTTTCGCCAGCGCTGGTCCAAGGGATTGGGACCACAAGTGAGTAAACGCGAAGAGCACAACGATAGAGACGATAAAGACATTTGAAGTAGTGGGAGATTGCTCCCCGAAGAGAGGAACGTAAAATGGAAGTCATATTGCTGGAGAACGTCAGCAACCTGGGCAAGCTCGGTCAGACCGTGCAGGTGAAAGCCGGTTTCGGCCGCAACTATCTGATTCCACAGGGCAAGGCGGTACGCGCCACTACGGCCAATACCGCCGCATTCGAAGCGCGTCGCGCGGAGCTGGAAGCTGCGGCAGCAGGCCAACTGACGGTCGCCCAGCAGCGTGCCGATGCGCTCAACGCATTGGGCCAGATCTCCATCAGGGCCAACGCGGGTGAGGAAGGCAAGCTATTCGGCTCTGTCGGCACCAGGGATATTGCGGAGGCTATTCAGGCACAGGGTTGCGAGGTGGACAAGTCTGAAGTTCGACTGCCCAGTGGACCGCTGCGGGAACTGGGCGAATATGAAATCGCTGTCCAGGTCCACGGAGACGTTACCGCGCTGGTCGCCATCGCGGTAATCCAGGAGTAAACCTCCGCTATTTGTTCTCTGCGGGGAACAATTCCCACCCGGCACTGCACCGGCCATTCCTGACCGGTGCAGTGTGTTATTCGCAGGGTGCAGCGACGCCGCCGGTGGTTAGCGGGTGCGTTTTCACTTTTGCTGATTGCTCATTTCCGCTAGTCTGTGTACCCCCTTAAAAATAATTCCTGTTATGGCCGACCCGGAGTACCCCAGCAACGTATCTGAATTCCGCCACCCGGGCGAACCCGAGCTTGCGCGGATCAAAATGCAGCCACACTCCATTGAAGCGGAGCAATCGGTGTTGGGCGGCCTGTTATTGTCAGCTGACAGCTGGGATGCGGCCGCCGAATTCGTGGGCGCCAGTGATTTTTATCGCCCGAGCCATCGCCTCATCTTTCGCCAGATCTTGCAACTTGCCGAGGCATCGGAGCCGGTCGATGTCATTACCGTAGCGGACAAACTCCAGGCCAGAGGTGAACTGGACGCGGCGGGGGGGCTGCCCTATCTGGCAGAGCTGGCCCAGAACACACCCAGCGCCTCCAATATCCGGGCCTATGCCCAGGTGGTGCGTGAACGCGCCAGTTTGCGCAAGTTGATCGAGGCGGCACAGGAGATCGCCGAGAGCGGATTTAATCCTGAGGGACGCAAGTCGGCAGAACTGATTGACCAGGCAGAACGCCGGATCATGCAAATCGCCGAGGAGGGGACCCGGGCCGGTGGGCCGCAGGACATCAATCCACTACTGAAATCGGCGCTGGGGCGCATTGACGAACTGTTCCATTCCGGTGGTGAAATCACCGGCCTCAGTACCGGATTTATCGAATTGGATCGCATGACGTCGGGATTGCAGGATTCCGACCTCGTCATCGTTGCGGGACGGCCCTCTATGGGCAAGACCAGCTTCGCCATGAATCTGGTGGAGCACGCGGTATTGACGCAGAAAAAACCCATTCTGGTCTTCAGTATGGAAATGCCGGCCGATTCCCTGATTATCCGCATGCTGTCTTCTGTCGGCCGCATCGACCAGACGCGCCTGCGCAATGGCAAACTGGAGCAGGAGGACTGGTCCAAGTTGACTGTTGCAGTGAACAAGCTCAAGGATGTGCCCCTGTTTATTGATGATACGCCCGCGCTCACGCCGACCGAGGTGCGCAGCCGCGCCCGCCGGGTGGCGCGCGAGAATGGCGGGTTGGGCATGATCATGGTGGACTACCTGCAACTGATGCAGGTAGCGGGCTCGTCAGAAGGCCGTACGGCGGAAATCTCCGAAATATCACGCAGTCTCAAGGCCATTGCCAAGGAATTCAAGGTGCCGATGGTGGCATTGTCCCAGCTGAACCGCGCACTGGAACAGCGCCCCAACAAGCGCCCGGTGAACTCGGACCTGCGGGAGTCGGGCGCGATTGAGCAGGATGCCGATCTCATCATGTTCATCTATCGCGATGAGGTCTACCACGAGGAGTCGGAAGAGAAGGGCATCGCGGAAATCATTATCGGCAAGCAGCGCAACGGCCCCATCGGTATCTGTCGCCTGGCATTCATGGGCCAGTACACGCGGTTTGAAAATCTCGCGCGCGGTTCCCGCGATGACTACAAACCTTAGAGATCTCCCAGACTGTGCTCTGTCCAGAGGCCAGACACCACGGTCGGTTTGCTCGCGTAGCGCGATCTGATGGCCACAGGGCCAGCCATGGAATCTCTGAAACTGAACATTGTCGATCCAATGCAGCTGTTCAATTCCATGGACCCTGCACCGTTTCATGAGCGTGATCTCGATGCCCAGGTGGTCGATTATATTGTCGATTGGGCGCAGGAGGTCGCATCCAATGCGCCGCTGGGACTGGTGGTGACCGTGCAGCATGAATTGGCGCCTGCATACAGTGCCGGTTTGATCCGCGACGCCGTGCATATGAGTTTCCAACGGCGTGCGCTGGCAAAACGGCGTGCACTGAAAAGACTCCTCAGGGAAGGCCGTATCAGTATGGTCATCGGGATTGCCTTCCTGGCACTGGCGATTTTCGTCAGCGATTATCTCGGTGGACTGATCGCCAATAAAAACTACGCCTGGCTACTGCAGGAGAGCGTGGTGATTGGCGGCTGGGTCGCGCTGTGGCATCCCTTGAATATATTTTTGTACGACTGGTGGCCTATCCGGGCAGAGAAACGCTTGTTTGAACGACTGGGCGAGATGCAGGTGCAGGTGGTCAGTACCGATAAAGACTAAAGCCCTGTTTGCTCCCGCAGCTGGTGCAAGTGGGCCAGTTGCTCCTCGCGAGAAAGCGGCTCAGCACGCTTTCGTTCCAGGGCCGCGGGCTCCGGCACTGCGAGCGATTCACCGCGCAGTACCTGCGCGCAATACCGGTCGTAGTGCGCCTTGAATACCGGCCAGCTCGTGCGCTCAGTGTTGTTGGCGAGGAAATACCAGTCACTGTCGCGACCGGCCAGGTAAACAGCCGGGTGACTCCAGCGCTGGGCGGATTTGGGCGAGGGCGCGCGACAGGCTTCCACGTACGCGTCATGGGCCGGTGGCAAGCCCAGATCAGCCAGGCCCTGCTGGCAGCATTCCAGCATTCTGTTCAGTGTGGGCAGATACTCACTGTGTTCGATGGCGTGCCTGGCGCCCTTGAGAATATGTTCCACCGGATAATCTGCGAGTGACTCCAGCCACAGTTTCTTGATTTGGTGCAGCTGCTGTGCATCGGGGAAAGCGGCGTAATACTGGTTGTGGTAGTTCAGGCGGAACAGGGCGAAGATCTGGTTGAGCGCTTCAATGTGCGCCTCAGTTGCCGGCCTGCGAGTGGTCTCACTCGGCCCAGGAGGTGTCGGTGAGGTCTTGCTGGAGGCTGCGATCCCTTGTGCGACCCGTTGTACTAGTTCCCGGCTGTCCGGCATGGCTGTGTCCCGTGTGTTCAATCTGGTGACGTCTGGCCCAGTGGCGCTTCACATGCTGTATAAATTTGCTGTTCCAGGAGGTATGCGCCTGGTTGCTGTCCTTCCAGTATACGATGAACTGTCAGAATAGGGGTATCGGCGCGACCGGACAGCAGGGGATATCTACCGCCCTACCGACAAATCCTCCACTGAAACCGTTCAGGTCAAGATGAAAGAGGACAACACACAGCACTGCAATTGCACGGAGGCCATCGATATCGGCGCTGTATTTCAATAGACCAATGACTCCCAACAATGATGCTGGAGTCAGCGCCAGGATCAGCTGCCTGCACCAATGCATGTCATCGAGCAGTGCGTATGTACGAATACAGTGCATAGCAAATAAATGCCCCCGAGAATTCGTGAAGAAAAACACATAACGCATTGATATTAATACTATATCCAAATTGGCATGGCGATTGCTTGTGTCTGAGCATAGTGTCTGAGCATATTGGTTGTTTTCATGGTGACGGTAAGCACGAGGTTCAACATGTCAGCGGTATTCAGCAAGAGACAGTCTTCCCCAACACTCGCTATCCTTGCAGCAGCACTGTGTGTATGCGCACTGCTGGTGAGCATACAGGCCACCGCTAGTGATATGCCGGAAAAATGGGAGCTGAAGTTCGGCTTTATAAAACTCACCGACATGGTGCCGTTGGCAGTAGCGTATGAGAAAGGCTTTTTTGAAGATGAAGATCTGACCGTAACGCTGGAGGCGCAGGCCAACTGGAAGGTGCTATTTGATCGTGTTTCCTCCGGAGAGTTGGATGGCGCGCACATGTTGGCTCCGATGCCCTTGGGCACTGCAACCGGTGCGCTAGGAAGCACCCCGATCATAACGCCGTTCACTATGTCGTATAACGGCGCGGCGATTACCGTATCAAACGAGGTGTGGGCTCAAATGCGACCCGGCGTCGCGCTGGATGGGGATAAGCCAAAACACCCTGTCAGTGCGGCTACCTTAAAGCCTGTACTGGAGAGCTACGCCAAGAGCGGCAAGAACCTCAATCTCGGTATGACGTTCCCCGTTGGCACACACAATTATATGTTGCGTTACTGGTTAGCTGCAGGTGGCATCAATCCAGGTTTGTATGCTCCTGAAAAAGGAGACAGCAGCGGCACCGTGGGTGCGCAGGCCTTCTTATCTGTCGTGCCGCCACCGCAAATGGTGCCGACCATGGAGGCGGGTACTACCGCAGGCTATTGCGTGGGTGAACCCTGGAATCAACAGGCGGTTGCCAAAGGCCTTGGTGTGCCGGTGATTACCAGCGAACAAATATGGGCCGGTGGCTCCGATAAAGTCTTCGGTATCCGCGAAGATTTCTATACCAAGTATCCCAATACAACCATCCGCACCGTCAAAGCCCTGATCAGAGCCTCGCAATGGCTGGATGCTAACAACAATGGCAATAGGCCTGAGGCGGTCAAAATGATTTCGCGGCCGATCTATGTGGGTGCGGACGAAAAGGTCATTGCCAACAGCATGACCGGTACCTTTGAGTTCGAAAAAGGCGACAGGCGGGCTATTCCTGAATTCAACACATTTTTCAAAGAGGTCTATGGCATTCCCTACTATTCCGATGCCATTTGGTGGATGACACAAATGCGTCGCTGGGGACACATCGCCGCACCGCAATCCGATAATTGGTATATGGGCATGGCGAAGAAGGCGTATCGCCCCGACGTCTATCTGCTAGCAGCAAAAGAACTGATTGCAGAAGGAACCATGCAAGCGAGTGATTTCCCCGATCTTGCCCAGGAAGATTTTGTACAAGCACCACAAGCAAGTCGGCTGGACGGCGCGGTATTTGATGCGCTCAAACCAAACCAGTTTATTGATGGCTTTGCCATTGGTCTGAAGGGCGAGTAAATGAAGCAGACCAGTTTTATGCTTGTCGCTGATCGCGCTATCAGGAATCTTGGCCTCCCTCTGATAGGTATAACCGTCTTTCTGAGCGTGTGGCAGTTCACATCTGGCCGTATCGACACCTCTTTAGGAAAATTCCCTGGTCCGGCCATGGTATGGGAGCAGGCCGGCGGCTTGCTGCAAGAATTCAGGGATGAAAAAATACGCGAGGTAGATTTCCATGCGCGACAGGAAAAACGTAACGCCAAGCTGAAGATACAACGTCCAGACACGGCGATACAAATGCGGTCCTACAGTGGAGCTCCTACGTTTCCGCAGCAGATTGCGACCAGTCTTAAGACTGTATTTACCGGCTTTACATTAGCTGCGGTGATAGCCATTCCTTTAGGGATTGTTATCGGACTGAGCAGTGCGGTCTACAAAGCGATAAACCCGATTATCCAGTTGTTCAAACCAGTGTCACCGCTGGCATGGCTGCCGCTGGTTACCATCGTCGTCAGTTCGGTATACATCAATGTCATTGATGGCATGCCAAAGTCCTATGTCACCTCCGCATTTGTAGTGATGCTCTGTTGCTTGTGGCCGACGGTTATCAATACGGCAGTGGGTGTGACTTCCGTTAGCAGTGATTGGGTCAACGTCAGCAAAGTACTGCGGCTGAATTTCTTTCGCCATATTCGATACATTATTTTTCCGGCCGCTGTACCCATGATTTTTACTGGCCTTCGACTCTCACTAAGTACTGCATGGATGGTGCTTATCGCCGCGGAAATGTTGTCGCAAAATCCAGGTCTCGGGAAATTTGTGTGGGATGAATTTCAAAACGGGAATAGCAATTCCCTGGGTAGAATCATGGTAGCCGTATTGACGATCGGCTTGATCGGCTATGCGCTGGATCGCGGCATGTTGTTCCTGCAGCAGCATTTCTCATGGGACAAACAGGCACTCCTGCGTTAGTGATAGAAAAAACCGGGTCGCACGGAAATATCTTCTGACACGAGGTTGCTATGAAAACACTTTTGGAACTCACTCAGGTCGGTATTGATTTCAAGACTGAAAAGGGCATTTTTAGTGCGCTGAAAAATGTCAATATTAGAATCCAGGAGGGCGAGTACGTCACGCTCATAGGCCACTCCGGGTGCGGTAAGTCGACGGTGTTGAATATTGTTGCCGGGTTGTTGCAGGCAACAAGCGGGGGTGTTGTGCTGGATGGCAGGGAGGTCAATGCGCCAGGCCCAGAGCGGGCGGTCGTATTTCAAAATCACTCGTTGCTGCCATGGCTAACGGCTTATCAGAATGTTGAGTTGGCCGTCAGAGAAGTGTTTCGCGGCAAGAAATCAGCGGCGCAAATGAAGGAGTGGATTGAATACAATCTACAGTTAGTCCACATGCAACATGCCAGTAACAAATTACCGCATGAAATCTCCGGCGGCATGAAGCAGCGCGTTGGTATCGCCAGGGCACTTGCCATGCAACCGCAAGTGCTGCTTATGGATGAGCCTTTCGGGGCGTTGGATGCGCTGACTCGAGCGCATTTGCAAGACTCTTTGATGGATATACAGAACACCTTGAAAAATACCGTCATCATGATTACCCATGACGTTGACGAGGCGGTATTACTGTCTGACCGTATCGTCATGATGACGAATGGCCCTTCCGCTACTATCGGCGAGATTCTTAACGTCAATTTGCCACGCCCAAGAGCGCGATTAGCCTTGGCGGATGACCCACAGTACAACCACCTGCGGCATGAAGTGTTGCGGTTTCTATACGAAAAAAATGTCAAGGTTGAGGATATTTTCAGTCAAGCAAAAAAGTCGACAGCGTTGGCCTCAGTCCAGCAGGCTAACGCAATACCCCGACTACCTAAAGTGTCTTGAGCATCAACATAGCACCTAATTTACAAACATTGGAATACCAACTTTTGAATCACTCGTAGGGGAATTCAATGCGCCTGATTTTTCTTGAAAAAATAACTTGCTTACTTGTCGTCGGTTTCCTGTTGTCCTCGGTAACGGTACTGTCTAGTGAAGACATCGTTGCGGCTGCGACCTCTGGAGTATTTACCGGGAATGCGCGGCTTCGTTATGAAGATGTCGACGATGATGCGTTTATCAAGAGCGCAGAGGCACTGACGCTGCGTACGCGCTTGGCCTATGAGACGGCACCTTTCTATGCCTTTACGCTATTAACAGAGGGAGAGAACGTATCCCACATTAGCGGCGTCGACAACTATCAATTGCCTGCGCCACCGGTACCGGCGAGTGACGAACATGCTGTCATAGCCGATCCCGAAGGCTCGGAGCTGAATCGTTTCCAGTTGCGTTACCGTGGTATTAGCAAGGCCGATCTAATCCTTGGACGGCAATACTTGAACTATGACAACCAGCGCTGGATTGGGAACGTGGGATTTCGTCAAAATGATCAAACCTTTGATGCTTTCAGTGCAGTATATAAAGGCATAGATGACTTCATCTTCCAATACGCGTATTCCACGCGTGTAAATGGCATTACGCCGGAGTTTAACGCTAACACAAAAGACAATCTGGTAAACATCAGTTACAACGGGTTTACCTGGGGAAAATTTATCGCCTATTCCTACAAGCTGCAAAATGAAGACAATACGTTGAACCTTCCTCCAACTCAGATAGACGTCAACCCGGGTTTGCGCTATGTCAACAATGACAGTGTGGGTCTGCGCTTCGACGGTGCTTACAACCTGCCAACGACAGTACCGTTGCGAGCGGTATATCGCGCTGAGTATGCCTATCAAGAGGCAAAGGTATATGACAAGCCGAACGAGGAGAATAGCTATGACGCCGACTACAAGCTGGCAGAGTTGGGCCTTGTCTGGGGTTTTGGTGAAGGCGAGTTTGCACTTTCACCGTTGTTGGGTTACGAATCTTTAGGGTCTGACGATGGTCGTTATGGTTTGCAAACACCCTACGCTACCAAACATACGTTCAATGGCTGGGCGGATCAATTCCTGGTGACCCCCAAAGACGGCTTGATCGACCAGTATGTGTTACTTGGTTTTGATTGGAATACCTATGCCATCAAAACGATGTTGCAATACCATGACTATGAATCCGAGAGCGACAATCTCGTCACTCAATCTGAGCTCAATCTGGGCTCTGAAACGAGCCTGCAGGTCACCAAAACGTTTGGACCAAAGTGGACAGTCGGCGCTAAATATTCTGACTATCAGCAGGCGGGCAACGCCAAGGATGTCGCGGCTTCCGGAAAGAAAGATGTTGATAAAATATGGCTTTGGGTAGAGTTCAATTTTTAGCGGAGCTTTTGCGCACCCACTCAACAGCACCATCTGTGTGATGCCCATAGTGATGTAATACATGAAAAAACGTAGTTGTGAATATCCCGAGGACACCCGCAGCCGACCATCCTCCCACTTTCCTCGAGCCCCAAAGTGTGCAATAAATCCAATGTCAGGTTCTGAACAGGCTGCTGTATATGAGGCAAGAGCAATTCCCACTTGAAGACCGCATCCGGCGTCACAGGATTGATAACTGTCCCTGCTGTACTCGAATGTTGCCACTGACATTTCATCACCTGATTCCGAAGAAGGTGCATCGTCGCAGGCACTTTTCTCTACGCTACGATCGCGACATACTCAACCAGGGAATCTATATCTGTACGGACTGCCACCAGCACATCCACGCGACCTATGATGAGATGCGGCTTGCAACTGATTACAGCGCACCCGAAGCACTCATAGGGGACCCCGTGCTGCAGCGTCATTTCCGATGGCTGGCCAGGCAACGTCGGCGCTCCTCACTATCTCTCGATGAGCGAGGCACGCTCCCGTAATATAATGCAATACATTCGCCGTTTTCGTTGCCAGCACGCGAGAGCGGCCGTTGTTCGATCCGGATCTTCCCGATAGCCGTAGTACGTATATGAATAAACCTGTGTTGATATTGGTGCTGGGGGATCAGTTGACCCTCGGGCGTGGTGCCCTCCGGAATGCCCGTCCAGGCATCGACACCATCGTAATGGCCGAAGTGAGGGAAGAGGCCTGCTATGTACGCCACAATCGGCATAAGATCACACTGATTTTTGC